>JAUXPP010000114.1 GCA_030683705.1 Polaromonas sp. | reverse complement strand
CAGTTCGACATCAAGCACCGCAATCCCAAACACAACAGCTCGGCGCTGTACGGCCACTTCACCGGCGCGACACGGCTTGCCGGCCAGGCCGAGGGCAACATCACGTGTTTCTGGTGCGACCACGGCGGGTTCTGGTTCATTCCGCTGGCCGACGGCTTCACCAGCGTGGGCGCGGTGGGCTGGCCGCACTACCTGAAGACGCGCACCAAGCCAGTGAAGGACTTTTTCCTCGACACCATCGCCCTGTGCCCGGCCCTCGGCGAGCGCCTGGCCCAGGCCACGCTGTCGTCGGACGTGGAAGCCACCGGCAATTTTTCCTACGCCTGCGAGCGCACGCATGGCCCGGGCTACGTGATGATCGGTGACGCCTTCACCTTCATCGACCCGGTGTTTTCATCGGGCGTGATGCTGGCCATGCAGGGCGGCTTTGTCGGCGCCGAAACGGTGGACACCTGCCTGCGCGAGCCGGCGAAAGCGGCAGCGGCGCTGGCGCACTTCGACCGCCAGGTGCGCAAGGGTCCGAAGGAATTTTCCTGGTTCATCTATCGCGTGACCAACCCGACCATGCGCGACCTGTTCATGGCGCCGCGAAATGACTGGCGCGTGAAGGAGGCCTTGTTGTCCATGCTGGCCGGCGATATTTTCGGCAAGACGCCGATCTGGCGTTCGCTGCGGATACTCAAGGGCATTTTTTACATCTCGTCGGCCTTGAACCTGAAGCGTTCCTGGAAGGCCATGCGCCTGCGCAAGGCCAATATCCGTGTGGTGGATGCGGCAGACCCGCCGGAAGTCGCGGTCCACGGCGCACCCCTGGCCCATTGAGTCATGGACTACAAGCCGCACGCCCTGCTCGACAAACCGCTGGAGATCCACGTCAGGCCCACCCGTCTGCACGAGAGCCTGCGGATGTACCTGGGCTACCTCGTGCTCGGCGTGATCTGCCTGAGCGTGACGCTGCTGGCCTTTCCGATGCGCGCGCTGTTGCCGCGCGCGCTGAGCAAACGCCTGGGACGGCGGCTGGTGACCCACACCACGCGCGCCTACCTGCACTTCCTGACACGCATGGGCGCCTGCCGCTTCGACCTGTCCGCGCTCGATGTGCTCCGGGACGGCCAGGCCATGGTGATCGCGCCCAACCATCCCTGCCTGCTCGACGCCGTGATGATCCTGTCGCGCCTGCCCGATGCGGCCTGCATCATGAAGGCGGAACTGGTCAACAGCGTGTTCTTCGGCGCCGGCGCGCGGCTGGCCGGGTATATCCGCAACACCCCGCTGCGCACCATGGTGCAACTCGGCGTGGATGACCTGGCCCGTGGCAGCCACCTGCTGCTGTTTCCCGAGGGCACGCGGACCATGCGTTTCCCGGTGGGCGCGATGCAGGGCACCACCGGCCTGATCGCCAAAAAGGCTGGCGTGCCGGTGCAGACGGTGTTTATCGAAACCGACTCCGGCTTTCTCGGCAAAGGCTGGTCGCTGCTGTGGACACCCAGCATGCCCATCACCTACCGTGTGCGGCTCGGCAGGCGCTTCGATCCGCCGCGCGACACGGCACAATTCGTCCGCGAACTCGAACAGTACTTCCAGTCCGAACTCGCGCATGCGCAGTTGCCGGATTTTCCCGTCAAGGCGCCGCCGGCCTGAGCCGTAGGTCCCTGACTTCCACCGCCCTTTGTTGATGCCGATGACCGTCTCTTCAACCCTTTCCCCGTTCCGCAGCGCCTCGCCCTCCCACCTCGTCCTGATTCCCAGCTACAACCCCGGTCCCAAGGTCTACGACACCGTACGTTCGGCACGGGCGCAGTGGACGCCGGTATGGGTGGTGGTCGACGGCAGCACCGACGACAGTGCCGCCGGCCTGCAGGCCATGGCCGCGCAGGACCCGGGGCTGCAGGTGATCGTGCTGCCGCAGAACGTCGGCAAGGGCGCTGCGGTGCTGCATGGCATCGACCGGGCGGCGGCGCAGGGCTTCACCCATGTCCTGACGATGGACTCCGACGGCCAGCATCCGGCGCAGCTGATTCCCGACTTCATGGCGCGGTCCGCCGCCCAGCCCGCAGCCATGGTGCTGGGCGTGCCGGTATTTGCCGCCGACGCGCCACGCCTGCGTGTCAACGGGCGCAAGGTCTCCAACGGCTGGGCCGACCTGGAAACCCTTTGGGCCGGCATCGGCGACTCGCTGTTCGGTTTTCGCGTGTATCCGATAGCGCCGCTGCGGCGCGTCATGCATGGGCAGCGCTGGATGCGCCGCTTCGACTTCGACCCCGAGGCCGTGGTGCGCATGTGCTGGCTGGGTGTCAAACCCGTCAACGTGCCGGCCACCGTCAAGTACTTCCGCCCCGACGAAGGGGGTGTGTCGCACTTCAACTACCTGCGCGACAACCTGCTGCTGAGCTGGATGCACTCGCGGCTGTTCCTGGGTTTTCTCGTTCGGCTGCCGCTGCTGCTCTGGCGGCGCATCAAAAGCTAGGGCCTGTGAACAGGCCCTAGATCATCCCGCCATTGATCGAGATGATCTGGCCGCTGATGTAGGCGGCTTTTTCGGAGGCCAGAAAACCCACCAGCTCGGCCACTTCCTCGGCCTTGCCGGCCCGTTTCATCGGCACCATCTGGTTGATGAGCTCTGCGCTGAAGCTTCCCTGCGTCATGGCGGTATCGATGATGCCGGGCGCCACGGCATTGACCGTGATGCCGCGGCTGGCTACTTCAAGCGCCAGCGATTTTGTCGCCGCATGCAGCGCGCCCTTGGCGGCCGAATAGTTGACCTGGCCGCGGTTACCGGCCACCGCGGCGACCGAGGTGATGGTGATGATGCGGCCCCAGCGGGTGCGGATCATGGGCATGGTCAGCGGCTGCGTCACATGGAAGAAGCCGTTGAGCGACACGTCGAGCACGCGCTGCCACTGCGCCAGTTGCATGCCGGGGAAAACAGCGTCGTCGTGGATGCCGGCGTTGTTGACCAGCACCTGGATGGGGCCGCCCTCCAGCAAGACCTCCAGCGCCGCCGCCGTCGCTGCCGCATCGGTCACATCGAAAGCCACGGCCTGGGCCTGGCCGCCCTGTGCCGTGATGTCCGCCGCCAGCGCCTGCGCCTTCTCGAGGTTGCCGTTGGCGTGGACGATGACGCTGTAGCCGTCGGCCGCAAGGCGCCGGCAGATGGCTGAACCGATGCCGCCGCTGCCCCCGGTGACAAGGGCGCGTCTGGAAGGGGTGCTCATGGGTGTTCTCCTGGAAACATGGGTCGGGCGGGCGTGCCGGCGGGCAAGGCGAGCGCGGAGGCGTCCAGCACCACCACTGCCCGCCCGCTGATCAGCGCCGTGTCGCCGGCGGTTAAGGAAAAACTGTACAGCACGGTGTTGCTGTCACCGGTGATGCGCTCGGCGCTGATCAGCAGCGGCGCGGCAAGGGTGTCCAGCCGGTCCACATGCAGGCTCACGCTGCGGATGCTGGCCAGGTAGCCGGCACGCGGGGCCGCGCCGGCATCGCCGCCACCGGCCAGGCTTTCGCCCACCAGCGCACCATGCACCGCCATGGCTTGCGCCGCATATTCAACGCCGCAGGCGGCGCCCAGCCGGCCCTGCGCACGCAGCGGGTTGGACGGGGCGCGGTGGCTGGTGGCCAGGCACTGGATCCGGGTGTCGTCCCAGGCGCTGACCGCGTCCAGCAGGCACATGTCGCCCTGGTGCGGGATACGGCGGGCAATCTCGTCGTGGCTCAGTGTGGGCGGCGGGGTCATGGCTGCGCAAGGTCCAGGGCCAGGTGCATGTCGTCCAGGTAATCCAGTGTCACGGTGGCGGCCTGCTGCCTGGCAATGCCCTGCAACAGGGGCAGGGCGCGTGCAGCCGGTATGGTCTGGCGCAGGAACTCCAGGCCGGGATCGCTCAGCGTGTCCACCGGCGCGCGGCTCATGCAAGCGGCGCCGGAGAGCGTGATACGGGCCAGGCTGCGTTCGCTGCGCTGCGGACTCAGCACCAACGCGACACCCAGGGTGTCGGGCACCGGCCGTTTGCTGTTCAGGGGTTCCGGGTAGTGGGTGTCATAGGCCACCAGCAGCACCGGGGTGTTGTCCACGACGGCCTGTGTGACCGCTTCCAGAAGTCCTGCAGAAAAGCTTCCGTCGTGGGCGCACAGCACCGAGGATGTCGGCGTGGCGCCGGTGGAAATGCTCCAGTAGCCGGAGGCGGCGTTGTGCACCGAGTTGTGAAACCGTGTCGGCGAGATCAACCGGTCGCTGGAAGCCAGCGTCGAGCAGATGTCATGGCAGTTCACGCCGTCGCCGCCGGACGAGGTGAACACCGAGGGCAGGTCTGCGGCGCGCAGCCCGGCAGCGTTGACGGCCTCGTGGCCGACCGCCAGCGAGACCTTGATGACGGCGCCGGCCCGGCGACGTTCGGCGGCGGGCAGCGACATGGGCGGCGGCAACACGGTGGGTGTCGACACATAGGGGGTCTGGCCCAGCAGCTTGTCCCGGACCTCGTCCCAGCTCGACAGGCCGGGGCCGACCAGGCCGATGCCTTCCACGAACACCGTGAGAGGGATTGAAGTGTTGCTGACAGTCATGAGTGCTTCCTATCCTGCACGGCCAAAAACAAGGCTGCAGTTGGTGCCGCCAAAGCCAAAGGAGTTGCTCAGCACATGCTGCGGCGCCTGCTCGCGGTTGTGCAGCAGGTAGTCCACCGGCAGGTCCGGGTCGACCTGGTGTGTGTTGACGCCGCCGGGCATGAAGCCCTGCTGCAGGGCCAGTGCGCTGATGACGGCCTCCAGGCCACCGGCCGCACCCAGGGTATGGCCGGTGGCGCCCTTGGTGGAACTGCCGGGCAGCGCGTAGTTGCCGAACACCGAGGCCACGGCCTTGCCTTCGACGGCGTCGTTCGAGGGTGTGGCCGTGCCGTGCAGGTTGATGTAGTCAATCTGCCCGGGCAGCAGTCCCGCGCTGGCCAGCGCCTGGCGCATGGCGGTGACGGCACCGCGGCCTTCGGGATGCGGCGCCGACATGTGGTGGGCATCGCTGGACTCGCCGATCCCGCGCAGCAGGATCACATTCGCGTCCAGGCTGCCTGGCAGCTTTTCGAGCAGCACAAAGGCCGCGCCCTCGCCGATGGAGATTCCCTTGCGCGCTGCGTCGAAAGGCTGGCAGGGCTGGCGCGAGAGCAGGTCCAGCGAGTTGAAGCCGTACAGCGTGGTCAGGCACAGCGAGTCCACGCCGCCGACCACCGCGGCATCGATCAGCCCGGCGGCCATCATGCGGCGCGCCGAGGCGAATACCTTGGCGCTGGAAGAGCAGGCGGAGGACACGGTCACGGCCGGCCCTTCCAGGCCAAAGTAGCTGCGCACGAATGCCGTCACTGAAAAGGGGTTGTGGCTGCCGGCGTACACCAGGGAAGCCGGCAGGGCGCCGGTGACCGGGTCCAGCGCCCGGTAAGCGAGTTCGGTCTCGAGGATGCCCGAGGTGCTGGTCCCGAGAAATACACCGATGCGCTGTTTGCCCACCCGGCCGGCCGCCGCCAGCACGGCTTGCTCGAAGCCGTCCTGGCGCAGTGCCAGCTGGGCCAGGCGGTTGTTGCGGCAGTCAAAGGCGCGCAAGTCGGGGCGCAGGACTTCGAGGTCCACGCCCGGGACGTCGCCGGTCCAGGTGGCGAGGTCGACCGAATCGAAATCGCAGGGTTTGAGGCCACTGCGTTCTGCCCGCAACGAGGCCAGGGTGGCGTCAAGGCCGACGCCGATGCAGCTGGCGGCCGTGAAGTGCGACAGCCGCAATGCCTGCATGGCGGCGGGAGGTGGGGGGGGGTCGGAAATCATCGGATCCTCGGTAGGGTCATGACTCGGGCTGCAGCCGGGCGACCAGCAGCACGTTGGCAAATGGCGTGCCCTCGCTCATCGATTGCGCGTGCACCACAAAACCCAGCCTGGACAACGTGTCCTGCCAGGCGGCCAGCGGCCGGCAATACAACGTGCCCAGGCGATGGCCGCGCAAGGTGGTGACCAGGTGGTCGACCCAGTTGCTGATGGCAAAACGCAGGCCGCCTGCGGCATCGCCCACGCGCAGCAACAGCACGCCGCCCGGGGCCAGGCTGCGGCGCACGCGCGCCAGCACCTCGTCCTGGGCGGCCAGTGGGACGTAGTGCAGCACGTCGAGGATCACCACTGCGTCGGCGGCGCCGAACTCGGCCTGGCACATGTCGGCCTGGACAAAACTGGCGCGGCCGGCGCTGACTGCCGATGCCAGCGCGCTGTCGGCGCGCGCCACATCGTGGGCCATCAGTTCGATCCCGCGCACATGCTCGGCCTGCGGCGCGGAGGGCCAGCTTTCAGGCCAGGTGGCCTTGTTGCTGGCGTCCTGCGCGGCCAGCAGCCAGGAGCTCAACAGGCCCTGGCCGCAACCGATGTCGAGGATGCGCTGGCGCCCGCTCAGCAGCCCGGTGGCCAGCAGGTGCGCAAACACCGGATCGCCGCCGAGTTTGCCGCGCGCAAAAAACCAGGCATACAGCCCGGCGGCGCGGTAAGGCAGGGCGGCCTCGGCCACCAGCTGCTTGACGAAGGGGGCGGGTCGGGAGCTCATGTCAGGGCCTCACGCAGGGTGACGGGCCGCAGGCCGGCCTGCGCGATCGCCTGCAGCAGCGGGGGCAGGACCTCCAGGATCACCGGCACGCCCCGCGGCGTGAGGGCCGCATGGCGGTCGTGCAGCAGCAGGATGTCGCCGGCCCGCAGTGAGCTGCACAACTTGCGCAGCACGATGGCGGGATTGCCCTGGCGTGTGTCGTAGGCGCGCCGCGTCCAGCTTGCCAGCCGCAGGCCAGTGTGGTGCAGGGCCTGGTCGAGAAAGGGATTGCGCAAACCGGCGGGCGCACGGAAAAACTGCGGCCGGTCGCCGGTGATCGTCGCCAGGGTGGCCTGGGCCGCCTCGAGCTCGCGCCGGAATCCGGCCGGCCCCAGCAATGAAAAATTGTGGCGGTGCAACTGGCTGTGGTTTTCGATGCGGTGGCCGCGCCTGAGGATGTCGCGGCAGATCTCCGGATACAGCGCGGCCTGGCGCCCCACGCAGAAAAAAGTGGCCCGGGCACCATGTTTGTCCAGCAGGTCCAGCACGGCGGGCGTGACCACCGGGTCGGGGCCGTCATCGATGGTCAGGGCGACTTCGCCGCGCGCCGCGGCGGCGGCCGGCAGCCGCGTCCAGTTGGCGCCCAGCCAGTGGCTGCGCGGCAGCAGGCCGACCGCTGCCAGCAAGGCATGGTTGACCACCACCACCGCCAGCGCCCAGGGCCAACTGGACGGGAAGGCCACCACGGCGAGGACCGCAGCCCCATGGATGACCAGCGACAGGCTCACCAGCGGTGGCCACTGCCAGCGCCGGTGCATCGGGCCTGAAGGGGCCGGTGTGTTCATGCGGTGTTGCCTCCCGATGGCGCTGTCGTCGCGGCCCCAGGCTTGCCCGCAAAAATCGCCGAAAACAGCAGCACCAGCACCGAGCCGGGTCCGACCGTCAGGCCGATGGCCTGAAACACCGGTACTGTCGAGATTGCCAGCACGCCGAAACCGGCCACCGTCGTGAGGTTGGCAAACAGCAGGGAAGCCAGCGTACGCGGCGTGATGCCGGATGCTTCGCTGTCCTCACGCGCGGCCTCGTCGCCGGGCGCGGACTTTGGCGCAGCGCTGTTGAAAAACAGCGCGTAGTTGGAGCCCACGGCCACCACCAGCAGCAGGCCGATCAGGTGAAGAATGGTCAGCCGGTGGCCAGCCAGCGCCAGGCCGCCCAGCACCACCACGATGGCCGCCGCCGGCGGTAGCAACACCCTCAGGGTCCGGCCGGGTGAGCGCAGGGCCAGCAGCAGCAGCAGGGCGACGGCGGCGACGCCGGCGAGCGACAGCAGGATCGCCTCACGCAGGTAGCCGCTGTAAAGCTTGTCGGCTTCGCCCTTGAGGTCGACGAACAGGGTGTTGCCGGCGGCACTGGACGAAGGCGCTGCCGCCAGCGCCTGGCGCACCGCGGCTGCATCGATGATGCCGCTGGCCGGTGCATGCAAGGGCAGCAGTGCGCTCCAGCCGGCCGGCCGGGACGGGGTGGCGCTGTATTGCAGCAGCATGCCGTCGACGGCAACTGCGAGCGTGGTGCCTTCCAGGTCCGCGCGTTGCAGTGGCCGGCTCCTGCGCGCGGCTTCCGCGTCTGCGAGGAAGGGGGCCAGCTTGTCCGCCTGGATCGGTAAATCGGCCACTGCCTGCCGCAGCCGCGGACCGAGCTCTGCCGGTGCCGGCAGGCTCGCGAGCCGGGCCTGCTGGGTCGCCATGCTGGGCAGGAAACGCGTCGGTGTGTCGATGCCGGTGATCACCTGCTGCGCCACCAGGCCCTGCAGGGCCATCACCGTGGCTTCCGAGGCCCTGAGTGCCTGTTCCTGGCTGGGGGCGCTGACCACCACCAGGTAGCGCACGTCGGGCGCGCCCAGGTCGGCGCGCAGCTCGGTGTCCAGCCGCTGGTCGGCCATGGACACCGGGCTCAGCGCCGACAGCTCGTGGTTCCACAGATGGTCGCGATGGATGGCCAGCGGAATGCAGGCCAGCAGCAGCAAGACCAGTGCCGGCCACTTCAGGCGGGGTGCCAGCGCCACCCAGCCCTGCAGCGTGCGCCCCAGCGGAGACACGTCACGCACCCGGAAGCCCGCGGGCATCAGGTGTGGCATCACAAACCGCGTGACCGCTGCGGCGGTCAGCAGGCCGGCGATGGAATACAGGCCCAGCTGCGCGAGCCCCGGAAAACCCGAAAACAGCAGCGAGGCAAAGCCCGCCACCGAGGTCAACACGCCGAGCCGGATAGTCGGCCAGAACCGGCGCACCCAGTCGGTTCTGGCGCTGGCGCTGCGCTCCGACTGCACGAACAGGTAAATCGAATAGTCCACCGCCTCGCCGATCAGCGTGGTGCCGAAGCCCAGCGTGAGGCCATGCACCTCGCCGAAGCCGAGGCTCACGGCAACGATGCCGGCGACCGTGCCGGACACCACCGGCACCATGCCGAGGGCCAGCGTGGTGAAGGACCGGTAGATGATGATCAGCAGGGTGAACATCAGCGCCATGCTGATGATCGAGGTGCGGGTGACCTCGCGCTTGATGGTGTCGCGCGCCTGCACCGCAAACACGCCGGGGCCGGAGACCACCAGTTTCATGGATGAAGCGGGTGTGCCCGGACTGGCCTGCTGCGCCTGCGCGAACGCGGCGCGCACGGCCTGGATGGCATCTTCCTGTGCGTCGGTGTCGGAGCCGGGTGCGACGGTTTGCGCCAGCAGCAGCGCGCGCTGGCCGTCGCGCGAGGCCCACACGCCGCCGGCGCTGTTGGGCCGGTTGGCGCCGCTGCCGTCGCCCGAAAATTCTTCGAGCAGCAGCGGGATTTCACCGGTCGGGTCGCGCGGCAGCAGCGACTTGGTCAGCAGGCCGGCGGGCGAGGCCAGCAGGTCCAGTGTTTCGCTGATGGCCGACTGCAGTCCGGCCGTGGTAAATCGCTCCGGCGTCACCGCCGGGCTGAGCAGGTAGCGGTGTTCGAACAGAAAGGCCTGGTCGCGCTGCATGCCGCCGGATTCGCCGTTGCTGATGGTGGTGAAACGTTTGTCTGCGCGCAAGTGGGCGGCCATGGCCCCGGACACGGCGGCGCGGGCCGGCAGGTCGCCGCCCTCGATGCCGACCAGGATCAGGCGCGAAACCAGGCCGTCACGCAACTGGTCGACCAGCAGTTGCTGTTCGGGCGTGGGTGAGCGCGGCAGAAAGGCCGACATGTCGGCGGTGAACTGGGTGCGCGCCACCAGCACGCCGCACAGCAGCAGGGCGGCCAGCCAGATCCAGACCGGGAGCAGCTGCCGCCGAAAAAAACCTCGAATCATGGGGCCAGCGGAGCGATGACCATGACCGAGCGGTCCTTGTCCGTCTGCTCGATTTCGATGGTCTTGACTTCGGCACGGCTGCCGCCTATGCGGATGCGCTGCACCACGTCCAGCATTTTGGTTTCGACCGGACGCAGGATCAGTGTCCAGCGCTCCTCGCTGCCTTCGAGCTCGAGGTTGTAGACGCGCCTGAGTGCGGCAACATCACCGGCCAGCGTGCCGCGTATGCTTTCGGTGAAGGCCACCAGCTCGGGATAGTCCTGCAGGCGCAGCGTCATGCGCCGCTTGTTGCGCTCGACCGTCAGCGTGCCGCTTTCAATCAGCATCGATTCGGGCCGCGGCTTGAAGGTGCGTTTTTCCAGCCGGTCGGGTGCGGTGTACAGCAGCTCCCCCGAGGACTCGACCGGTTTGTCGAGCAGCGCGATGTATTTTTTCTCGACAAAGCTGGCGCGGCCAGACTTGTTCTGCGCCAGGCCCTGCATCAGTTGCGCGATGTCCCAGGCGGCCAGCGCGGGCGTGGCCATCAGGGCCAGCAGCAGGCCTGCTCCGGCCAGCAGGGCGGAGAAGCGGTGGGAGGTGGTTCGGGTTGCGTCATGCATGGGGGGGTACCGGGTGGGCCTCGGGCGCGGGCGGGGCGGGCTGCCAGAAGTCGAAAAAGTTGAACCAGTTGTAGGGGGCTGCGCGGCAGTGCGCCTCGAGCAGCTGGGCGTAACGCGCGATGGCGGCCTGCACCGCGGCCTCGCGGGCACCGGCCGGGATGGTGGAGAAGTCGGCCAGGGTTTCGAAATGAATATCGTAGCGATTCCCGCCACCATACAGCCCGACCATGAACAGCACCGGCCGGCGCAGGATGGCCGCCATGCGGAAGGGCCCCACCGGGAACTCCGCGGGTTCACCCAGGAAAGGGGCGGGCCGGGTGCTGTCGTGATTCAGGCAGCGGTCGGCCAGCATGCCGACCACGCTGCCGCCTTCGATCAGTTCATGGACCCTGAGCATGGAGTCGGCATGGCCCAGCGCCACGATGTCCTGCTGCGCTGCCGGATTGATGGCGCTGAGGGCCGCGTTGATCTTGCGGGCGTTGTCCTCGAACATCACCATGGCCACGCGCATGCCCGGCCGGCGGCGCCCGATGGAGCGCAGCACTTCGAAGCTGCCCATGTGTGCACCCATCAGGAACACACCCTTGCGGTCGGCGGTCAGTTCGGCGATCAGGTGCTCCTGGTGGATCCGGATGTCGAAAAGACTGAAACGGTCGTTGATCAGGTAGACCCGGTCGTGCACGCAGGAGGCAAAACTCAGGAAGTGCCGGAAGATGTGGCGCCACCCGACCCGGGGCAGGTCCAGCGCGCGCTGCAGGTAGTCGCGGGAGGCGCGGCGCGCGGCGGCATTGGCCAGCAGGAAATAGACCGCGATGCCATAGAGCACGCAGCGGCCCGCGGCGCGTCCCAGGCGCAGCGATATCCAGGTCATGACCCGCAGCATCAGCATGTTGCTGCGTTCCGGCCGCTGCCGCCAGCTGGCCCGCGCCGGCCCGGTTTCAGCGTCGCTCATGCGGGGCTGCCAAAGCCGAGGACGCCGGTGGCGACCTGCCGGCCGGGACCGGCGATGCCAAACCGGATCTGTCCCGTGCCGCTGTCGCTCCATGACAGGTGCAGGATTTCGCCGGGCGCCACCGGGCTGAGGAACTTGGCGGAATGGACCTGGCAGGCGGCGCCAGCGCCGGCCGCCAGTGCCTGCTGCACGGCGTGAACCGCAGCATCGAGCAGCAGCACCCCCGGCACGATGGGCTGGCCCGGGAAGTGGCCGGCAAACACCGGGTGGCCGGCTGGAAAGCTCAGGCTGGTCTCACCCTGCATGCGGATGGCCTTTCTGGTGCACCTGCGCCAGGGACTGCAGCGCTTCACGCGGCAGCTTGCCGGTGCTGTTGCGCGGCAGGGCGTCGAGCAGGACCAGCGGACGCGGCAGGAAGGTGCTGTCAATGCGTTTTTTCAGCGCCGCATGCAGTTCGGCCTGGGTCATTCCTGGTGCCACCGCAAACGCCATCAGGCGCACCACGGTGGCGTGGTCGCTGTCGTCGGGCATGAAAAAGGCGCCGTCCTGCACGCCCTCGATGCTGAGCAGCTGGTGGTTCAGGTAATCCAGCGAATTGCGTTTGCCGGCGATATTGATGAGGTCGGCGAGCCGGCCGTGCAGGAAGAAGCGGTGGGCGTCGATGGGCTCGATCACATCGTTCATGGGTACCACCTGCTCGACATGGCCGCCACAGGCCCACATGCGCTCGTCGTGCGGCGTCAGCGTGACCAGCGGAAACAGTTCCCACTGGTCGGTTTGTGCGCTGCGCCGGGAGGCAATCTGCCCGGTTTCGGTGGAGCCATAAATTTCGAACAGGGGCGCGGAAAAACGCGACTCGCACTGCTGCGCCAGCGATGGCAGCATGGGCGCAGTGGCCGATACCACCAGGTCCAGCGCCGGCAGCTCGATGCCCGACGACAGCAGCACCCGCAAATGCACCGGTGTGGTCACCAGCACCCGCGGCCGCGGCACGGACTGCAACGCGCTCACGATATCCGCCGGGTAAAAGGGCTGGCCGGCGTGGACCGCCGCGCCGCTTTGCAAGGGCATCAGGACTGTCGATTCAAAGCCGAACATGTGCTGCGGCGGGACGGTGCCCACGGTGCTGCAGGGCCGGCTTTTGCGGGCCCCCGGCGACGGCGCCAAGCCCAGGCGCTGGGCTTCGGCACGTGCACTTTGGACCAGCGAACCCCAGGTTTTGCGGTGCGGTTGCGGCAGGCCGGTGGAGCCCGAGGTGAAGACATCGGCCACCGGCTGGTTGCCCGGGATCAGCGGGACGTCGCAGGCTTCGCTGGCATCCGTGTCGGCGTCGGGCGGCGCGGATGCAAACGCGTCCTGGTACACAAAACCGGGCAGGTCGATGGCGTGGGGGGCATCGGCCAGGCAAAAGACGTCGGGGGCCAGCGCCTGCAACTGCCGGATCATTTCCGGCGTGTGGGTGGGCGGCAACAGGCAGATTTTTCGCGTCAGCAGCGCGGCGCCCAGGCCCACGGTGAAATGGTAACGGTCGCTGCAGGCATTGAGCATGTGACGGCCGGCGGGCAAGGCCGCGGCCAGGTGCCGAACGTCGGCCAGATAACGGCGCACGGTGATGCTTTCGCCATAGCGCCACGCCACGACGTCGTCGCCGCGCTCGTGGGAAACCAGGGCATAGTGGGTAACAGGCATGGCGGGCTCAGGTGGGCGGTGGCGCGGCGCCCGAGCCAGTCTGCCGCCAGGCGCGTATCGCCTCCAGCGGGCCGGACCGGTCGGACGCGGGAAGCAGGATCACCCGCGCGCCGTACTCTGCTGCGAACATCAGGATCAGCAGCGGCAGGTTCAGCAGGTTGGCAAACACCGACCAGACGGCCACCGGCGCCAGCCAGAACAGCAGCAGCGACAGGCTGGTCATGAGGGAAAAATAAAGCGTCCAGGCCCAGGTCACCTGCCGGGTGTAACGTTCCAGCGCGGGCGACAGGCTGCCGTGGATCACCGCCGCGAAGCGCGACACCATGGGCACCTGGCCGGCGCGAAGACTGCGGCCGAAGGCCAGGCCCAGCAGGCCCTGCATGCCTGCATGCTGCAGCAGGAACACCCAGTTGAAATGCTGCACCAGCCAGTGGCGCGAGGCATACAGGGCGGCGCACACGCCGAGGCACAGCAGCAGCATCCAGAGCCGGTGTGCGGAACGCCAGGCCAGCACCGCGCCCAGGGCCAGCGGCGGCGCCATGGCGACGGCGGCGTCGAACAGGTCGGGGTTGGGGTCGGCCGCGGCGAAATGGGACAGCACCGAATAAGCGATGCAAAAGCCGGCAATGGCTGCCCAGCGGATGCCGCGCAGCAGGTTTGCCGTCAAGCCGGGTTTCACTTCGTTCTTTGCAGCGCGATGTGGTTGCTCAGGCTGCGCAGCGACTGGAAGATCACGGTGTTGTCTTCGTGGTCGGCACGCAGTTGCAGGCCATACCGTTTGGACACGACCAGCGCGATTTCGAGGATGTCGATCGAGTCCAGGCCGAGGCCATCACCATACAGCGGATCGTCCGGCTGGATGTCGGTGGCCGCGGTTTCCAGGTTGAGCGAGGAAACCACCAGCTCGGCGACTTCGCGCATCAGCGCCGAGTCGGCGACTGCTGGCGCAGAGGTGGATGGAGGGGAGTCTGGCATCGTGGACATGTACGTTGTTTTTTCAGGATTTGGGGGAGTCTGCGCCGTGCAGCCAGCCCCTGTGTCAGTGATGTTTTGATGGTAACTGACAATGTTTATGTAAAGCGGCGCCCGTGTAGGCGTACAGCCCAGCGCCACGTCAGCGGCTGACGAAACAAGGTGTAAATGGCGCCCGCCGGCAGGCCTCGCACCGCGCATCCAAGCCGCTGCGCCCGCCGCCGGAAATCCATGTCAACAGGGTGTCCCGTCCATGCCGGACCTGCGCAAGCAGCTATGATTTTTATAGCGGGAAACGCAGCCTCAAAAGGGCGCGTCCGGTGGGCTCTGGCTCGGGGTGGCAGCGGGCTTGCTCTCACCGGCCTTGATGCGTTTGGACTTGAGTGTGGTTTTTCCCGGCGCCGGTACCGCGGGCTCGTCGCCGCCCGGTGCGGGTGCGGCTTCTGCGTTGCCGTCGAGTGCCGCCTGCCGCACCGTGGCCTTGTCGCCGGCGCCGGCGAACTTGCTGTATTTGCCCAGGGCGCCGACCAGGGCGCCGTAGATGCGCGGGTTGCCGGCCACACATTCACCGTGGTCCATGAAGTCGGCCTCGCCGGTGAAGTTGCCGATCAGTCCGCCAGCCTCGGTCACCAGCAGCGAGCCCGCCGCGACGTCCCAGGGCTGGAGGTTGGCTTCGAAGAAGCCGTCGCTGTAGCCGGCCGCCACATAGGCGAGGTCCAGCGCGGCCGCGCCGGGCCGGCGCACGCCGGCAGTCTGGCTCATGACTTCGCCCAGCATGTTGAGGTAGGTCTTGAGCTTGTCGCCGGGGCGGTAGGGAAAACCGGTGGAGATCAGGCAGTCCTGCAGCCGGGTGCGTTTGGCCACGCGGATGCGGCGGTCGTTCTGGTAGGCGCCACGGCCCTTGGTGGCGCAGAAGATGTCGTTGCGGGTCGGGTCATACACCACCGCCTGTTCGACCTTGCCCCTGACTGCCAGCGCAATGCTGACGCAGTAGACGGGAAAGCCGTGGATGAAGTTGGTGGTGCCGTCCAGCGGGTCGATGATCCACACGAATTCGGAATCCCTGGCGCCGTGTTCGCTGCCCGATTCCTCGGCCAGGATACCGTGGCCGGGATAGGCGGTCAGCAGGGTCTCGATGATGGCGGCTTCGGCGGCCTGGTCGATTTCGGTGACGAAGTCGTTGGTCTGCTTGACCGAGACCCGGACCGATTCCACGTCAAGCGCGGCACGGTTGATGATGGCGCCGGCGGCGCGCGCAGCCTTGATGGCCACGTTGAGCATGGGGTGGAGATTGCTGGACATATGGGACTAAGAAAGAGCACAAGGGCTGCGGCCCGGCAACCGGGGGCAGGCGACAATAACGCCATTTTACCGGCTCGCACGGCTGTTGCCCCTTTTATCCATGAAAACGCGCTTTGTCCTGATCAACCCCAGCCACGCGGGCAATGTCGGCGCCACCGCGCGCGCCATGAAAGTCATGGGTTTTGGCGACCTGGTGCTGGTGGCGCCGCGCTGGGCCAATGTGCTCAGGCGCGAGGAAACCATACAGCGCGCCAGCGGGGCGCTGGACGTGCTGACCAACGCCCGCATCGTCGCCACCCTGGACGAGGCGCTGGACGGCATGACGCATCTGTGCGCCACCGCCATGACGCCGCGCGACTTCGGCCCGCCCACCCGCGCGCCGCGCGAGCACTTTGCGGCGTTGTTGGGCAAGCCTGATTCGCTATCAAAAAATGAGCTGCTTACGCAAGCCAGTGTTGGGCTGGAGGCCAATTCGGCTTCAAAACCCGAGGGGGTGGCGTTTTTGTTCGGTTCCGAGCGCTTCGGCATGCAGAACGAGGACGTCTACCGCTGCCATGTGGCGCTTTGCATCCCGACCGATCCGGGCTTCGGATCGTTGAACCTGGCGGCGGCGGTGCAGCTGATTGCCTACGACTGGCGCCAGGCGCTGGGCGGGTTTGCGGTGCGGCCGGCAACGCCCGAGCCGCAACAGGCCGACGCGGCCGCCGTGGCCGGCATGCTGGCACACTGGGAGCAGGCGCTGGCCGACATCGGCTTCCTGGACCCGGCCTCGCCGAAAAAGCTGATGCCACGCCTGAACCAGCTGTTCAACCGCGCCGGGCTGAGCCCCGAGGAGATCCATATCCTGCGCGGGATTGCCAAGGCCATGTCGCAACAAGCCCGGCCTGTGGTCGAAAAGGGTTCACCAGCAGACACGGCCGCCAGGCCATAAACTCGCAGCATGTTTTCCCGCCTCCGCTCCGACATCCAGTGCATCCTCGACCGCGACCCTGCTGCGCGCAGCGGCTGGGAGGTGCTGACCTGCTACCCCGGCCTGCACGCCATCCTGCTGCACCGGCTGGCGCATGCCTGCTGGACCCACGGCCTCAAGTGGCTGGGGCGCTTCATTTCGCACATCGCGCGCTGGCTGACCGGTATCGAGATCCACCCCGGCGCCATCATCGGTGAGCGGGTGTTTTTCGACCACGCCATGGGTGTGGTGGTCGGTGAAACCGCCGAGATCGGCGACGGCTGCACGATTTACCAGGGCGTGACCCTGGGCGGCACCTCGCTCTACAAGGGCACCAAGCGGCACCCGACGCTGGGCAAAAACGTGGTGGTCAGCGCCGGCGCCAAGGTGCTGGGCGGCTTCGAGGTCGGCGACGGCGCCAAGATCGGCAGCAATGCGGTGGTGATCAAGCCGGTGCCGGCCGGCGCCACGGCGGTCGGCATCCCGGCGCGCATCATCCCGTCCAAAACCGGCGAAAGCGCCGACGTGACGACGGCCCAGAGCAAGTTCTCGGCTTACGGCATCACGCTGGACGACGACCCGGTGTCGCAGGCCATGAAAGGCCTGATCGACAACGCCTCCTCGCAGGAGCACCAGATCGCGCTGCTCTGGCAGGCGATCGAAAAACTATCCAGTACCGGCCACACGCACCGCGACTGCGTGCCGGACGACGCGGCCCGGCAGGAGACTTTTGAGGCTGACAAGCTGAATCAGTTGATGGGGAAGTAAGACTGCTCCTTCTGCCACAGAGCATCACGCTGCGGTTGCGGTCTGCTCTGGACAGTAGGAGCGACTCCCCACTCCCACCCCTAGCCCCTCCCTCGCCCCGCTGGGCGATGGAGGGGGACTTTATTTGGCCGCGTGTGCTGCGCTCGCGTGCACACATGACCGTCTGCTGGGAGTCCCGTCCTTGAAGCGCTTTACGCTTCAAGGACTCCGGATTGGTATTCGGGCTTCTCTTCCACCCGTCGGGCTGGGCCGAGGAGCGCAGCGAAAAATGGATCAGGGCTCGCGATTGTCTGAGCCGAAGGCGAGTTCGAGCTCGACCCCATTTTTCGCGAGCACCGCAGGTTGCCCGCAGCGAAGCGGAGGGACCCAGACCATCGGGTCGCCTTTTCTTTGCTTACTTTCTTTTGGCGAAGCAAAAGAAAGTGAGTTGCCGCCGGGCAACCCCCGGCCAGCAGGTAGTCTTGAGCAAAGGGGCTTCAGCGAAAACGCGGCTTCGACAGGCTCAGCCCGAACGGCGGCGGGGGATGGGAGGCGTCAGACCGCCGCCCAAAAGACCGCAAACCATCCCTTTGGATCGGTCCAGTAATTGATCTGCGTGAACCCGGCCTGCCGCAACAGTGCCGACATCGACGCCAGCGTGTATTTGTAGGAGCTCTCGGTGTGGATGCGTTCACCGCCGCGGAAGGCGCGTTCGCCGCCGGGCCAGCGCACCGTCAGGTTCTTTTGCGCCTGCAGGTGCATCTCGATGCGCGACTCGGCCGCGTTGAAGAGTGCCAGGTGCCGCCACTCACGCTCGTCGAAATCCGAGCCGAGCAGGCGATTGACATGGCGCAGCAGGTTTTTGTTGAAGGCCGCGGTCACGCCCAGTGCATCGTCGTAGGCCGCCTCCAGCGTGGCCTTGTCCTTGACCAGGTCTATGCCCAGCAGCAGGCCGCGCGCTGCGCCCTGGGCCGGGTCGCTGATGCGCTGCAAAAACCCCAGTGCCTGCTCCGGTGAGAAATTGCCGAGGCTGGAGCCGGGGTAGAAAAACACCCGGTCGCTGGCCTGGACCTCGGGCGGCAACACCAGACCCGCTGAAAAATCCATGCCGATGCCGACGATGTCCAGCGCCGGAAACGTGCTTTGGATCTGCTCGGCCGCGTCGCGCAGGAAATCCACCGAAATATCCACCGGCACATACTGCCGCGGCTGCAGGTGCGGGATCAGGCTGCCGGCCTTGGCGCAGTTGCCCGCGCCCAGGTCGATCAGGCAGGGGTGGTGGATGCCGGCGCCGGCCAGGGCCCCGGCCATCTGTGCGTGGGAGGCCTCAAAAATACCGGCCTCGGTGCGTGTCGGGTAGTACTCGTCGAGCCGGGTGATGGCTTCGAACAGCTTGGAGCCCAGCGCGTCGTAGAAATACTTGGGCGACACGCTGGCCGCCACCTCGTTCAGGCCGGCGGCGAGTTCCTGCGAGGCGCTGCGCGGCTGGCCACCCGGGGTGTCGCTGTATCGGTTGATGAACCGGGGGGAGGCGGGCGCCAGCGCCAGGCCGGGGAGCTTGAGAGGTAAATTCAAAATGAATTCTTCAAAGGGAATGGACACACTGTAAAAGAAACCGGCTTTCGGCGTGTGTAGGACTGTTTCGCTTTGGAAAAAAACGTGTTTTAGCGCGGTCAGCGGGCAAAGACCTGCGCCTTCTGCGGTGAAGCGCTGCCTGCTAAGCTTGGCCGCACCCATGGACCTGTTCTTGCATTCGATTCACACGCGGCGCCGGCTGCTGCAGGCTGCCCTGCTGGCGACCGGCGCCAGTCTGACGGGACGCCCGGTGCAGGCAGCGCCGGAGCTGGCTTACACGGTGTCTGCCTGGCAGGGGTCGACGCCGCCTTTGCAGGCGCTGGACACCAGCGGTAAAACCTGGCAACTGGACGCGCTCAAGGGCCGCGCCGTGCTGATCAACTTCTGGGCCAGCTGGTGCGAGCCCTGCCGCGCCGAAATGCCGACGCTGCAGCAGGTCGCCGACCTGTATGGCCCCGACAAGTTGCTGGTGCTGGCGCTCAACTTCAAGGAACACCCGAACCGCGCGATCCAGTTCGCGGCAACCACCGGCCTGAGCCTGCCGGTGCTTCTCGATCCCCAGGGGCAGACGGCCAGGGCCTGGGGCGTCAAGGTGTTCCCGACCACGGTGCTGATCGACCGTCAGGGCCGCGCGCGCCAGCGGGTGCAGGGCGAGCTGGACTGGACCGGCGCGCCCGCCGCCCGGATGATTGACGTGCTGCTGAAAAGTTGAGCAAGTGCGGGGCTGTTTTTCCGCTGGGCCGCCCCAAGGAAAAATGCGCCCCTTCGGGGGGCAGAGAGCTACACGAAGTGAGCGAACGTGGGGGCCTTATTGGGGGGGAAGCTTGATGTCCGTGGTTCCGGGGTGTACCCAGCGTGCAAACTCGCGTGTGGTGTCCAGGCAGCCGCCGTCCCGATACACGCCGCGTGCTTCGCGGTAGCGCTGCATCCGCGCCTGGATGCGCCCGCTTTCCGCCGCATCCAGCGAGGTCGCGGCCACCAGCGTTTCAACCCGGGCTTCATCCATGCGCGCATCGCCGCCCGCGTCGAGGTAGGTGGCGTGGCGCCAGTGGAAAATTTCCAGGCACTTGTCGGCCAGGGTGTAGGGCTGGTCCTGTTTCCAGAAGTTGGTAAACAGGCCCTCGCCCAGGTAAATCACCCAGGAGCCCTCATAACCCGAGGCCTCGGCCGAGGCTTCGTCTGGGTTGCGAAACCAGACCCGGTCGCCCGGCACGAAATAGTGAGGGGGCAGGGGCATCTCCATGCTGCCTTGCTCGCGCAGGAAGACCTCGTGGAATTCCCCCGACATGATGGGGCGCCGGGTCCATAAGGCCTCGAGCTGGTGATAAAGCGCCGGGTTGCAGTGGGCGAGTTCCTCGGCAATGCCCAGCAGCATCACGTATTCGGTGGCGCGGTAACAGGAGAAGGCATACAGCGTGCCCGACACCTCGGGTTGCGTGGCTTTGGCCAGTGCCGCCGTCAGCGAGACGCCGGGCAGGATGACAAAGCCGCAATCCTTTTTGTAAGTCCAGCAGTCGGCGGGCCGCTCCGCCTGGCTGGTGTGGAAGGACAGGGTGGTCTTGCGCGCCGCCTGCACGATGTTGCGCCGGATGTGCACCGCGGACACCAGCTCGTCCAGGCTCGGAAATGCAGTTTCAACCGGCGCCACCAGCAGCGCCAGCACGATTTCACGGACCAGGTCGGCCGGGTTTTGTGCAGGGTCGAGGTGCAGCTTGCGGCACAGCGCCAATGTGTCGTGGCCGGGTGCCCAGTCGGCGGCGCGGTCCGCGGCCAGGCTGAAGCGCAGCACCCTTCCCGCTGCATCCGCACCTTCGCTGACGACCACCGATGATGCGAGTTCCCGAGCATCGAGGCGAGCCAGCACGGTCTGCAGCGCCTGCGCAGCGCTGCTGCCTGCCGTCTGCCGCAGCACGATGCCGCCTGCCGGCCCGGCTGGTGTGCCCGATTGCTTCATGCGCCCCATCTCCTCCGGCCGATTTTTTCCGTTGTTTGCAAGGTCTGCGGCAGCCCCTCCTGCCTCCTCGCCGGTCAATATACCCCAGGTGTTTTGTCTAGGGGCTAACCCCGAGGGGAGGCACCAGCGCAGTGGGCCCTGGCCCTGCGCTCGCCGGGTCATTGCGGCGATAATTGGGCGCAGCCAGGGATTGTTCCTGCGCAGTATCGACATCCCGGCGCACCTTCACATGCCCGGTCACGTCGGCCCCACCACCTCCCGGAGATCCTTTCATGACCACCGTACGCCGCACTTTTCTCAAACATACCGCTGCCGCCGCCCTGGCGAGCGCCTTCCCCGCTGTCAACTTCGCGCAGGCGCCGGCGCGCAGCCACTTTGCGCCGCAAAGCGGTGCCTGGCGCAGCTTCGAGGTCACCACCCGCGTGGACATCCTCAAGCCCCAGGGCGTGACCAAAGTCTGGCTGCCGATTCCCTCGGTCAACAGCGACTACCAGCGTTCGCAGGGCAACAGCTTTTCAAGCAACGGCGCGACCGACCTGATGGACGACGGCGTGGACGGCGCGAAGATGCTTTATGCGGAATTTCCGGCCGGCCTCGCCCAGCCTTTTGTCGAGCTGAGCAGCCGGGTGCAGACCCAGGGCCGTGCCATCGACTGGTCGCAGAAAGTCGCGACGCGTGAAGACGCCGACACGCTGCGCCACTTCACGCGGCCGACGAAGTTTTTGCCCACCGACGGCATCGTGCGCGAGACCGCACAAAAAGCCATCGCCGGCGCCCGGACGGACGTTGAAAAAACCCGGAAGATCTACGACTGGATTGTGGCCAACACCTACCGCGACCCCAAGGTGCGTGGCTGCGGCGAAGGCGACATCAAGACCATGCTGGAAACCGGCAACCTGGGCGGCAAATGCGCCGACCTGAATGCGCTGTTTGTCGGCCTGTGCCGCTCGGTCGGCATTCCGGCGCGCGATGTCTACGGCATCCGCCTCGTGCCTTCGGCCTTCGGTTACAAGGAGCTCAGCGGCAACCCGGCCAGCCTCAAGGGCGCGCAGCACTGCCGCTCGGAAGTTTTCCTCAAGGGCTACGGCTGGGTGGCGATGGATCCGGCCGACGTGGCCAAGGTGATGCGTCTGGAAACCGCGAGCTGGATCAAGAACACCACCGACCCGGTGGTTGCACCGGTGAACAAGGCCTTGTTCGGCGGCTGGGAAGGCAACTGGATGGCCTACAACACCGCGCACGACATCGCGCTGCCGAACTCCCAACTCGAAAAGCTGGGTTTCTTCATGTACCCGGTGGCCGAAAATGCCGGCGGCCGCTTCGATTCCTATTCGCCGGACGACTTCAAGTACCAGATCACGGCCAAAGAGATCAAGGCTTGAGGGTTTGAACGGTCAAAAAATGCGCCCTGGAGGCGCATTTTTTTTGTTCAATGAAACACGGCTTCTGCCGGACAGTCAGCGACCGGCTTGCGGAAACTCCAGCCGCCGCTTGCTGCCGAACTGACGGCGCTCGCCGGTGAAGGGGTCATCGAAGCTGATCGTCTGCGCCAGCAGTTGCAGCGGGAAGTTGTAATCGTCCTCGGGCGTCGGGTCCAGCGGCGGGTAGACGCGGTCGTTCACGATGGGCAGGCCCAGCGCATCCATGTGCACACGCAACTGGTGTTTTTTGCCGGTGACCGGGCGCAGGCGGTAACGCGCCAGCAGCCCGCGGGTTTCCAGCAGTTCGATGACGGTTTCACTGTTGGGCGGCCCGTCCACCTCGGCCTGGCGAAAAAACGGCTGGCCTTCGACGATGCGGCTGCGACGAACTTGCGGAAACGGCATGTCGGCACGCCAGGGGGCAATCGCCTCATAGACCTTGTCGACCGTCCGCTGCCGGAACAGGTCCTGGTAGGCGGCGCGTTCCTGCGGCTTGACGGAGAACAGCACGATGCCGGCGGTCTCGCGGTCGATGCGGTGGATCGGGCTCAGCCCGTCCAGGCCGAGACGGTTTTTCAGGCGCACCAGCAGGGTCTCCTGCAGGTAGGAGCCTGAGGGCGTGACCGGTAAAAAGTGCGGCTTGTCGACCACCACCAGGTGCGCGTCCTGGAACAGCAGTTCTTCGTCGAAGGGGATGCGGGTTTCAGGCGGCAGCGCGCGGTAGTAGTACAGCCGCAGGTGGCCGCGGTAGGGGCGCTCTGGCGTGACGGCCTCACCGAATTCGTCCATCACCGCGCCGGCCGCCATGCGCTGCAGCCAGACCTCGCGCGAAATGTCCGGGAAACGCTGGACCAGGAAATCGGTAAAAGTCTCCCAGTCGCCGCCGGGAAGGCTGACGCAGCTCGGGCTCACACCCTCCAGCGTGGGCAAGCCGCCGAGCGCGATGCGCTGTTTTTTCACATGCGCTCGAACACCAAATCCCAGACGCCGTGCCCGAGCTTGATGCCGCGGTTTTCAAACTTGGTCAGCGGCCGGTAATGCGGCTTGGGCGCGTAGCCGCCGTCGCTGCTGCCGGCGGTGTTTTTGAGCAAGGGTTCGGCCGCCAGCACCTCGAGAATCTGCTCGGCATACGGCTGCCAGTCGGTGGCGCAGTGCAGGTAGCCGCCGGGCTTGATCCGTGTCACCAGTTGCGCAATCAGCGGCGGCTGGATCAGCCGGCGCTTGTTGTGTTTTTTCTTGTGCCAGGGATCGGGGAAAAAGATGTGCACCCCGTCCAGGCTGCCGGGTGCCAGCATGTGCTGCAGCACTTCCACGGCGTCGTGCTGGACGATGCGGATGTTGGTCAGGCCCTGCTCGCTGATGCGTTTGAGCAATGCACCCACGCCCGGTGTGTGCACCTCGCAGCAGAGAAAGTTTTTTTCCGGCATCAGCGCGGCGATGTGTGCCGTGGCTTCGCCCATGCCGAAACCGATTTCGAGGATGGTCGGCGCCGCGCGCCCATACACCGCCGCAAGGTCCATGGGCCCAGCCGCATACGGCAGCAGGTAGGCCGGGCCCACGTCCTCGAAGGCCCGGGCCTGGCCCAGCGTGGTGCGGCCGGTGCGGCGCACAAAGCTGCGGATGCTGCGGTGGTGGGCGACGTCCGTCGCAGGGGGAAGAGCGTCGCCGGGGGGAGTTGTTTCAGTCACGGGACTGATTTTACGGGCGCATACAGGCCCGCCCACTGCCGCACGGCTTGTGCCAGCCAGTCGGCCACGCCGCCGGCAGGGGACGGCTGCAGGCCCAGCACCTGGGCAGCGCTGTTCAGGCTGGCCAGCGGCGCACTCGCGTCCAGCGCCTGCGCGCCGTTCTGTTTGGACAGCTTTTCGCCGTCCGCGCCCCGTACCAGCGGCACATGCAGGTAGCGGGGTGTGGGCAAGCCCAGCGCGCGCTGCAGCAGGATTTGCCTGGCGGTGTTGTCAGCCAGGTCCTCGCCGCGCACGATGTCGGTGATGCCCTGGGCGCCATCGTCCACCACCACGGCGAGCTGGTAGGCCCAGAGGCCATCGGCACGCTTGAGCACGAAGTCGCCCACGGCCTGGGCGACGTCCTGTTGCTGCCGTCCGAGCCGCCGGTCTGTCCATCCGGTGTTTTCGATTGCTATTAAATCAGTAGCTGCTTGCGCTTGCTGCACAAGGGCTGCGGGTTGATTTTGTCCAGTATTCTGGGTCAGGAAACGCCAGGCGCGCGCCGGGCGGCCCTGCAGTCCGTGGCGGCAGGTGCCGGGGTAGACCAGCTCGCCGTGGCGGGGTTTGGCCTGTCCGGCGCGGGCCAGTGCCTGTGCGATGTCCTGCCGCGTGCAGCCGCAGGGGTAGGCCAGTTGCCGCGTGATCAGCCCATCGAGGGCGGCCTGGTAAGTCGTGCTGCGCTGCGACTGGTACCAGGGCGGTGCGTCAGGCAGCAGGCCGCAGGCCGCCAGCTGCTGCAGGATCAGCGTATCGGCGCCCGGAACGCAGCGTGGCGTGTCGATATCCTCGATACGCACCAGCCACTGGCCGCCGTGGGCCCGCGCATCCAGCCAGCTCGCCAGTGCCGCGACCAGCGAGCCGGCATGCAGCGGCCCGGTGGGTGAGGGCGCGAAACGCCCGATGTAGGAAACCGGGACACCGCTGGTCAAGGTGGGCATGTGCGGGATTTACCCTTCAAGCAGGGGCCGCAGAACCGGCTTTGGCTAACAGACCGCCAGAGCCATTTCCAGTCCGGACAGGAAACCGTCTTCAACGCGGTGGCCGGTGCACCAGTCGCCGCAGGCGCCGATGCGCGATTTGGCGTCCCACAAAAAGGGCTTGCCCAGCACCTCGGTGGTCTGGGCGTAGCGCCAGCGGTGCACGGCGGCATGCGGCGGCTGGGCGCGTATGCCGGTGACTTCGGTGAAGGCCTTGAGCAATTTGGCCTTGACACGTTCGTCGTCGTCCTCGAGGTGGCGTTCCGACCATTCGGGGCTGGCCTGAACGGTCCAGCGCTCGATCGCGCTGCGGCCGGGCTTGGACGATTCGCGCGCCAGCCAGGCAATGCGGTGGTGCGTGCTGCGCGCCGCGTTCCACTGTGGGCCCAGGTGGGGCAGGGTCGGTTGCAGCGCCTGCGGAAAGGCCAGCATCAGGGTCCAGCAGGGGGCGATGGTGACGCCAGCCAGCGCCGGCATCAGGGCCTTGCCCTGTTGCGAGCTCAACAGCAGCGCATGGGCCTGCGGTGAAGGCAGGGCGAGGATCACCGCATCAAAGCCTGAATAGACCAGGCTGCTCGCGCCCGGGCCTTCGGTCTGCAGTTGCCAGCGCTCCGGGTGCAGCTTGTCCGCTTCAATGCGGATCACCTGGGTTTCCAGTACCAGCGCATTGGCGGCCGCCAGCGGCTGGGCCCACTGTTTGACCAGTGCGTTCATGCCCGGCGTTGGTACCCAGTGGGCTTCCTTGGGTGGCAGCGAGGAAGCCACGACGCGGCCGGCCTCGTCCAGAATACGCACGGTGTTGGCGCTCCAGGGGCGCACCAGGCCGGCGCTGGTGGCCAGGGCTTTCTCGAAACGTGCATCGCGCACGGTGAAATACTGCGTGCCGTGGTCGAAATCGCCGAACTCGGTGTGACGTGTTGCCATGCGGCCGCCGGGGCTGCGGCTTTTTTCAAACACCGTGACCCGGTGGCCGGCCTGCATCAGCGTGCGGGCGCAACTGATGCCTGCAATGCCGGCGCCCACCACGGCATAGTGCCGGGGGGCGGCCGAAGCCGCGGGAGGTTTGGAGGGTTTTTTGCCGGGTTTTGTTTTTGCTGTCATGGCTGCACTCTACACGCTGTGGTGAGGCTCCAGCAATGCCAGTTGCGTCAGCGGGCTGGCGAGCTGCTCCAGCCACCAGCTCAGGGCGCGGCCCGGCGTGCCCGGCGAGGCGGTCGTGGTCGCAGTCTTTCCGCTTTTTTTGACGGCTGCGGCCGTGGCGCCGCGCCAGGCGTAACTCATGGCCACCGGGCTGCGCGGCCGGTCAACCGCCTTGACCACCAGCCGTCCGGCCGCAATGTAGGGCCGGGCCAGGCACTCGGGCAAAAAGCCGCAGCCCATGCCGCGGAGCTGGGCCTCGAGCTTGTGCTGCATGGTCGGCACAGTCAGCACATCCTGGCCACCCAGCAGTCCGATGCTCATTCCGCTGCCGCGCAAGGTGGTGTCGGCCACGGCGACGGCGCGGTGCTGCTGCAGCAGCTCATCGCTGATGCTGCCCTCGACACCGGCCAGCGGGTGGTGGGGTGCCACGACATACACAAAGGCCAGTTGCCCCATGGACCGGTTCAGGATGCCGCGTGACTGGGTGACTTCCACCACGCAGCCGATCGCCAGGTCGGCCTGGCCCGAAACCAGGGTTTCCCAGGTGCCCGACAGCGTCTCGGAGCGGATGCGCAGCCGCGTCGGCGGATCCAGCGCATAAAAGGCCTCGCAGAGTTCAAACAGCGTGGTGCTGGAAATCACACCGTCGGCCGTGATCGTCAGTTGCGGCTCCCAGCCCGTGGCGACGCGGCGCACGCGGTGCGCTACCGCGTCGAGCTCGATCAGCAGGCGGTTGCCTTCGCGCAGCAGTTCGTGGCCGGCTTCGGTCAGCCGGGCCTGGCGCGAGGAGCGGTCAAACAGCAGCACGTCCAGCGCGTCCTCCATCTGGCGCACGCGGTAGGTGAGCGCGCTGGGCACCACGCCGAGCTCGCGCGCCGCGGCGGCCAGGCTGCCGGTGCGGTGCACGGCCGCGATCAGGCCAAGGGCTTCGGGAGTCAGGACATCGCGGACACTGGACATGGGCAGGGCAATCGGTAGAGGGTGGCTGAATTCAAATAATTTGAATGATGCCATCAAACAGCGACAAGGATCAACAGGCGGGACGCACCTACATTGGAGTCACCGGGAACAAACCACCTCCCTCCCTGAAAGGACTGCCCCATGATCACCCTGAGAAAATCTGCCGAGCGCGGTTATGCCGACCACGGCTGGCTCAAGTCGTACCACTCGTTTTCCTTTGCTGGTTATTACGATCCTGCGCACATGGGTTTCGGCAACCTGCGCGTGATCAACGAAGACCGGATCGCACCGGGCACCGGTTTTGGCACGCACGGCCACCGCGACATGGAAATCATCAGTTATGTCATGAGCGGCGCGATCGGGCACAAGGACAGCATAGGCAATGGCGCCTCCATCCCGCCCGGCGACGTGCAGCGCATGAGCGCAGGCCGCGGCATCCAGCACAGCGAGTTCAACCACGCCCAGGACGCCACCACGCATTTTCTGCAGATCTGGATCGAACCCAATGTCACGGGTATCACACCTGGCTACGAGCAGAAAACCTTTGCACCCGGCGAAAAACGCGGCAAGCTGCGGCTGGTGGCGTCGAATGACGGCGCGGATGGTTCGGTCACCATTCACGCCGATGCCAGGCTGTATGCCGGGCTGTTCGACGGCGAGGAGCGCGCCGAACTGGTGCTTGATCCGCGGCGCAAGGCCTACGTGCAACTGGTGCGCGGAGAATTGCAAGTCAACGGCCAGACGCTGACGGCAGGGGATGCCGCCAGGGTCGAAGGCGAGGAGCGGCTGCAACTTGCCGGCGGCAAGGACGCGGAAGTGCTGGTGTTCGATCTGGCGCCTTGAGGCGCGGAACTTTAGTCGCGCAGATGGACACTGACTTGCGCGCCAAGGCGTGCAAGCGTAATTTTTTCTTCATTCATAACTTATCAAAGAGGGCTCACCATGCTTAACTCACTGCAAAACCCGTTTTCCCTGCTAGGCCGCGCACTCATCGCGCTGCTGTTCATTCCTGCAGGCTTCGGAAAGATCGCCGGTTTTGCCGGTACGGCCGGCTACATCGCCTCCAAGGGCGTGCCGCTGCCGGAAGTCGCCGCGGCGATTGCCATCGCGGTCGAGCTCGGCCTCGGCCTGCTGGTGCTGGTGGGCTTCCAGACACGCTGGGCGGCGCTGGGCATCGCCATCTTCACTGCGGTGATCACCTTCATCTTCCACGCCTACTGGGATGTTCCGGCGGAGCAGGTCATGATGCAAAAGCAGGCCTTCTTCAAGAACATCGCCGTGGTGGGTGGTTTGCTGACCATCGTGGCCTGGGGCCCCGGCGCCTGGAGCGTGGACGCCAAGCTCAAGGGCTGATGCGTCCGGCCTGATGATTCCCGCAGGCCAGCCGCCAGGCTGGCCTGTTTTTGTTTCAAGCGAGGACAACACATGACAACAGTTGTGGTGCTTTACCACTCCGGCTACGGCCACACCCAGCGCATGGCGCAGGCGGTGGCCGATGGTGCGGGCGCTGACCTGCTGGCCATCGATGCCGATGGCAATTTGCCTGAAGGCGGCTGGGAGGCCCTGGCCGCGGCCGACGCCATCATCATGGGCTCACCGACCTACATGGGCAGCGTGAGCTGGCAGTTCAAGAAGTTTGCGGATGCCTCGTCCAAGGTCTGGTACACCCAGGGCTGGAAAGACAAGCTGTTTGCGGGCTTCACCCACAGCGCGGCGATGAATGGGGACAAGGCCTCCACACTGAATTACCTGTTCACGCTGGCCATGCAACATGGCGGCCTGTGGGTCAGCCAGGGCGTGATGCCCAGCAACAGCAAGGCGTCGCAGCGCAACGACCCGAACTACCTCGGCTCCTACAGCGGCGCGATCGGCCAGGCCCCGGCGGATGCGGGTGCCGGCGACATGCCGCCGGGCGACCTGGCGTCGGCGCGTGCCTTCGGCGAGCGGGTCGCCGCAGTCAGTGCCCGGTTCAAAACCTGAGCGACACTACGTCGCTACTGTCCCGCATTCAAAGGAGCCTCCATGCCTGTTGAGTTGATTCGCGACAAGACATACGACCTCGCACAAGGCGTCACGATAGGCCGCCATACGCTGATCGCCGATGCCACGCTTGCGGAAGGTGGCGACGATGCCGGTCCCAGCCCGCACGACCTGTATGACGCCGCACTGGGTGCCTGCAAGGCGATCACGGTGCTGTGGTATGCCCGCAAGAAGGGCATCCCGGTGGAAGACGTCAACACGGTGGTGACGCGCGACGATTCGGGCGAGCGTACCGGCATCTACAAACTGAGCGCCACGCTGCAGATCCGCGGCGCGTTGAGCGACGCCCAGTTGCAGGAGCTCGAAGCGGTCGCCAAAAAGTGCCCGGTGCACAAACTCATGGCCACGGTGACCACCGAGATCGCCACCCAGGTGCAGAGGCTGCCATGAGTGTGCTGATGACACTGGGCGGCCATGACAAGGATCTGGGTGGCGGCTTCACCGTGCGGCGCCTGCTGCCTGCGGCGCAGCGGCAGTCGGTCGGCCCCTTCCTGTTTTTCGATCACTTCGGCCCGGTCACGATAGCCCCCGGCGGCTCGCACGATGTGCGCCCGCACCCGCATATCGGCCTGGCGACCGTGACCTATCTGTTTGACGGCGCCATCATGCACCGCGACAGCCTCGGCTTCGAGCAGCGCATCGCGCCCGGCGCGATCAACTGGATGACGGCCGGTCGCGGCATTGTGCATTCGGAGCGCGGGCCGCAGGACCTCAAAACCAGCAGTTATGTGAACCACGGCATCCAGCTCTGGGCCGCACTGCCGCGCGCGTTTGAAGAGGTGGCGCCGGACTTCGAGCACACCCCTTCCGGTGCAATTCCTTCGCTGATGCTGGGCGCTACCCAGGTGCGTGTCCTGATTGGCGAGGCTTTTGGGCAGAAGTCGCCGGTCCGCACCTTTGCACCCACGCTGTATCTGGATGTGCAACTCGCGCCCGGCGAGAGCTTCGAATTGCCGCCGCTGGCTCAGGAACTGGCGGTCTACGCAGTGGACGGCGACATCATGGTCGACGCAGAACTGTTGCCGGCGCACCGGCTTGCCGTCCTGGCACCGGGTGCCGCGGTGACCCTGCTGGCCGGCCAGGCGACGCGCCTGATGGTGATAGGCGGCGACGCGCTCGACGGCCATCGCTTCATGTGGTGGAATTTTGTCTCCAGCCGCAAGGAGCGCATTGTGCAGGCCTCGCGCGACTGGGAAGCCCAGGCCATGGGCCGGGTGCCGGGCGATGCGGAGTTGATCCCCTTGCCCGAGCGCCGCTTTACTGCGGACTGAGTTCCAGCCTCAGGCCAGGTCGCGTGCCAGGCGCAGCCCGCTGAATTGCCATCGCGCATCCGGCGGGAAGAAATTACGGTAACTCGCGCGGATGTGGCTCAGCGGCGTGGCGCAGGAGCCGCCGCGCAGCACAAACTGGTTGCACATGAACTTGCCGTTGTATTCGCCGACCAGGCCTTCCCAGGGCCTGTAGCCGGGGTAGGGGTTGTAGTTGGATTGCGTCCACTCCCAGACATCACCAAACATCTGCGCCGGGTGGCCGGGCTGTTGCTGCTGCAGCGGGATCGGGTGGTACGCCGCAGTTTCGACAAAGTTGCCCTGCACCGCGGCGTTGCGCGCGGCCAGTTCCCATTCGAACTCTGTCGGCAGCCGGGCGCCGGCCCAGCGCGCGTAGGCGTCGGCTTCGAAATAGCTGAGATGGCAAACCGGCGTGTGCTCGTCCACCTGCACCAGGCCTTGCAGCGTGAAGTTCTGGAAGCCGCCACCGGCGCACGGCTGCCAGTACAGCGGCATGGCCGCACCAGTCGCCTGCACCCAGTCCCAGCCCATGGACAGCCACAACTCGGGCCGCTGGTAGCCGCCGTCCCCGATGAAGGCCATCATCTCGCCGTTGGTGACCAGCCGGCTGCCGATCTCGAAGGGCGCGATATAGACCTTGTGCCGCGGGCTTTCATTGTCGAAGGCAAAGTCGCCGTCACGACCGGGATCGAAACCATGTTCCAGCAGACCCCCTTCAAAACCGATCCAGCGCAGTGGCTGGGGGCTGATGCCCGCCAGCGGCCACTGGCGCGCATAGGCCGGGCGCGAGGGGTTGAAGGACAAGGCATGTTTGATGTCTGTGAGCAGCAACTCCTGGTGTTGCTGCTCGTGGTGAAGGCCCAGGGTGACCAGCATGGCCAGTTCCCTATCGTCCGGATGCCGGTCCAGCACGGCCAGCATGCGCTCATCGACTTGCGCGCGGTAGGTCCGCACCTCGTCGAGCGAGGGGCGGCTGACCAGTCCGCGTTGGTGCCGCGGGTATTTGTCACCGACACCGTTGTAATAGCTGTTGAACAGCACCCTGAAACCCGCGTCGAAGGGCTGGAAGCCGGTCTCGAACCGTTCGAGGATGAAGGTTTCGAAAAACCAGGTCAGATGCGCCAGATGCCACTTGGCCGGACTGGCGTCCGGCATGGACTGCAACTGGCAATCCTCGGCGCTTAGCGTTGCGGTCAGTGCCCCGGTTTGGGCGCGAACCTGCTCGAAGCGGACGGACAGTGTGCTTGCTGGCTTGTCCGCAGGCCGGATGTGTCGAACGGGGCGGGCAGAAGGAGAGGGCATGGCGTTCACCGGTCGGAATCAATGGACCTGTCAGCTTTCCATGGTTTGTGGGCGCTGGCTGTCGGACAAGGTCCCGACATCCACTTTGGGCGCCAGTGCGGCGTCCACCGCCCGGCGCTCATCGAACACAAAACACTCGCCATCGAAGTGGGCATGGCCCTGGTCCTCGAAATATTTGAGGATGCCGCCGTCGAGCTGAAACACGTTGGCTATGCCGGCGTCACGCATGAAAATCGCGGCCTTTTCGCAGCGTATGCCGCCGGTGCAAAAACTCACCACGGTTTTCCCCTGCAATTCATCGCGGTGCGCCAGCAGGGCTTGCGGGAACTCGGTGAACCTGGTGATGCGCCAGTCGATGGCGCCCCGGAAGGTACCGACGTCGGCTTCAAAGTCATTGCGCGTATCCAGGGTGACGACAGGCCGGCCCGCGTCGTCGTGGCCGGCATCGAGCCAGCGCCTCAGGGTTGCCGCGTCCACCGATGGCGCGCGGCCGGCAGCCGGCCGGATCGCCGGGTGGTTCATGCGGATGATTTCCGGCTTGATCCTGACCAGCAGCTTGCGGAAGGGCTGGGCGGCGGACCAGCTTTCCCTGGTGTCAATATCAGCAAAACGGGTGTCCTGCCTGAGCACCGACACCAGTTCGCGAATCGGGCCGGCGTGACCTGCCAGAAAGAGGTTGAGACCTTCTTCCGAAAGCAGAACGGTTCCTTTTAATCCGCGCGATGAACATGCGTGCAAAAGCCTTTGCTGCAACTCGATCGTGTCCGTGAGTGGCACAAACCGGTAGGCGGAGATATTGAGAATCACCGGTGTTCCGGCGGGTGGGTGTTGGCTTGTGCACATAAAAAAACCGCGTACTGGACGCGGTTTGATTTTACCGGTGTCACCGCTTGCTGCGTGTCACCCGTGAACTGCAGGCAGGGATCAGAAATTCATTTCCTTGTCCACGTCCTGCGTTTTGCGGCGGGCCATGGCGAGGTTGGAGCGTTGTTTGTCCAGAACAAAGTAGATGAATACACCTTCCTTGCGGGCGGACGGGCGAATGATGTGGTAATGCTTGCCCAGCGTGATCAGGATGTCCTCGATCACGTCATTCAAACCCAGCGCGCGCATGGTTTTCATTTTCGAGCGAACCACTTCGGTGTTGCCCGCAGCCGCGACTTCCATGTCGACGCCGGAGCCGATCGAGCCCAGAATCATGCCGCTGGAAGAGTCCACCACGGCGGCGCACATGGCCCCGTCCAGCGTCATCAGTTCGTCGAGGGTGTGTTTGATATCTGCCATAAGGTCTTTCATTGGTTGGTTATGCGTTGAGAAAAAAGACAGTGCGTCACGCATATACGCAGTGCCGTGTAAACCGTTGGTGATCGATGTGTCCCGCCTCCGGCCTGTGGGACATGTCAGAGTGCCGCGACCAGCTGTTTGAGCGCCTGCGTCCTGCTTTGCAGCTGGGCCCAGTCCACCCGGTCCTGTTCGCGTGACAGCGCGATCAGCAGCATGCCCGGGCCGCACGGCAGCATCGTGATTCGTACTTCGTGGTGCATCATGACCTGGGCCCGCAGTTCCCCGAGGTGTTCGAAGTGGACCTTTTGTCGCTGGTAAAGCCGCCAGTAATCACTTGAGGCCTCGGCAATCTTCTGCCCGTCCGCGATGCTTCCTGCGGTGTGCCACACCATGCCCGTGTCGATTTCGACCAGCGCGCATCCCTGCAGTCCCGGCATGAGGGCAAGCTGATCCAGCCCGTCCCGCAAGCGCCCGGCATTCATGCGGCGCCCAGGATCAGGTTGGCCGTTGCTGCCGTACGGTAGGCGACCTGGCCCAGCAGGGTGCGCCCGTCGGAAACCACAATCAGGACCAGCTCCGTGTCGGTGCGCGGGATGCTGTAGATCACGGCGAAACCGGCATCGGTTTCAATCGTGACGCGTTTCCCCCGGCCGAGTTTCGCTTCATCGGACACGACATAACCAATCGCGGAAATGGAGCTCGCCATCGCCGCAATGCGGGAAGGGTCCAGGCCTGAACGGATGGCGGAGGCGACGTCGAAGCCGTCAATCGTGGCGATTACCACGGCGGTCACACCTTCGGTTTCGGCCAGGATTTTGTCGGCCTCCTGCTGGGCGAGGTGGCGCGCTGCTTGTGACAGCTTCAGTGCGTTCGTGTCAGTCATCATTTCCTACAGGCAGATCTGCTTCAAGCTGTGCCATCAGGGTGTCGATGAGCAGCGCCACGTCGTCCCGCTGCCTGACATCCACCGCAAGCAGGGGGAAGGTGAAGTTTCTGGCGGCCAGCATGTCCGCATAGGCGTCCAGATCTGGTGTGGGGTGGGCGTCCATGCGGCCGATGCCGATGGCGCAGGGCAGGGTCAGCAACTCCTCCGCAAAGCCGTCGAGGTACACGGCGAGGTCTGCCAGCGGTTGAGGCCGGGAATTGTCAATCAGGATGATCAGTCCCAGCGCGTTCCTGACCAGGATTTTCCAGAGAAAGTCAAAACGTGTCTGCCCCGGCGTGCCAAAAAGCCGGATGCGGTCGCCGTTGTCCAGGGTAATTTGGCCGAAGTCCAGCCCGACCGTGGTGCGCGCCTTGGCCAGCGCGGCATCGGAATTCGCCACGTCGGTGACGACGGGAGCGATTTCGCTGATGCTGCTGATCGCGGTGGTTTTGCCCGCGCCCATGGTTCCCGTAAAGAGGATTTTGTATTCTTTCATGTCGGCCTAAAGTCCAAGTCGCAGGCGTATCCGGCTCATCAGACTGCGTTCAATTTTTTGCCCGGGATGCACGGAGCGCTGCAGGGTGTTTTCCGGTCCTGGCTGCAGCTGCGCTTGGGCATCGCGTGGAGAGTCGAGCAGCGCTGCAGTGCGCAGCGTCGTCAGGAAGGAGCAGGCGCTGTCCAGGGGTTGTTGTGACACCCGTGCGAGCTCACTGGCCGTCACTGGCCGGCGTGACAGGACGGTCGCCATGCGGATCAGGCGGGCGTCGTTTCGCAGCATGGCGGCCGGCGGCCAGCGCAGGAGCTTGTACGAGCCAGCCTCCTTGCAACTGACCGGAGTGGCAGCGGTTATGGGGGAGGTCTGAGGTGTAGTACCGAGCGCGTCCGCAGCACTGGACTCCGGAAAAAACCGGCGTTGCGCCTGCAGCAGCCACGCCTCCAGCATTTCGGAGCGCAAGGGGCGAGCCAGCGTGTTGGGCAAACTCCCCGGGCTTGGATGTCCCACCGTCAGGATCGCCTTGACAGCCTCATGACCTGGCGTGGCCCCGGCAGCTTGCGCGGTGAAATCAACCAGCAGGGCATCGTAGGGCGGGGTATCGACCAGCACCCACCGGAAGTCGCTTGCGCCGTGTTGGTAGAGCCTGAAAAGTGTACGTACCAGGGAGGCTTCCGCGGCCGGCAGTCCCTGCACGCCGCACCTGAGCACCCGGCTCATGAAGAGACGTGGCCGGCAGGCTCCAAAGGATTTGCAGTGTTCTGCAGCCTCCCGTTGAAGTGTTTGTGCCTTGTCGGGCCTGATGCGGTTAGCATGCAAACACTAATAAATTGTTAGAAACACAGGATTTCTGCGGGCTAAAGTACTACAAAATCACTCAACTTTTCGTCGGAACCTGAATCGGCGCATTCATTTTTGATAAGGACGGTTTCGGCAACCAATGTCGGGAACGCTGCCTACAATCGACGTGATGTTTGTCCATTTACGCCTTCACACCGAGTTTTCCGTCGTTGACGGCACCAACCGCATCGATGAAATCGTGGCTGCCGCAGCAGCCGACCGCCAGCCTGCGCTGGCCATCACCGATCTGGGCAACCTGTTCGGCACGGTCAAGTTCTACAAGGAAACGCGAGGCGCCGGGGTCAAGCCGCTGATAGGCGCCGACGTCTGGGTGCAGGTGCCGGGCAAAGATGCCACGGCGCCACCGGCGCGCCTGCTGCTGCTGGTGCAGAACCGCCAGGGTTACCTGAACCTGTCAGAGCTGCTGACACGGGCCTGGACCCGCGGCGTGGTGCGCGACCAGGCCGTCATCAGCCTGGAATGGCTGCAGGAACTCGGTGAGGGCCTGATTGCGCTGTCGGGCGCCCAGGGCGGCGCGGTAGGGCAGGCGCTGGTGCAGGGCGATGCGCCCCGGGCGCTCGAATGTGCGTTGTATTTTGCGGGGCTGTTTCCGCACCGTTTTTACATCGAGCTGCAGCGCGCCCAGCGGGTGGACGACGAGCAGCATGTGGCGGCGGCGGTGCAGCTCGCCGCCCGGCTCAAGCTGCCGGTGGTGGCCACGCACCCGGTGCAGTTCCTCGGTTACGAGGATTACGAGGCCCACGAAGCGCGCGTCTGTATCGCCGGCGGCGAGATCCTGGGCAATGCGCGGCGCGTGCGCAAGTTCACACGCGAGCAGTATTTCAAGTCATCGGCGCAGATGGCCGAACTGTTCGCCGACCTGCCCTCGGCGCTGGCCAACACGCTGGAGATTGCCAAACGCTGCAACCTCAAGCTCGAGCTCGGCAAGCCCATGCTGCCCGAGTACCCCACGCCCGAGGTCAATGGCGTGCGCATGCCGCCTGACGAGTATTTCCGCTACGCGTCTTTCCAGGGGCTGGAAGAGCGGCTGGCGCATCTGTACCCGAATGAGGCCGTCCGCAACGAAAAGCGCCCGCAGTATGTGGAGCGGCTGGAGTTCGAGATCAACACCATCCTGAAGATGGGCTTCCCGGGCTACTTCCTGATCGTGGGCGACTTCATCAACTGGGCCAAGAGCAATGGCTGCCCGGTGGGACCGGGCCGGGGTTCCGGCGCGGGTTCGCTGGTGGCTTATTCACTGAAGATTACCGACCTGGATCCGCTGCAGTACAACCTGCTGTTCGAACGTTTCCTGAATCCGGAGCGGGTCTCCATGCCCGACTTCGATATCGACTTCTGCCAGACCAACCGCGACCGCGTGATCGACTACGTCAAGGACAAGTACGGCCACGCGGCGGTCAGCCAGATCGTGACCTTCGGCACCATGGCGGCACGCGCGGCGATCCGCGACGTCGGCCGTGTGCTCGATTTTTCCTATGGCTTTTGCGACGGCATCTCCAAGCTGGTGCCGAACAAGCCGGGCCAGGCCGTGACCCTGCAACTGGTGCCTGCCGAGCGCAAGAAAAACGACAAGATGGTGTATGCGCTGGAAGCCGAACCGGTGTTGGCCGAACGCGAGGCCAAGGAAGAAGACGTGCGAACCTTGCTGGAGCTCGCGCGCAAGCTCGAAGGCCTGACACGTAACGTCGGCATGCATGCCGGCGGTGTGCTGATTGCGCCGGGAAAACTTACCGACTTCTGCCCGCTCTACCTGCAGCCCGGCAGCACCTCGGCCGTGAGCCAGTTCGACAAGAACGACGTCGAGGCGATTGGCCTGGTCAAGTTCGACTTTCTGGGCCTGGCGACGCTGACCATCCTGGAGCTGGCGCGCGAGTTCATCGTGCAGCGGCATCCGGCGCAAAAAGACTTCAAGTTCGAAAACCTGCCGCTCGACGACCAGCGGGTGTATGCGCTGTTTGCCGAGGGCAAGACCGAGGCCGTGTTCCAGTTTGAAAGTATCGGCATGCAGCGCATGCTCAGGGATGCGCGGCCGAACCGCCTCGAAGACCTGATCGCGATGAACGCGCTGTACCGGCCGGGCCCGATGGACCTGATCCCGACCTACATCGCGCGCAAGCAGGGCAAGGAAACCCCCGAGTACCCGGACCCGCGCGTCAAGCCCATTCTGGAAGAGACCTACGGCATCATGGTCTACCAGGAGCAGGTGATGCAGACCGCGCAGATCCTGGGCGGTTACTCGCTGGGCGGCGCCGACATGTTGCGCCGCGCCATGGGCAAGAAGGACGAGAAGGAGATGGCCTCGCAGCGGGAAATTTTCCGCAAGGGCGCCGGTATCAACGGCTTGAGCCAGGAAAAAGCCGACGAGGTTTTCGACCTGATGGAGAAGTTCGCGGGTTACGGCTTCAACAAGTCGCACTCGGCCGCCTACGCGCTGTTGGCCTACCACACGGCCTGGCTCAAACGCCACTACACGGCCGAGTTCTTCTGCGCCAACATGACCGTCGAGATGGGCGACACCGACAAGCTGAAAATCCTGTTCGGTGATGCGCAGAAGATGGGCATCAGCTTCGAGTCACCTGACGTGAACCGCGGCCACTACCGCTTCGAGCCGATCAGCAACACCAGCATTCGTTACGGCCTGGGCGCGGTCAAGGGCACGGGCCAGCAGGCGATTGCGGCCATCGTGGCGGCGCGCGAAGCTGGCGGGCCTTTCACTTCCCTGTTCGACTTCTGCCTGCGCGTCGACAAGACCAAAATGAACAAACGCACGGTCGAGGCGCTGATCAAGGCCGGCGCCTTCGACAACCTGCAGCTCAACCGCGCCTCGCTGCTGGCGTCGGTGGATCGCGCTTTTGAATTTGCGGCGCAGGCCGAGGCCAATGTGAACCAGGGCGGGCTGTTCGACATGGACTCGCATGCGGCGAGCACCCAGGAGCCGCCGCTGGTCGAGGCAGTGCCTTTCGGCGTGAAAGCGCGTCTGGTGCAGGAGAAAACAGCGATCGGCTTTTACCTGTCCGGCCACCTGTTCGACGAGGTGGAGACCGAGGTGCGGCAGTTCGTCAAGCGCACGATCGACGACCTGATCGACTCGCGCGACCAGACACTGCTGGCGGCCATCGTCAGCGACTTGCGCGTGATCAACGGCAACCGCGGCAAGCTGATCATCTTCAAGCTCGACGACAAGACCGACACGCTGGAAGCCTCGGTGGATGAAGCCACCTTCAACGCCAACCGCAACCTTCTCAAGGATGACGAACTGGTGATCGTGCAGGGCACCCTGCAGCCGGCGTCCGAGCGTTTTGGCCGCCGTTTCAAGGTGACGCAGGTGTGGAGCCTGGAGTCGGCGCGTTGCCGCTTCGGCAAGTACCTGCGTGTGGCGGTCAACGGCAGCGCGCCGGACGTGCAGCGCATCGTGCGCGACTTTCCGCCGCGCAAGGAAATGTCCGAGCAGGGCGAAGTCAGCCGCGGCCTGCCGGTGCGCCTGAGCCTGCGGCGCAGCAGTGTGGTCGCCGAACTGCAGCTCGGCGAGGCCGCCAGGTTCTTCCCGACCGACGCCGCGCTGGCCAGCTGGATGGCGCAGGCCGACCAGGGGCTGGCACAGATTGTTTATGAGTGAAATCGGGCTCCAGCCCCTAGTGGACGAGCGTAAGCAGCTACTATATTGATAGCGATCGCCCGCCCCAGGGGTGATGGACGAGGCCTTCCTTGCCTCAATCCTTGGGCCGGAACTCCAGGATCATCGGCGTCGGCACCCGGCCGTCCACGTCTTTCGGCATGGTTTCGGTGCGGATGATGGCCTTGATCACCGCCTCGTCCCAGGCCTTGTTGCCGCTGGACTTGATCAGGCGCTGGCCGAGGATGGTGCCGTCCGGCGAGGTGCGTACCTCGACTTCAGCGGTCGGGTTGCCGGCGATGTCTTCGGTAAAGATGATGTTCGGCTTGACCCTGGCGCGCACCTTGCCGCCGTAGCTGGCTGAGGGGCCGCTGGCCCTGAGCGCCGTGCCTTTGGCATCGGCGCCGCCGGTGGCGCTGGCCAGGCCCAGGGCGCGTTTGATGTTGTCCTGGCGCAGTTTTTCGGCGGCGGCGTCCGCCAGTTTCTTCTTCTCAGCGTCCTTCGCGTCCTGCTTTTTGTCATCGGCTTTTTTGGCTTCGAGCTTCTTCGCTTCCTCGGCCTTGCGTTTGGCGAGGTCTTCCTTGAGCTTCTGCTCTTTTTCCTTTTTGGCCTGCAGCTCTTTGAGTTTTTCCTGCTCGGCTTTGGCTTTGGCCAGTTCAGCCTCTTTTTTCTTGAGCTCCAGCTTGCGCTTCTTTTCCCGCTCGAGCGCAATGTCCACATCCGGCGCGGGCGGCGGTGGCGGCGCCTTGAGCACAGGCTCGGGCGGTGGGGGAGGGGGCGGCGGCGGCGGCGGTGCAGGCGGGGGCTCGATGAGCTTGGGCGCGGCCTCCTGTGGCACGCTGGACCAGAGTTCGGCTTCAAACGACAGGTCGGGGTCGCTGTGTTTCCAGTTGATGCCCCAGGTGAGCGCGCCTATCAGCAGCGCATGGACCAGCAGCGCCAGGCCAAAAGACCGCAGCGCACCGGGATCGGGTTGCGGTGCCAGGTCGAGGCGGTCGGCGGCGCTGGGCATGGAGGGCGTGGGTCTCAGTTGCCGGTTTGCACCGACAGGCCGACACGGGCGACGCCGGCTTTTTGCAGCGCGTCCATGACCTTGACCACGGTTTCGTACTTGATGGATTTGTCGGCACTGATCACCACAGGCGTGACCTGCTCACCCGCCGGCACCGACGGCTGCAAACGCTTGACCGCGGCGCCGACCTCTGCCAGCCGTGCCGGGACGGAATTGCCTTCCGACTTGATCTGGATGACTTCGTCCTTGCTGATCTCGATCTGGATCGGTTTGGGCGGCTGGCCCGGCGCCTTGCCGACCTTGGGCAAGGCAATCATGCTGGGCGTGATCAGCGGCGCCGTCACCATGAAGATGATGAGCAGCACCAGCATCACGTCGATGAAGGGCACCATGTTGATTTCACTGATGGTGCGGCGGCCGCGGCCGCGGGATGAGACTGCTGGCATGGCTGTCTAGTGTCCGGAAGGAGAGCTCGCGCCGAGGTTGCGTTGCAGGATGTTGGAGAACTCCTCAATGAAGGTCTCCAGCTTGTTGGCCACGCGGTCGATGTCGTGCGCAAATCGGTTGTAGGCGACCACGGCCGGGATGGCGGCGAACAGGCCGATCGCGGTGGCCACCAGCGCTTCGGCGATGCCGGGGGCCACCGAGGACAGCGTCACCTGCTCCAGTGCGGCGAGGCCGGTGAAGGCGTGCATGATGCCCCAGACCGTGCCGAACAGGCCGACGTAGGGCGAGACCGAGCCGACGGTGGCCAGGAAGGACAGGTTGGACTCGACCGCATCGACCTCGCGCTGGTAGCTGGCGCGCATGGCGCGGCGGGCGCCGTCCAGCAGGGTGCTGGGGTCAGCCATGCGGCGCTCGCGCAGCTTCTGGAATTCGCGCATGCCGCTGGCAAAAATGCGCTCCATGGGGCCGCTGGTTTTGGCGTTCTGGGTGGCTGCGGCGTACAGGTCGTTGAGGCTGGTGCCGGACCAGAACTCGCGGTCGAATTCGTCGTTGAGTGACTGCACACGTTTGAGCGAGATGATCTTGCGGAAAATCGCCGCCCAGCTCGCGATCGACACGCCCACCAGCAAAGCCACCACGCCCTGGACCACCCAGCTGGCGTTGAGGAGGAGGTTGACGATGGATAAATCCTGATTCATGTTGTGGTTTCCAGACGGTCAAGAAGGTCAGCGGGAAGGCGTGCAGGTTTCAGGCCAGCGGCATCGACCCAGCCGATGCGTATCGTGCCTTCACACAGCAGGATCGGCCCATGCTCTGATTTTAATAGCGCACTTTGCCCGATTATCATGGACGCGCGGCCTTTTTCGATCAGGGCGGCAGTAACAATCAGTTCATCGTCAAGGCGTGCGGGCCGGTGGTAACGCACGCTGGTCTCGCTGACCACAAACATGCCGCCGGTGCGCTCACGCAGCGCGTGTTGCTCAATCCCCAGGGATCTGAGCCACTCGGTACGTGAACGTTCAAAAAATTTCAGGTAGTTGGCGTAGAACACGATGCCGCCGGCATCGGTGTCTTCCCAGTAGACACGCAGCGGCCACTGGAAGGCCGGCTTAACCAAGTACGGCCTCCAGCCGCGCGACGGCTTCCTTCAACTGCGACATCGAATTGGCCGTGGAAAATCGGATGTAGCGTTCGGGTGCCATGGTTCCGAAGTCCCTTCCCGGTGTTACGGCGAGGTGGGCGCGTTTCATCAGTTCGAAAGCGAAGTCCCAGCTGCCTGACACGCCCAACCGTTTCGCGGCGTCTGTGCAGTCGGCATAGGCGTAAAACGCGCCGTCCGGCATCACCGGCACGGTCAGGCCGAGGCGGTTGAGTTCTGGAATGAAGTAGTCGCGCCTGGCCTTGAACTCCGCGCGGCGGCGTTCGTACTCGGCCAGGCTATCCGGTTCGAAGCAGGCCAGCGCCGCATGCTGCGCCACGGTGCTGGGGCAGATGAACAGGTTCTGCGCAATGCGCTCGATCACCGGCGCGAGTTCCTCGGGCACCACCAGCCAGCCCAGGCGCCAGCCGGTCATGTTGAAGTATTTGCTGAAGCTGTTGATGCTGATGATGCTGTTACCGAGACCGTCGGCCATGGCCAGCGCGGTGTGGCCAAAACGTTCTTCGTAACTCAGGCCGAGGTAGATCTCGTCGATCAGCGTGATGCCGCCGCGGCTGTGTACAAATTCGTGGATGCGGCGCAGCTCTTCGGGCGCGATGGAGGTGCCGGTCGGGTTCGACGGCGAGGCCAGCAGCACGCCGCGGGTTTTGTCTGTCCAGGCGGCCTGGACCTTGGCACTGCTGAGCTGGAAGCGCTCTTCTGCCGTGGTCGGTACCAATACCGCATTGCCTTCGGCGGCGCTGACAAAATGCCGGTTGCAGGGATAGCTCGGGTCCGGCATCAGGATCTCGTCGCCGGCTTCGATCAGCGCCAGGCAGGCCAGTTGCAGCGCCGCCGATGCGCCGGCGGTGATGATGATGCGGCCGGGCGCCACATCCGCCTGGAAGCGTGTCGCATACCAGGCGCTGATGCGTTCACGCAGTTCCTGCAGGCCGGTGGCCTGGGTGTACTGGGTATTGCCATCGCGGATGGCGCGTGTCGCCGCTTCCTGAACCAGCGGCGGCGCGGTGAAGTCGGGCTCGCCGATGTTCAGGAAAATCATCGGGTGTGCGGTCTGCGCCACCTCCCGGGCCATCGCCGCGGCCGCTTTGGCAACCTCCATCACATAAAAAGGCTCGATGCGCTGGGCGCGCCGGGCGATCCGCAGGGACGTCATGCCGGGTATCAGGTTTTTTTGTCGGCAGCCACTTCGGCTGCGCGAAAGCCCGGCGCCAGCTTGTGCAGCACGCCATTGACGTATTTGTGGCCGTCGGTGCCGCCAAAAGCCTTGGTCAGCTCGATACATTCGTTGATGACGACGCGGTAGGGCACGTCCAGGCAGTGCTTGAATTCATAGGCACCAATCCACAACACCGCGTGTTCGACCGGCGAGATTTCTGCCATCTTGCGGTCCAGCAGCGGCGTGAAACTTTCGTCGAGTGCAGCGGCTTCGCCGATACAGCCATGCAGCAGGGCGTCGTAGTGGGCCGAGTCGGCCTTGTGAAAGCCGACCAGGTCCCGCGTGAAGGCGTCGATGGAGGCCGCCTCATTGCGGCCCACCAGGTGCTGGTACAGCGCCTGCAGGGCGAACTCGCGTGCGCGCGTGCGGGCCGATTTGTCCGCGGCTTTTTTGACGCCGGTGTCGGTCAGGCCGGTGCGCGTTTGCGGTGGGCGTTTGGGTTTGAGGGGGCTGGGGTCGGACATGCGCGCCTGGTGAATGTGTTGCGGTGTGTTCAAGAGAGTTCGTTCAGCAGGTTGGCCATCTCGACGGCCACCCGCGCCGCATCGCGGCCTTTGTCCACCTGGCGGGCTTCGGCCTGGGCGACGTTTTCCACCGTCAGGATGGCGTTGGCGATAGGCAACTGGTAGTCCAGCGCCAGCCGGCTGACCGAGGCGCCGCTTTCATTCGCGACCAGCTCGAAGTGGTAGGTCTCGCCGCGGATGATGCAGCCCAGCGCAATCAGGGCATCGTACTGGTCACGCTCGGCCAGGGCCTGCAGTGCCGACGGAATCTCCAGCGCGCCCGGTACCTTGACGTGGTGGATGTTTTTTTCCTCGACGCCCAGCGCCAGCAATTCCTGCCAGCAGGCCTGGGCCAGGGCATTCGTGATGCTTTCATTGAAACGCGCCTGGACGATGCCGATAGCGAGTTTTTTGCCGTTCAGGTGGTCGGCTGAGCCTTTTTCTGCACCAAACACTTCTTATTCCTTTTTGTTGGCGATATAGCCGGTGATCTCGAGCCCGTAACCCGTCATGCTGGGCATGCGGCGCGGGTTGCCCATCAGTTCCATCTTGTGGACGCCGCACTCGCGCAGGATTTGCGCGCCCACGCCGTAAGTGCGCAAGTCCATGCGGCCGCGTTCGGGCGCCTGGCTGGCGCGTGCCGTGCCTTCGAACTGTGCCAGCAACTGGGCCGCACTTTCGCCGCAGTTGAGCAGCACCGCCACACCTTTGCCGGCCTTGGCCAGATGCGCCAGGCTCTGGTCCAGGCTCCAGGAATGCATGGAACGGCCGGTTTCCAGGGCGTCCAGCACCGACAGCGGCTCATGCACGCGCGCCGCCACGGTGTCGTCAGCGCCCCATTGGCCCTTGACCAGCGCCAGGTGCAGGCCCTGGCTGGGCTTGTCCCTGAAGGCATGGACAGCGAACTCGCCGAAAGCTGTCTGGATGGTGCGTTCGCCGATTTTTTCAATCAGCGAATCATGGCGGCTGCGGTGCTCGATCAGGTCGGCAATCGTGCCGATTTTCAGGCCGTGTTCGGCGGCAAACTGCTGCAGGTCGGGCAGGCGTGCCATGGTGCCGTCGTCCTTCATGATTTCGCAGATCACGGCAGACGGCGAGCAGCCGGCCATGCCAGCCAGGTCGCAGCCGGCTTCGGTGTGGCCGGCGCGCATCAGCACGCCGCCGTCCACCGCCTGCAGCGGGAAGATGTGGCCGGGCTGGACCAGGTCGCTGACTTTGGCGTCCCTGGCCACGGCAGCCTGCACCGTGCGCGCCCGGTCGGCCGCAGAAATCCCGGTGGTCACGCCCTCGGCAGCCTCGATGGACACGGTGAAGGCAGTGCCCATCTTGGTTCCATTGCGCGCCACCATGGGCGGCAGCTGCAGCCGTTCGCAGCGTTCGCGCGTCAGCGTCAGGCAGATCAGGCCACGGCCGTAACGCGCCATGAAGTTGATGGCTTCCGGGGTCACGTGATCGGCGGCCAGCACCAGGTCACCTTCGTTTTCGCGGTCTTCTTCGTCGACCAGGATGACCATGCGGCCGGCGCGCATGTCGGCCACGATGTCTTCAACAGGGGAGATGGCGATCGTCATGGGTCAGGTGTTCTTTCCGTTGTGGAGCATGCGTTCGACATAACGCGCGATGAGGTCGATTTCGAGGTTGACCTGCGAATGCACGCGCAGATGGCCCAGGGCTGTGTTTTGCACGGTGTGGGTGATGAGGTTGATGCTGATTTCGCAGCCGGCTGTGTCGCCCTCAAGATCGGTCACCCGGTTGACGGTCAGGCTGACCCCGTTGACGGTGATGGAGCCCTTGTAGGCCAGGTATTTGGCCAGCTCACGCGGCGCCAGGATGCGCAGTTCCCAGCTCTCGCCGACCTGTGCAAAATGGGTGACGGTGCCCACGCCGTCCACATGGCCGGCGACGATATGGCCACCGAGGCGATCATGCGCACGCAGGGCTTTTTCGAGGTTGATGGGGCCAGGTTCAGCCAGGCCGCTGGTCTTGTCCAGCGACTCGGCTGAAATTTCGATGGAAAACTGCCTGTTGTCGGGGTCCAGTGCCGTGACCGTCATGCAGGCGCCATTCAGCGCGATGCTGTCGCCCAGGCCCACATCGTCGAGGTAAGCCGCCGGTGCCTCGATGTCGAGGCGCCGGCCGTGGTCCAAAGAGCTGCCCAGGCGATGGACAGCGACGATGCGCCCCACGCCGGTAATGATTCCGGTAAACATCGGGGTATTTTCGCAGAGATTGGCGCGGTGCACGGCGCGCCCGCCAATCAGGGCCTAAAACAGGTCGCGCCCGCGCACCCTGGCGACAATCCGCAGGTCGGGGCCGAGCCGGTCGGCGGAGCGGAAGTCGAGTTCCACTGCCTGCGACAGCTCGGTGATCGGCCCAAAGCTGGCCATGCCGGCGCCCTGGCCTATCCATTTGGGCGCCAGGTAGACCACAAACTCGTCCACCAGGGCCTCGCGGACCAGTGAACCATTGAGCTTGTGTCCGGCTTCCACATGCACTTCATTGACCTCGCGCCGTGCCAGATCACGCAGCATGGCCGCCAGGTCCACCTTGCCGTTGGCGCCGGGCTGGTAGATCACGGTGGCGCCGCGCGCTTCCAGCGCGGCCTTCTTCTCGTCGTTTTGCCCGGCTGCATAGATGTACACGGTGCGACCGGGAATGAAGAGCCGGGCGTCGAGGGGCGTTTCCAGCCGGCTGTCCACCACCACCAGGTCTGGCTGGCGCGGCGTGTCCACCAGCCGGACGTCGAGCCGTGGGTCGTCTTCCAGCACCGTGCCTATGCCGGTCAACACCGCAGACGCGCGGGCGCGCCAGGCATGGCCGTCGGCGCGGGCGGCGTCTGCCGTGATCCACTGGCTGGCGCCATTGTCCAGCGCGGTCTTGCCGTCCAGCGACGCAGCGACTTTGAGGCGCACCCAGGGGGTTTTTCTGATCATGCGGCTGAAAAAGCCGATATTGAGCTCCCGCGACTCGGCGGCGCCCGGACCCACCTCGACCTCCATGCCCGCGGCGCGCAAGCGCGCAAAGCCTTGCCCTGCGACCAGGGGGTTGGGGTCCGCGATGGAGGCGACCACCTTTTTGACGCCAGCGGCAATCAGCGCATCGCAGCAGGGACCGGTGCGGCCATGGTGGGAGCAGGGCTCCAGCGTGACCCAGGCGGTGGCACCGGCCACCGAATGGCCTTGTGCTGCCGCGTCGCGCAAGGCCATGATTTCGGCATGCGGGCCGCCGGCGCGCTGGGTGTGCCCCTGGCCCAGCACACGACCCTCCGGGGAGGTCAATACACAGCCCACGGCAGGATTGGGCGAGGACAGGCCCGGAGCCTTGCTGGCAATTTCGACTGCAAGTTCGATCATCAGGCATCCGCACGTTGGGAATAGGGAGGGGGCGGAGAAGTTTACCGTCTGGCGGGCATGGTCCGCCGGACGTCGGCAAAATTCGGGATGGGGTGGCGTTCCGGAGTACGCTCACTCTCATGAAGATACGTCAAGCGGGCTTTACGCTGATTGAATTGCTGATCGTGATGTCCCTGATCTCGGTGCTGGCAGCTATGGCGGTGCCCGGTTTCCGGAGTCTGCTCGTCAACCGCACGGTTCAAGCCGCGGCAGATGCGTTGATCACCGATATGCGGTACGCGCGCTCCGAAGCGGTCAAGCGATCTGCGCGGGTGTCTGTGTGCCAGTCAGCCAATGGAACCAGCTGCGCCACCGGAAGCAACTTGTGGGTGGGTGGCTGGATCGTTTTTGTCGATGCGGATGGTGATGGGGCGGTGGATGCCGGGGATGAAATTGTGAGGGTGCAGCAGGCCTTGACCTCCATGGCCTCGATTGCCAGCACCAACCCTTCGGGCGATCGCCGATTTTTCACTTACCAGCCGACCGGCTGGGCGAAGAGTTCCAGTCAGACCTTTATCTTCACGCCGAGTGGGGATATCCCGTCCGGCTCGGTCCGGGTGGTATGTATTTCCAACCAGGGACGACCTGGACTCAAAGCGGCGGGAGCCACATCATGCACATGAGACGCGTCATGAGCTATCCGGGTCGTGGGCTACAGCGTCGGCGTCATGCGCGGGGCGGCATGTTGATTGAGGTGCTGGTTTCCATTGTCATTTCTGCCATCGCACTACTGGCACTGGCCGGTGTCAATGCCTCGGCAGTGCGTTACACCAAAATGTCCCAATACCGCGCTACCGCAACGTTGCTCGTCAGTGACCTGGCCGAAAGAATGCGCGCCAACAAGGGTGTGCCGGCCGACGGAGCGGTAGTTGCAACAGGTTTTTTTGCAGGTGCTTACGATTACAGCACCACGGATTTTGCGGGCCAGGCCACCGATGCCACGATGCCTACCCAGTTGTGCGATACCACTGCAAGCTGCACGCCACAGCAGATCGCCGAACTCGACATGGCGCAATGGCGTTTGCTGGTCCGTACCCAGTTGCCCGAGGGATCAATATGGATTGCCAGGCAGGCGGGCCAGACGGCCGCAGATGTCTGGGTCGCATGGCGGGACCCTGCCGTCGCCACCAGTGACGAAGCCCCTGCGCTTGCGACGGAGTGCCCGGATGGCCTGAATCTGGGATCCGACTTGAGTGTGCGTTGCAGTTTTTTCAGGATCAATCTATGAGGTCGTCCTCCATCCTGCGTTCCCGGTCGCGCCAGCGGGGTCTTTCCATCATCGAGGTTCTGGTCTCCCTGGTAATCGGGCTGGTGGTCGTGGGCGCTGTGTTATTGAGCTATATCACGTCCGGCCAGACCAACCGGTTGCAGGCTGCCTACAGCCAGATGAATGAGGACGCCCAAATTGGCCTGGGAATCCTTTCGCGTGATCTCCTGCTTGCCGGTTACGCGAGGCCTACCGGTTGGGATGCGGTGACTTTCAAGTTCGGGAGAACATATTCAGGCCACGCGGTATATGGGTGTGATACCGGCTTTGTTGCAGCCAACACCACAGGTGCAGTTGTATGTGCTGCAACAGGCAGCACGCCAGCAATTGAAATTGTCTACGAAGCCGACTTGACGAACACCGTACCCCATTCTTCCGGTGTGCCCTCGGACTGTCTGGGTGCAGCTTTGGCGGACCAAAGTGCTGGTCCCCCGGCCACCAGTATTTACATTGCCCGCAATCGCTATTACCTCGCCGTCAGCACACTGGGTCGGTCGGAACTCCACTGCGCAGGCAACAATGCGCCGGCAACTGGTGGTGCATTGGTGGACAACGTCGAAGGCATGCAGATCCAGTACGGAGAAGCCAATCCGGCCGACCCGCGGCAGATCGTGCGTTATGTCAGCGCTGCCAATGTTAAGGATCTGGGAACCGACTTTACCTATGTCGTCAGCGTCCGGGTGTGCTTGCTCATGCGAAGCGCCGAGCCGGTCCTGACGGCCGAAGATCCGGCAACCTACCGCGACTGCGACTCTGTCACGCAAACCTCGACCGACCGGTTTGCGCGGCGAGCGTATTTCACCACCACGGCCTTGCGCAACAAAATGACCTTTTAGGATGTTCATGAACGGTTTTTGCCTCTCTCCATCTGCGCCGCGCCGCGGCCGGCAGGGCGGTATTTCCCTGATCATTGTGCTCATCATGCTGGTGGTGATCGGCCTGACGTCGGCGGCTGCCATCCGGAACGCGACCTCGGACGAACGGGTGACCAACAACGTGCGTATGCAGAACCTGGCGCAACAGTATGCGGATGCGGCTTTGCGTTATTGCGAAGCCGAGCTCTCCAAGGCGGACGCCGATCGTGTGACAACGCTGCAGGAGGCCAATCTGGTCCAGACTGCCTATCAAGGGGCCCCGGCATGGGACCGGACCGACACATGGATAGGCACGGGCGGCGCCTCGGGGTCGCGCACCACTGTGCCGGAGCTTCAGATCAAGTCCTCTGGCAGTTCCTTCCGGCCCACGACGCTTCCACAGTGCGTTGCCGAGAAGCAAGTACTGGAAGATACCAAGCTCGCTTACGTCGTTACCGCGCGGGGATTCAGCCCTGATTACACCTCAGATGCAGGCACAGGAGCCACCACGGGTGGCTCTGTGGTCTGGCTTCAGTCCACACTCGTTTTAAATTGAAGGGGTAAGCTATGCTTTCCTTGCATCACCTATCACCCATCCGTGCGTTTGTTGCCATGGGTATTTCGGCCATCGTGAGTGCGCAACTGGTTGCAGCCCAGCCTTCGCAAAAACCCCTGCTCAGCCGCGACGGTGGGGGCGTCAAGCCCAACATCATGCTGACTATGGATGACTCGGGCTCCATGATGTTTCAGCACATGCCCGAGGACAACATCATCTTGGGCTCGCAAACGGTAACCAGCCCGGTGGGTGGTGCCTCGGTGCGCATGGACCCGGGCGACAACGCCACGCTGGGCGGACCGGGTTCCGCACAAGGTGTCGACAGCCAGTATCTCGGGACGATCGCCGGTGATCCGGCGTCCAGCAACTATCGGCAAAAGCTGATGCGTTCGCCGGATACCAACACCATCTACTACAACCCCGAGGTTCGTTATCAGCCCTGGCCCCTGGCCGCTGGGGGTCGTATGGCCAACGTCTCTGCCAGTGCTGCTCCTCGCGATCCCATGAACCAGGTGGGCGGAGGAACCATCAATTTAACCAACATTCGCAGTGAGACCAGTAATTCGCTGGTCTGGTGTTTCAGGCCCAGTGGCTCACAAAACGCGTGCACCGCCATCAACACGAACATAGACTACGACCCTGGGCTTTATTACCGATTGAGGAAAAATGCATCGGGTCAGTACCTTGACGCCACGGCAGAAGGCAATTACGACCGGTTCACCATCAATGCGGTGGCATCCACCACCTACACAAAATATGCAGCCCGCACCGATTGCACGGGCACCACCTGCACACGTGATCAGGAGCGCCAGAATTTTGCCAACTGGTTCACGTATTACCGCACGCGGAATCTGCTGGCGCGTGGTGCTGTGGCCGAGGCCTTCTCGGAGTCGACCGATACGTTCCGTGTTGGCTACGGGCGTATCAACAAGGGATCGACAAGCATTGACAACGTGAACACCCGGGTGATCGAGGCTGGGGTTCGTGATTTCACGCCGACTCGCAAGTCTGCGCTTTTTGACTATCTCTATTCACTCCCGGCAGAAGGCGGCACGCCACTGCGCCTGGCGATCCAGGAGGCGGGAAATTATTATTCACGGGCCGACAACAGAGGGCCGTGGTCCGAGGTGCCCGGATCCGTGAACACCGCTGCAGACAAAACCTGCCGGCGCTCCTATCACCTGCTGGTGACTGACGGCTACTGGAGTGACACGGTGGGAAGCGGCGGGTTGGTGTCTGTGGGAAATGACGATAACACTCAAGGTGTGAACATCACGGGTCCCGGACAATCATTCCGGTACGAGGCTCCGCGACCTTATCGCGATGGCTCATCCAACACGCTGGCTGACTATGCCATGAAGTACTGGAAGAACGACTTGCGTACCAATCTGGACAACAAGGTCGTCGCCTCCATCGAGAATCCCGCCTTCTGGCAGCACATGGTCAACTTCACGGTCGGGCTGGGCGTTCGGGGGCCACTGGATCCGTCGACCGACCTGCCTTTCCTGACGGCCGGCACCAAGTCATGGGGATCCGACAAGATTGATGACCTCTGGCATGCAGCGCTCAACAGCCGTGGCGAATTTTTCAGCGCCAAGGACCCGAATGAAATGGCGAGTGCGATTCGCAATTCGATTGGACAGACCCTGCAGCGCGAGTTGCGGGAGGCGGGTGTGGCGACGGCCGCCACGACCCTGCAGGATGGCAACCGCAAGTATGTCCCCCTGTACAAAACCGGTGCGTGGAGCGGTGATGTCCAGGCGTTTGCGTTGGACATCAACGGCCAGGCCGGCGTGCAGCTCTGGGCCGCTGAAGCCAAGGTGCCAGCTCCGGCCAGCCGGCGGATTTTTACCTGGGACACGGGTTTGCCCACACCGGCCGGCGTTGAATTCACCCTGGCCGGCATGAGTGCCGCCAACGAAACCGCGCTTGGCAGTGCAGGTGCACCGAGTCAAGTGACCTTTGTCAATTTTCTGCGAGGCGACCGCAGTCAGGAGGGCTCTGAACTTCTGTTTCGCCGCCGTGGCGGGGTGCTGGGTGACTTCATCAACTCCAACCCGGTGCTGGTCAAGGGGTCTGTGAATCTGGGCTACGGCACACTGCCCACCGTAGGCACCAGTTATGCCGCTTTCCTGGTTCAAAAAGCCGCGCGGACCTCGGTGCTCTTCGCTGGCAGCAATGGTGGCATGCTGCACGGCTTCAAGGACACGGGCGGCGTGATCCCCGCCGACGACGGCAAGGAAGTGTTTGCCTATGTGCCGCGGACGGTTTATCCCAATCTGGCCAAGCTGGCAGATCAAACCTACGGCACGGACTTGCTGTACCACCAGTTTTTTGTTGACGGTCCGCTACTGGAAACCGACGCTTATGTGCGCGCGCCGGGTGCTACTGTTGCGAGCTGGCGCAACTACCTGATGGGAGCGCTGGGTGCCGGTGGGCGCGCCATATTTGCTCTGGACGTCACGGACACTGCGAACCTGGGTGCCTCCAGCATCCGCTGGGAGTTGTCGAGTGACACTGACAGTGACATCGGGCATATCTATTCCCCGGTTCAGGCCGGTGTGTTGCCCAATGGAGAATGGGTGGCCATCTTCGGCAATGGGCAATTCAGCACCGCGGGCAAGGCGGTATTGTTTGTCGCCAATCTTGAAACCGGTGCCACCCAGAAACTGGTGGTGGAAGCTGCGGGGTCGAATGGCTTGAGCGGTGTCACGTTGCAGCGTAACAGCCTGGGACAAATCACCAATTTGTTCGCCGGGGACCTCAAGGGCAACCTGTGGAAGTTCAATTACAACGTTGCCGCGGCCAGCCGGTTCGAGGTTGCAGGCGGTACTGCCCTGTTTACTGCAGCCAGCACCGGGGGCGTGGCGCAGCCAATCACCCAGCCGCCGACACTGTTTGACCATCCTGATGGCGGCAAGATGCTGATTTTCGGCACCGGAGTACTGTCGACCGAAGCCGACGCCAATTCGACGGCAGTTCAGGCACTTTATGGCTTGTGGGACAAACCCTCGGATGTGGCATTCGCGCGTCCCATGAGTCGCGCTTCCCTGGCAACCCGCACGGTGACGTCAACACCCGGTGTGGGAGGGGCCATCCTTTATGACGTGGCCGGCAGCGACGTTGACTTCACCACGCAGCGCGGATGGGTTATCGACCTGAGCATCATCACGGGATTGAGGTCGATTGCACGTCCATTGCCCATTGGCAAGACCCTGGCGCTCGTCAGCACCCTGGCACCGGCGCAGAATATTGTGGCCTGTGATGCTTCTACCGGCGTAGGCATCACGTTTGTGCTGCCGGTCCTGACCGGTGAGAACCCGACCTATCGCTTGTTTGATACCAACGGCGACAACACCGTGAACGATTCGGACTCCACCAGCGCGGGCTTTTACACCACCAGCCCTGGCGGTGAAAAGGTCTACCTGCCTGGCAGCGACCGAGGGTCTGGCAGTGGCGATGGCGGTGCATTTTGTCCGCCAGGTTTCAAGCTGGGCGCTGCTTTGGACACCACTTCGGGTAACCGTCTTTGCGAACCTGATGATCCGGTTCCCCCGCAGGCGATCAAGGACAGGGTCTGGCGCCGTATCATCAACCCACCTATTCGTTAAGAAAGCACGCCAATGCATGCCGTTCATGTCTCCTTACAGGTCCGTCCTGCCCGGCGCAGTTCCGGCTTTACCCTGATCGAAGTGATGATTGTGGTCGCCATCATCGGCGTTCTTTCCGCGATAGGCTTCCCTGCTTACACGGATTACATCATGCGGGGCAACCGGTCTGAGGCTACCGCAGCCTTGCTGGAGGCCCGGCAGTTCATGGAGCGTTACTACGGAGCAAACAACCGTTACAGCACGGCTGCAGACGGCAACCCCGCGTTGCCAACGCGGCTACAGACCATTCCGGCTGGTGGTCCGACGCGGTACACCCTCAGTGTGGCAGCGACGGTGAACTCTTACACCCTCACCGCGACACCCTCCGGCAGCATGGCTACCGACAAATGCGGATCGTTGACGCTTACCAATACGGGTGTCAAGGGACGAAGTGCGACAGGCCCGACGATAGCCGATTGCTGGCGCTAGCGTGATTTTGACGCAGGCGTTCTAACGCCGCACCTCGTCGACCAGCGTCTTGAATTCGTCGATGTCCTCGAAGCTGCGGTAGACGCTGGCAAAACGGACATAGGCCACCTTGTCGAGCTTCTTCAGCTCGCGCATCACCAGTTCCCCGAGCCGCGTGGAGGGGACTTCGCGCAGGCCGAGGTTCAGCAGCTTTTCCTCGATGCGCTCGATCGCCGAGTCCACCTGCTCGGTGCTGACCGGGCGCTTGCGCAGCGCGAGGTTCATGGACCCCAGGATCTTGCTGCGCTTGTACTCGATGCGGCGCCCGTCCTTCTTGACAATCGCCGGAAAGTTGACGTCAGGGCGTTCGTAGGTGGTGAAGCGCTTTTCGCACGCGCCGCACTGGCGGCGGCGGCGGATGAAGTCTGCGTCTTCCGACACCCGGGTCTCCACCACCTGGGTCTCGAGGTTGCCGCAAAACGGGCATTTCATGTGGAACGGCCCGGGATTGCAGGCATTATTGGTCTCCAGCCCACAGGCGGCGGGCGCAAGCAGCTATCAAAAACGTAGCGCCCGCCTGCACCATGGTTAGCGGTAAACCGGGAAGCGGCTGGTCAGGGCATTGACCTTGGCGCGTACCGCCTCGATGTTCGCCGCGTCGCGCGGATTGTCGAGCACGTCGGCGATCAGGTTGGCGGTCAGGCGCGCTTCCTCGTCCCTGAAGCCGCGCGTGGTCATCGCCGGGGTGCCGATACGCACGCCGCTGGTGACCATCGGCTTTTCCGGGTCGTTGGGGATGGCGTTCTTGTTGATGGTCATGTGGGCGCTGCCCAGCACCGCTTCGGCTTCCTTGCCGGTGATGCCCTTGGCGCGCAGGTCCACCAGCATCACGTGGCTTTCGGTGCGGCCGCTGACGATGCGCAGGCCGCGCTGGGTCAGGGTCTCCGCCACGATCTGGGCGTTTTTGAGCACCTGCTGCTGGTAGGTCTTGAACTCGGGAGCCAGTGCCTCCTTGAAAGCCACGGCCTTCGCGGCGATCACGTGCATCAGCGGGCCGCCCTGCAGGCCGGGGAAGATGGCGCTGTTGATGGCCTTTTCGTGTTCGGCCTTCATCAGGATGATGCCGCCGCGCGGGCCGCGCAGGCTTTTGTGGGTGGTCGATGTCACCACGTCGGCATGCGGTACGGGATTCGGGTAGACGCCCGCGGCCACCAGGCCGGCGTAGTGCGCGATGTCCACCATGAAGATCGCGCCGACGGCCTTGGCCACTTTGGCGAAACGCTCGAAGTCAATGCGCAGGCTGTAGGCCGAGGCGCCGGCGATGATCAGCTTGGGTTTGGACTCGTGGGCCTTGCGCTCCATCGCGTCGTAGTCGATTTCTTCCTTGTCGTTCAGGCCGTAGCTGACGACGTTGAACCACTTGCCGCTCATATTAAGAGCCATGCCGTGGGTCAGGTGGCCGCCTTCGGCCAGGCTCATGCCCATGATGGTGTCGCCGGGTTTGAGGAAGGCCAGGAAAACGGCTTCGTTGGCCGAGGCGCCGCAATGTGGCTGCACATTGGCGGCTTCGGCACCAAAGATCTGCTTGATGCGGTCGATCGCCAGTTGTTCGGCCACGTCCACATGTTCGCAGCCACCGTAGTAGCGGCGGCCCGGATAACCTTCGGCGTATTTGTTGGTCAGTTGCGAACCCTGCGCGGCCATCACGGCGGGCGAGGCGTAATTTTCGCTGGCGATCAGCTCGATGTGGTGCTCCTGGCGCGCGTTTTCAGCGACGATGGCAGCCCACAGTTCGGGATCGGTTTGTTCGACGAGAATATTTCGGTTGTACACGGCAGTCCTTCAAGACGTGGTCCCTGTCCTGGCACGGGGGTGCATGAAACAAGGGCTGCCCAGGCGAACGGCTGAACGCCGCTGTCACCGATGACAGCCGGCGGTGCGCTTCCCAGTGGTATCCCACGTCAGCCTCGCCCTGTGATCAGGGCAAGCCTATCGCCAGTCGCGCACCCGTCTAGTGTAACGGAGTCGCTGTCCGGACCGGGCTCGGCCCGGCCAAAACCTCAGGACACGGACAGGCTGGCGACCTTCTCACCGGCTTTGGGGCCCGGCATGTCGGGGCTGTCGCCATTGAGGGGCAGGGATGCCGGAATGGCCAGCGGCGGCCTGACCGGCGCATAGGCCGGGGCCCGGCCGTTGGCGACGGCCTGCAGGCGGGCATGTTCGGCCATGACCTTGGCGGCATAACCACCGTCGCTGTCCAGGTTGGCTGCGCCAACGTAGAACTTCAGGCCGGCTTCGAGGGAACCGGCACGGGCAATACATTCCTGCAGCACCTTGACGCCGACGCGCAAGTTGGTGACCGGGTCGAAGGCGGCCAGCTTGCCGCCGAAGTTTTCATACTTGTCGTGGTGAATCTTGGTCATGACCTGCATCAGGCCCTGCGCGCCGACCGGACTTTGGGCGAAGGGGTTGAAGCCCGATTCGATCGCCATGATGGCCAGGATCAGGGTAGGGTCGAGCTTGGCTTTCTGGCCAATTTCAAACGCTTCGGCCACCAGCACGCTGAGCGGCTCGGGCGCGACGCTGTATTTGCGGCTCAGCCAGAAGGCCACGGCGGCCTGTTGCTTGGGCAGGTCCTTGGGATTGGCGGCGGTGGCGCGGTCGATGGCGTCCGGCTCCGTGTAACCGATGGCGGCTTCCTGGCGCTCCTGCAGCCAGCTCATCAGCCGCGACTCGCCGGCCTGGCGCAGGTCGGGCCGGGCGGTCAGGGTGATCACGGCAAACACCACGGCCAGGCCCACCAGGGCAAAGCTGTTGTGCGTGATTTCGAAAAACCCCTGGGCGATGTCGTCTGCAATGTTGGCCAGACTGGCGCCCACGTTTTTCCGGATCGCCCGCAAGGTGGATGCGGGGCTTGATTGTCCTAGCGCTGTCATAGCACTCCTTTCTACGTGCGGCGGCTGTTTGGAGCCGTCACACTTTGATTGGGTCGCCATCAAACCAGGGCCGTGGCCTTGGGGGTAGGGACCCCTTGTCTGACTTTGCCGGGTTCGGCAGCGGGTTCGGGTTGTCCCTTGGTTTTCTCGGGACGGCGAATTCTATGAGGCGTCTAAATAACTTGTCAATAATATTAAACTGAATTTATATATCAATATCAATCTCAAATCGGCTAATTTCAAGCCAAAGCCGCGGTTTCAGGTACTTACGGCCGTTTTTGACCAAGCTCCCTAAGCCGGCCGGAATTCCCTGGTGTCCAGGAAATGGGCTGTATGTTTCGCCAGTAAAGTCCAGCTACTTCAAGGCTTTGCAGCGTTTTTGCAGAAAACGCTGGAGCATTCCAGCGAACCCTGGAAAAAGGCGCAGCGCTACGGTTTCCCGTCTGTCTGTAGGACAAAATCCCGACCTGTTGCCAAGATGTAAAGCTGCCAAGAAAACCGCAATCGCCGGGCATTTTTTGATTACAAATATTGGCTTGCATGCCCGGTGCGCGAGGTTTAATCTGCAGTTGCTTGAGTACCTCAAGCATCAGCCGGGTAACCAATCCCGGTCAACCTGAGAGCAATCACTTGCTTTCATCGCACTGGAGACGAACTTCTCTTCTTTGCGAAGCCAGACGGCATGGACATCATGTCCGCCGTCAGCCCCGGTCAGCCCTGCTGCCCGGGGTTTTTCATTGGTGCAGGCGCTTATCTGCGCAGAAAATCATTGACCTTTGCGCGCAGGCCGCCAAGACTCGACGCTTATGACAAGCAAAGAGATGTGGGGGCGCGGGTCCCTTTTCTGGCGTGGCCTGCCGGCCCGCGCCGATTCCGTGATGCGATCCCCGCTCTGGCAGCGCCGCCTGGCGTGGGCAACTGGCAGCCTGCTGCTGGTCTGGGCGCTGGCCTGGGCCGCGGTGCCCGGCCTGCTGAAGTGGCAGCTGGAGAAAACCGGATCGGAAAAGCTGGGCCGCCAGCTGACCGTGGGCAAGGTGGATTTCCAGCCCTGGTCGCTGGAACTCACGCTGCACGACCTCGCTCTTGCGAAGGCCGGCGTTTCCCCGGTGTCGCCCGGGCTTGCCCAGGAAGCGCCCCAGTTCCGCATCAAGCGTCTCTATATAGATGCAGAGCTGCAGTCCCTGCTGCGGCTGGCGCCCGTGGTGGACGCCATCCAGGTCGAGGACCCGGTGCTGTCGCTGACACATCTGGGGCAGGGACGTTACGACATCGACGACATCGTGCAGCGCCTGACACCCGCGCCGGATGAGCCGGCCGGAAAACCGCCGCGTTTTGCGCTCCACAACCTGGTGCTGACGGGGGGGCGCGCCGACTTCAACGACCTGTCGGTGCGCAAGAACCACGAGCTGCGGGAGCTGAGCCTGTCCGTGCCCTTTTTGAGCAACCTGCGTTCGCAGCGCGACATCCGGACCGCGCCGCGCCTGAGCTTCGCGCTCAATGGCAGCCGCTTCGACAGCGCCGCCGAAGGCACGCCCTTTGCCGAGACCCGCAAGACCGACGCCAGCTTCCGGCTCAAGGCGCTGGACCTGCAGCCTTATCTGGGCTACCTGCCGGCCAGCCTGCCGCTGCGGCTGCAGGGCGGCGTCCTCCATGCCGACATCAAGGTCGCCTTTGAACAGGCGCCAGCACCCGTGGTCCGCTTGTCCGGCACGCTGACGGCCGAGCAGGTTCGCCTGCTGGGCGCCGCCGGCGCGCCGGCATCCGCCCCGGAACTGCTGGGCTTCGAGCGCCTGCATGTGGTGATGGACGAGGTCCGGCCGCTGGAGCAGGTGGTCCGGCTGTCGTCGGTGCTGCTCACCTCGCCGGTGCTCAACCTCACGCGTGATCGCAGTGGCCAGTTGAACCTGCTGCCGGCCGGCCCCCCGATTGCTACCAAAACCATAGCTGCGGACGCACGTCCGGCAAGGGCTGAAGGCCAAAAAAATGCACCAGGCCCGGCAGCGTCCGGACCCGCCACCCCCAGCGCCGCGCCTCCCGCGGCGGCCCGCGCGCCGTGGAAAGTGGAGGTCGCCAGCCTGGCCGTGCGTGGTGGCCTCGTCAACTGGCTGGACCAAAGCCTGGCCTCGCCCGCGCAGATCCGCCTGAATGGGCTGGTGCTGGACGCGTCGGCGATCCGCTTTCCGTTTTCGGCCAGCGCGCCCTTGCAGTTCAAGGGCGCCATCGCGCTGGACGCGGCCGCGGTGGCTGCCGCCGCGCCGCCCGCAGCCGCCCGCCGGAAAGCGGTCCAGGCCGGGATCGCCGCGCCGGCACCGGCGGCGACGCCTGCGCTGCTGAGCTTCAGCGGCAGCGCCACCGATGCCGCTGCCGATGTCAAGGCGACGCTGGCGGCCTGGCCGCTGGACATGGCGGCCAAGTACATCGGCCAGTTCCTGCTGCCCGCGCTGAATGGCCAGCTCGATGCCGAGCTCGGCATTCGTTGGCAGGCGGCGGCCGGCGGCAAGCCGCAACTGCTGACGATCAGCTCGCCCCAGCTCGCGCTGCAGGGCATCCTGCTGGCCGAAGGCAAAACCTCGCTGGTGTCGGTACAACGCGTCGATATTGCCGGCATGGACATCGACGTCGCCGGCCAGACCTTCAAGGCGGCCAGCATGCGCCTGACCCGGCCCAAAGCCCGGGTCGACCGGGATGCCGACAGGCGCTGGATGTACCAGCGCTGGATGGCGGCGCGTGGGCAGGCCGCGCCGCCGCCAGCGTCGGCCGGCGCGCCGGCCTGGGGGGTGGCGATCGGCGAGGTGTCGGTGGACGGCGGTGCCATGTCGTTTTCCGACCGCTCCAACAGCAAGCCGGTAGCCTTCGAGGTGAGTGGCATCAAGGCGCAACTGCAGGGGCTGCTGCTCGATGAGCGGCCGGCGGCGCGAGCGCAGGCCGCCCAACCGATGCCGCTGAGCGCCTCGCTGCAGCTGGCGGCGGGCCGGTTCGAGCCCGGCAAGCTGGATTTCAAGGGCAGCCTGGGGCTGGCACCGCTGCAGGCCCAGGGCCAGCTGGTGTTGCAACGCATGCCGGTGCAGGCCTTCGAGCCCTACTTCGGTGAGCAGCTCAACATCGACCTGCTGCGTGCCGACGCCAGCTTCCGCGGCCGTGTCGGCTGGCGCCAGACGCCGGCCGGGCCGCAGGCGCAACTGGCCGGCGACGTGGCGCTGGAAGAATTCCGCTCCAACACGCTGGCGCCCAGCGAGGGCCTGCTGGCCTGGAAGGCGCTGAACCTGCGCGGCCTGAAGCTGGCGCTGGCGCCGGCGACAGCCACGCGGGTGGATGTGCGCGAAACCGTGCTGAGCGACTTTTTTGCGCGGGTGATCGTTACGCCGGAAGGCCGCATCAACCTGCAGGACCTGCTCAAGCCGCCTCCGGCGCAGGGCCTGGTTGCTACAAAATCAGGAGCTGCTGATGCACGCCCGGCAAGCGCTGCAGGCCAAATCAATGCAAAAGCCGGGGATGCGGCGGCGCTGGCGCCTGTCATCAATGTCGGCCCGATGACGCTGATCAACGGCCGGGTGCTGTTTTCCGACCGTTTTGTCAAACCCAACTACTCGGCCAACCTCAGCGAACTCAGCGGCAAGCTCAGCGCGTTTTCATCGGCGCCCGCAGCCGGCGCGCCTGCCATGGCCGACCTGGAACTGCGCGGACGCGCCGAAGGCACGGCCTCGCTGGAGATCAGCGGCAAGCTCAATCCGCTGGCGCAGCCGCTGGCGCTCGACGTTCAGGGCAAGGTGCGCGACCTGGAGTTGCCGCCGCTGTCGCCGTATGCCATCAAGTACTCGGGTTACGGCATCAACCGCGGCAAGCTCAGTGTCGACGTCAGCTATGTGGTGCAGCCCGACGGGCAGCTCACGGCGAACAACAAGGTGGTGCTGAACCAGCTCAGCTTCGGCGACAAAGTCGAGGGTTCGACGGCCAGCCTGCCGGTCAAGCTGGCCGTGGCGCTGCTGGCCGACCGCAACGGCGTGATCGACATCGACCTGCCGATCAGCGGCTCGCTCAACGACCCGCAGTTCAGCCTCGGCCCGGTCATCGTCAAGGTGATCCTCAACGTCATCGTCAAGGCCATCACCGCGCCCTTCAGCCTGCTGGCCGGTGCCTTCGGCGGCGGTGGGGAGGAACTGGCCAGCGTCGGTTTTGCACCGGGCAGCGCGCGGCTGGCGCCCGAGGCCACCGCCGGGCTCGACAAGGTGGCCAAGGCGCTGACGGATCGCCCGGCGCTGCAACTCACCGTGGTCGGTACCGCCAGCCTGGAGGCCGAACGCGAGGGCTACCGGCGCGAACGCCTGAACCAGTTGTTGCGCGCCGAAAAACGCCGCGGCCTGGTGGCCCAGGGCAGCACGGCCCTGGCCGGGCTGAGCGTGAGCCCGGCCGAATATCCCGCGCTGCTCAAGGAAGTCTACAAACGCGCCGACATCACCAAGCCGCGCAACATCGTCGGACTGGCCAAAGACCTGCCGCCCGCCGAGATGGAAAAGCTGTTGCTGGCCGACATCGCGGTGAGCGAGGACGCGATGCGCGAGCTGGCCTTGCGGCGCAGCGTGGCCGTCAAGGACTACCTGGCGGGCCGCGATCTGGCACCGGCCAGGCTCTTTCTCGGCGCCGCCAAAACCGTGCCGCCGGACGGCAAATGGACACCGCGTGCGGAGCTTAATTTGGCGATGCCGTAAAAACAGCGAAAATACCGGTTGTGCCTAATTTTTAAAGTGCGGGCGTGTCCCGGCCTTGAGAGCCTTCTGAGAGTCTTTTTGAGAGCCATGGTCCGTATGTTTCCCGCTCACTGATCCCTTCCCACCCGTCCGGACCGCCATCGCTGGCCGCCCTGCAGCGCCGGGGCCTTACCCGCCCCCGCCGCATTCAGCCCGCAACTTCTTCCCGGCCAGGCCTTTTTAATTTTTACGCTGCGTTCCCCATGTCCAAACCTTCCAAGCCCGATACCTCTGCCGTGAAAACGCCGTCCACCCAACCGGGCGCCAACCATCCGCTGGACGGCATGACCGGCGGCGCCTTTTCGGCGCCGACCTCCGGCGAGCGCACCGCGCGCATCCGTGAGTGGCTGTCCACCGGGCCCAGCGCCGAGCAGATGGCCGAGGTCTACAAGGATCTCGCGAATCGCGACAAGGGCGCGGCCAAGCCGCTGAAGGAAAAAATCGACGAGGCCAAGCGTGCGAAGAACCAGGAGACGGTGGCCGCCGAGTGGGCTGAAAAAGGCCAGGCCCTGCTGGCCCTGAAAAAACTCAACCTCGCCGATGCCCTGGCCTGGCAGCGCGATGCCGCCAAGGCCGGTGCGCCCCTGTCGCGCGAACCGCTGGCCGGCTTGAAAGGCCAGCTCGCCGACCGCGTCAAGACCATCGAGGACCTGCAACACCGCACCCAGGTGCAGCGCGAAGCCGCCGTGCTGATCGCCCAGCGCATCGAGGTGCTCTCGACCAAACCCTGGCGCGACGCGCAGTCCGCCTGGGACGCACTGCGCGCCGACGTCACGCACTGGCAGGGCCAGGCCGACGAGATCGCGCAGGATGCCAACTGGGCCAGCGTGGACGCGAAGTTTCCGCCGCTGCTCGACGCCTCGCGCGGCCAGCTGCTGGCCGTGTGGGAGGCCTTCCAGGGCGCGCTGTCGCTGGCCGTCGCCGCCGCCGAAGACGCGGCCGCGCCGCTGCCGGCGGTGCCGGTCTGGGCCGACGAGTTGCGCGCTGCGCGCGGCCAGCCGCGTGCGGCCGAGGGTGCCGCCGGCGAACCCGCTGCGCGCGCGCCCAAGGCGAAGATCGATCCGGCCGTGCTCAAGGAGATGCGCGAAAAATCAAGCGCCATCGTGCAGGCCGCGCTGGCCAAACTCGAGCATGAAGTCACCGAAGGCCACGGCAAGTCCACGCCCAAGGTCGCGGCCGAACTGCGCCAGGCGCTCAAGGACAACATCCGCAACATCGACAGCACGCTGGAGGCCGCGGCCCATGCGGCGCTGACTTCCGCCGGCGAACTCGAAGGCTGGCAACGCTGGCGCGCCGACCAGATCCGCGAGGAACTGGTGGCCAAGGCGGAGGCCCTGGTGGCCAAGCCGCTGGGCGGCCGCAAGCAGCAGGAAGCCTTGCGCGCGATGCGCGAGCTCTGGAAAACCAGCGACCAGGGCGGCACGCCCAACCACGCCTTGTGGAAACGTTTTGACGATGCCTGCAACGAAGCGCACAAGGTGGTCGAGGCCTGGCTGGACAAAGTCAAGGAGCAGACCGAGGCGGTCAAGGCCGAGCGCCGCCTGCTGATCGACGAGGTGCTGGCCTGGGCCGAGGCCAACCAGGGCAACACCGACTGGAAACACCAGATTCGAAGCCTCAACGGTTTTGTCGAGAAGTGGACGGCCGCCGGCCACCTGAGCGAAAAAGCCTTTGCCGAAATCCAGCCGCAATGGAAAGCCGCGATGGACAAGGCCGACGCTGCGCTGAAGGCCGCGCGCGCCGACAGTCTGGCGCGCCGCAAGGCCATGATCGAGGAAGCCCAGCTGCTGGGCGCCGAGCCGCAATTGCGCATCGACGCCGTCAAGCACTTGCAGCAGCGCTGGCAGCACGAGGCGCAGGGTGTGCCTATCGAGCGCAAGCAGGAGCAAAAACTCTGGGACGCTTTCCGCAAGCCGATCGACGACGCCTTCCAGCGCAAGACGGCCGAGCGCGAAAAAGCCGCATCGGCGCTGGGTGAACATGACCGCCTGGTGCTGGAGTTGTCGAAAGCGCTGGACGCCGCCAACGCCAGCGGCGACGTGCAGAAAATCCGGGTCGCGATGGCTGATCTGGAAGCCGGACTGCGCGGCCAGTTCAAGCCGGCCGCAGCGCCGGCGCCTGCCGCCCCTGCACCGGCTGCAGCTGCCGCCGCAGCCCCAAATGATGAATCAAATCAGGCCCTGGCGCCCGATACGCCTGCGCAGGCAGCTCCTGAAACCATAGCAGAAGGATCTGAAGCTGCTGATGCTCCTGAGGCGTCGGCCGCATCCGAGCAGCCTGCGGCAGACGAGGGCAGCGAAGCACCGGCCGAGGCCGCGCCAGCTCCCGCTGCACCACCGCCAAAACCGGCCAAGCCGGTGGTCGCCATGCGCGGCGACGACCGCCCCGGCATGCGCAAGGCCGAGGCCGCTCCGGCGGGCCGCGGTGGCAAGTTCGGCGACCGCAAGGACGCGCGCCCCGGTGGCGGCAAGCCCGACGGACGCGGCAACCGTCCCGCCGACAACAAGTTCGAGCCTTACCGCCCCGAGCGCGAGGGCCGTTTCAGCGACAGGCCGGCGTATGAAGAACGCGGCCCGCGTCTGGGCGATGCGGCCTTCCGCGCGCAGCGCGAAGCGTTCGAGCATGCGCAACAGGCTTTGCGCAAGCTGTCGGAACAGGCGCACGGCGAAGTGCTGACCAACTTGCTGACGGCCTGGGAAAAACGCGACCCGGCGCTGTTGCCGGACGCCCAGGCGCTGGGCAAGCTGGTGACCCCGGCCGCACGCAGCGCGTGGATGAAAGCGCTGTCGTCGCCGCCGAAAGGCGATGCCGCAGAAACCCTGCTGCGCCTGGAAATCGCCGCCGAGCTGCCGACCCCGGCCGAACAGCTGAGCGCGCGCCGCATGCTGCAACTGGTGCTGCTGACCAAACGCAATGAGCCCGCACCAGCGCAGACCTGGGCGGAAGACACCGCCAGGGTGCTGGCCGCGCCGCATGACGCGGCGCATGTGCGGCGCTTGCAGAATGTGTTGAAGGCCTTGCTGAAACGATGAACGCCCTGGCACAGCCTGTGCCTGCCGGGCAGGACAGGGCGCAGGCCCTGGGCGAGGAAATCGCCAACAGCATCAGCCACGGGCTGGCCCTGCTCGCGGTGCTGGTGGCGACACCTTTCCTGCTGGGGGCTGCCGTGCAGCGCGGCGATGCGGGCGCTGTGGTGGGTGCCGGCATTTTTGCCGCGGCCATGGTGCTGCTGTACAGCGCTTCGATGCTGTACCACGCGCTGCCGCCCAACCGTGCCAAGCGGGTGTTCCAGATCCTCGACCACGGCGCGATTTACCTGTTGATTGCCGGTACCTACACACCGTTCACACTGGGCGTGTTGCGCGGCCCCTGGGGCTGGACGCTGTTCGGCCTGGTCTGGACCATGGCGCTGGCGGGCGTCGCGGTGAAGGCGGTGGCCGGCATCCGTTACCCGCGCCTGTCCACCGCGCTGTATCTCGCGATGGGCTGGATTGCGCTGATCGCGGTCAAGCCGATGTGGGAACTGATCCCCGGCTGGGGTCTGTTCTGGCTGCTGGCCGGCGGGCTGTCATACACGCTGGGCGTGGTTTTTTTCGTCAGCGACAGCCGCTGGCGCTACGGCCATTTTGTCTGGCACCTGTTTGTGGCGGCCGGCACCGCCTGCCATTTCATCGCGGTGCTTTACTACGCTGGATGATCACGGCGCGTCGGGCGGCGCAGCCGGGCACGCGGGGGGCTGGAGTTGCCTGATCGCCAGCGCCAACTCCACATCCTCGCGCCACATCAGGAACTCTTCCACCGACGGCGCCGGCCCTTCGCCGGCCTGGTACTGAAAGATCTTCTGGGTCAGGGCCTCGTACCTGGCCAGGCGCTGCCTGACGGCTTCGGCTTCGTCGACGGCGGCCAGCCTCAGACGTTCCAGTGATGCGGCTTTGTCTGTCATGGCCCCGAGTGTGAGGCGTGCGCCGCCATTCGCCTAGAGCTCTGTCGCTTTTTGCCCGCGCATTGCCACACACATGCATTCGAAATACTTACTTTGTCTGGTGGTGGCCAGACTGGGCCGCCTGATGACGCCGCCTCAGGACCGCGCTTCGATCAGGCGCGCGATGTCGTCGCGCCCCAGCCGCCGCGCGTGCGCCAGTGCATCCAGGCCTTCGCGGTCCACCAGCGCGGGATTGGCGCCCAGCGCCAGCAGGCGCCGGACCAGTTCGCTGTGGCCCTGGATCACCGCCAGCATCAGCGCGGTCCGGCCAGCGCCGTCCGGGGCGTTGATGGCTGCGCCCTGTTGCAGCAGGGCTTCGACGTCGGGAAGCTGTCCGGCGCGCGCCGCCTGGTGCAGGGCTGCGGCCAGCGCGGCTGCGCTGCGTGGCGCCTGGGCGGACAGGCTTTCCTGTGCTGGCGCAGGCGCCGGCATGCGCAGCGCCGGTGCGGCGGCAGACCGCGCCATGGCCTGCGGTGCTGCCGGGGCCAGGGCTTTTTCGCTGGCCTGGTCGCGCGCGGCCTCAGCCGCACGCTCGCGTGCTGGCGCGTGCTGCGCAGCCGGCGGTTCCGGATCGGCGGGACGGGGCGGGCTCGCTGCAGCAGGCGCGGCCACACCCACATCGGGTGCAGGCCGAGCCGGCCGAACCGCAGCCTTGGGCAGGGGAGCGGGCGCCGCGGGCCGTGCCGCCGGCGCTTCGCTGCGTGCCGCTTTCGCGTCTGCAACAGCGGGCGGTGGCGAGGCCGGTTGGGGAGGAATCACAGCCGGCGCGGGCCGTCCCAGCGCGGTTTCCTGCTCGTCCGGTGTGCCGCGGTCGAACTGCAGCACCAGCAGGCCGGTCAGGCCGGCGAGTGCGATGCTGGCGAGCAGGGAGATCTTCCAGCGCGACTGGTTGGCTGCCGGCGCCGAGACCGCGGGACTGGCCAGCTTCGAGGCCGAGATCATTGCGGCATGTGCGCGCACCGCCTCACGCACCTGGGCCGACGGCCGGCGCTCGTCCTGCGCGCTGGCTTCGCGGTAACGCCGGATCAGCTCGTCGTTCTGGTCGGGCCGGTTCATGCAAACTCCTCTAGCCATTGTTTCAGGCTGCTGCGCGCATACCGCAGCCGGCTTTTGGCGGTCTCGAAAGTCACGCCGGTGGCGCCCGCAATCTCCTCGACACTCATGCCGGCTTCGGCCTGCAACAAAAAGGCTTCACGCTGTTGCGCCGGTAGCCTCTCGATGGCTGCTATCAGCGCGGCCGCCTGTTCGCGCGATTGCAGTTGCCGCACCGGCCCGAAGCCGGAATCGGCCGCCAGCGTGTCGGCCAGGCGGCCATCACCATCGTCGTCCTCCGGATCACCATCCAGGCTGACATGGTTCTTCGCGGTACGGAAGTGGTCGACCAGCCGGTGGTGCGCCATGGTGAACAGCCAGGTCTTGAAACGCGCCTTGACCTCGTAGCTGGCGGCGCTGCGCGCCACTGCAAACCAGACATCCTGCAGCAGGTCGTCGGCCACCGCCTGCACCCGCACGCCGCGCAGCAAATAACGCCAGACGCCCAGTTCATGCCGCACATACAGGGTGTCGAAGGCCGCGATGTCCCCGGCCGCATAACGCAGCATCAAGGCCTCGTCGGCTTCGTTCTCCATGGTTGGGGCAGCGCCTGGCATCGGCCCGATTATGCGGATAGCTGTTGCTCAGTAGTGACGCTGAGGAGGATCCGGTACATACGAGGCGTTGCCGGAGTGCGGGAAGGGGTTGGGCGTTGGCAAGCGCGGATAGACCACCGGCTCGCGGATCACACCGGCCGCGACCAGGTTCTCGCGGCTGTCGTAACGGATGCGGATGATTTCGTTGGGACTGGCCTGCAGGCGCTCGAAGCGGGTGTGCGTGATCACCGAGGTCTCGCGCTGGCCGTGGCCGGTGCCCAGCCGCGGCGTCGGCAGCGGTGCGGCTTTGGCGACGCTGTCGGCTGCAGCAGAAGGCGCACGCTGCGCCAGCGCTTCGCCGCTGCTGCGCTCCTGCAGCCCGGCGGCGGGCGAGGCAGGGGCTGGCGCCGGGGCGCCGCGTTGCAGCGACCGGGACTCATCGTGCCGCTCCCGCGCGTCTCTCGCAGCATGGTCGGGCGCCTGCGCCACCGGCTCGGGCAGCTTCTCGCGGAACAGCGCGACACCGATTACCCCCACATGGCCGGGACGGCCGGTGCGCCCGGCGTAGGAGTCGCCGGCACTGGAGAACTCGAAGGCGGCAATTTCGCTGCTGCTTTTGCGCCAGCCGGTGATCTGGTAGGGCTGCCACGGCGACAGCACATACCCAGTCTGGTCCCAGGCGGCGGTTTCGCCGCTGAGCACATTGACGCCATCCACAGCGGGCACGGCCAGCACCCGTTCGCCGAGGCGGTTGCGCACGCTGATGGCATAACGCGCGCCGGGCCGCCCGGCGACCCAGTACTCGCCGCGGTGGTAATGCAGCGCCAGGGTGGCGCCGGAGTCGCGGTCGGTCACGCTGACGTCGGCGAGCCGGCCGATGGCATGCGCCGGAATGGCCAGGGTGGCACTGGCCACAAGACAGGCGAGGGCAAGAAGTCGGGGTGTCATGGGGGGCTCCAGAAATAAAAGGTGGAGCCCACTGAAACGAAGCGGGGGGGCGGATGGGGTTAAAACCGCCAAAAAATAATCCGGGCGGCCTGCTGAAACACCTGGAAAGCTATCAATTTGATAGCTGCCCACGCTTGCCATTAAAGGGCTGGAGGCTTGTTTTGCTTGAAAAAGTGATCGAACAGCGGGGTCAGCGCCGGGAATTCGTCGCTGAAGCGCGGCCGGTTCACGAAGTAGGCCTCGCAGGCCACGGCAAAAAACTCGGCCGGCGAGGTGGCGCCGTAAGGGTCCAGCCAGGTCGCTTCGCCGCCGAAGCGTTCGGCAATGGTGACTTTCTCGCGGAAACCGTCGTAAGCGGCCTGCATGGTGCCCTGCCAGCGCTGGCGTGCCGCGCGCGAGGGCAGGGGCGGGCAACCGTCGGGTGTGCCATCGCGCATGTCGATCTTGTGGACGAACTCGTGGATCACCACGTTGTAGCCCTGGCCGGCCAGCTCGCCGGCGCTGGCCACGTCCTGCCAGCTCAGGGTCACCGGCCCGCCGTCCATGGCTTCCCCGGCCAGCACCTCGCTGTAGCGGTGCACCACGCCGGCTTCGTCAACCTGCTCGCGCCGCGCCAGCATCTGGCCAGGGTGCACCACGATGCCGACAAAGTCGTCGTACCAGTCCAGTCCCAGCTCGAGCACCGGCAGGCAGGCCTGCGCGGCAATCGCGATGGCGATGGCGTCGGTGATGAGCATGCCCTGGGCGCCGTGGAATTCCTTCTGGGCGAGAAAACGCCCGCTCAGTGTGCGCAGCGCGTCGCGCCGCGTGGCGGGCAGCTGCGCCAGGAAAGGGTAGTCAGCCAGCGTGGCCTGCCACAAGGCCTCGGGAATCTCGCGCTCCGCCGGTTTGCCGCGGAACAGGGTGAAGAGCCGGTCCAGCATCAGTCCAGCGGAAGACGCTGCAGGCCGGCCACGGCAAGGCGCAGCACTTCCAGGCGTGGCGGCGTGGCGGCCGCGTCCCAGTCGCTGAGCACCACACGCTGCAGGCCGTCGCCGAGTTGATGCACGGCGGGCTGGTGCGTGTGGCCGTGGATCAGTGTGGCTGCGCCCGCCGCCTGCAGCCACTGGCGCGCGGCGCCGGCATTGACGTCGATGTATGTCTCGCCAGACAGCCGGCGCTTCTCATGCTGCGCGCGGCTTTGCCGGCGCAGGCCCTGCGCGATGGCCTGGCGCTCGGCCAGCGGTTTGCCCAGGAAGGCTTGTTGCCAGGCCGCGCTGCGCACCTCGCCGCGAAAACGCATGTAGTCCACGTCATCCAGGCACAACGCATCGCCGTGGCTCAGCAGCCAGCGCTGGCCGGCAAAGTCCAGCAGCGTCGGGTCGTCCAGCAGCGTGCCGCGGCAACGCGCCATCAGGGCCGGGCCGGCCAGGAAGTCGCGGTTGCCGTGCATGACATACAGCGCCAGCCGCTCCCCGGTTTTCTGCAGCACCTGCGCGCAGCTCGCATCGAAGCCGGACGGATCGCCGTCCACGGCGTCGTCACCGACCCAGACATCGAACAGGTCACCGAGGATGAACACCGCATCGGCGCTGGTGCCGGACATGTAGGCGTGCCAGGCGGCGAAAGTGGCCGGTTCACTGGCCTGCAAATGAATGTCGGAAATGAAATCGACCGTGCGCCAGGCCGCCGGAGCGGTCAGCTCGGCGATCCGGGGCACGGCCGTGGCCATGGGCACGGGTTTAAAGCGCGACGGCTTTTTCGATCACCACGTCGGCCTGCGGCACATCGCTGTGGCCGCCCTTGCTGCCGGTCTTGACGGCTTCGATCTTGTCGACCACGTCGGTGCCGGACACCACCTTGCCGAACACCGCATAACCCCAGCCCGAGGGCGTGGGCGAGCTGTGGTTCAGGAAACCGTTGTCCGAGGCGTTGATGAAAAACTGCGCGGTGGCCGAGTCGGGCACGCTGGTGCGGGCCATGGCGACGGTGTACTTGTCGTTCTTCAGGCCGTTGGCGGCTTCATTGGCGATAGGCGCGTCCGACGGTTTTTGTTTCATGCCGGGCGTGAAACCGCCGCCCTGGATCATGAAGCCGGGAATCACGCGGTGGAAGATGGTGTTGTCGTAGTGGCCCTTGGCGACATAACTGAGGAAGTTGGCGACCGACTTGGGCGCTTTGTCCTGGTCGAGTTCGAGGGTGATGACGCCGTGGCCGGCAATGTGGAGTTCGACTTGGGGATTGCTCATGGTGTTCACTTGATGAGGGTTGCGGAATTGATGACGATGGGCGTTTTGGGCACATCGCCGGGGAAGGGGCCGCCCGCAGCTGTCGGAACGGCCTTGATCTTGTTGACGACGTCCATGCCGCTGACCACCTTGCCGAACACGGTGTAGCCGAACAGCTGCGGCGCGTTGACGAGCTGGGCGCGCGGCGTGTTTTCATAGACGCGGCCCTGGTACTCGAACTTCGGCACCGGGTCGCCCGGCGGGATCAGCGTCGGGTTGAGGAAGTCGTTGTCCTTGACGTTGATGAAAAACTGCGAGGAAGCAGAGTTCGGGTCGTTGGTGCGCGCCATCGCCAGCGTGCCGACGACGTTTTTGTCGCCACCCCTGGCCAGCGCCTCGCGGCCTTCGTGCGCCACCGGCGGACGCGTCGGCTTTTGGGCATAACTGGCATCGAAGCCGCCGCCCTGCACCATGAAGTTGTTGATCACGCGGTGGAACACCGTGCCGTCGTAATGTTTGTCCTTCACGTACTGCAGGAAGTTCTCGACGGTTTTCGGCGCCTTGTCGGGATAGACCTCGACCACGAAGTCACCGGCGCTGGTGGCAAATTTCACCCGCGGTGCGCTGGTGACCTGGGCCCAGGCCTGGCCGGCGACCAGGCCCAGGGCGGCCAGGGCCAGGCAGGCCCGGCGTGTGTGTTTGCTCGGTGTCATCCAATCACTCCTTCAAAGAATATCTTCCACTGGCCACCCTGGCGCACCCAGTACTGGCGGCGGGTGGCGCCGGTACGCTGGCCGCTGATCACCTCGCCGAAGGTCACCACCATGGTGTCGTTGGCATCGGTCCAGCGCAGGTAGGACAAGTCCTTGAGTTGCACCGGCCGGCCGGCCCGCTTGTCCAGGTCAGCGCGCAGCACCAGGGTCCAGTCGGCCAGTGTCTTGCCATAGCTGCTGAAGTCGCTGGTGTAGAGGCTGGTCAGCGCAGCCAGATCGTTGCCCGAGCGGGCTTTTTGCCACTTCTGCAAGGCGTCCTCGAAAGCCTTGCCGTCGGCGCGGGCACTGTGCGGCGCCACCCATTTGAGGCTTTGGGCGATCACCACCGGCGTGGTGCGCACTTCCACCGTGCGGATGATGCGTTCAAGGTCGGGATTGGCCAGCACCACGCAGCCGTCGCTGGCCAGTGGCGCGCGCGCAAACTGCGTGGGCGGCGTGCCGTGCAGCCAGATGCCGCTGCCGGTTTTGCCGCGCTTGAGGTCCAGCGCATTGGGGTAGTTGATCGGCAGCGCGCCGGCACCGTAGAAATCCTTCAGGGACCTGGGGTCGAGGTTGCTGGTCACGTAATAAATGCCCAGCGGCGTGCGTGAATCACCTTCGACAGATTTTTCGATACCGGATTTCCCGACCGAGATGTAGTAGTCGGCCAGCAGCTTGAGGCCGGTCGCGGTGTTTTCAAACAGGTAGAGCCGGGCCCGCGAGGCATCGACCGCAATCGCGTGTTTGTTGCGCGGTGACAGCGCCAGAAACTGCGACGGCACCGTGCCTGGCGCCGGGCGCTCGCGCAGGGCCTTCAGGCGCAGCAGTGACTCCTGGCGCAGGTCGCCCAGCATGCTGGCGCCGGCCCTGGCCGGCCCGTCGGGCACGTCGCCCAGGGTGCGCAGCGGCCGGGCCTGCGCGGCCAGCAGGTCACCGTAGACCAGTTGCGCGAGCTGGAAGTTGGGGTGGTCGGCGACCAGGCGTTCGGCCCTGGTCAGCGCCTCGCGGCTTTTGGCCTGGCCGGCCAGCTTGTAGATCTCGATCAGCCGTGCTTCGGCCTCACCGTCCCGGGACGCGGCCGGCTTGACCGCGCGTTCGCGCTTGTCGGCAGCCCGTGAGGGGTCTTTCCTGCCTGGGGTCGGGTTGCCGCCGGTGGCCGCCGCAGCGCCGGACAGCACCGAGAAAGCAAGCAGGAAAAGTGTGGCGGCCCGCGACATGAAGGTGGCCGGGAGGAAAATTCCGTGAGGCCCTGCAGGGCGCGTGGGCCTGAGGCTGGGCAGACTCCTTGCCATCCGCATCAGCCGCCGGTCGATTCCCTGACGATGAGCCAGCGTTCGCCGGCCTTGGCCATGTCCAGGGTCTTGCGGCTGGAAACATTGAGCGCATCGGCACTGTAGTCCTGCTTGAACTTGGCCGTCGCCTTGCTGCCCTTGACGGCGACCGAGAGGTTGCTGAGCTTCACGCTGATGCGTGATTTGCCGACGATGCGGCTGCGCCGCTCTTCTTCCCAGGCCTTGCGCGACTGGTCGCCGGGCGTGTCGAAATCCTTGCCGTAGGCGGCGAGGTAGGCGGCCATGTCCTTGGCGGACCAGGCGCTGGCCCAGGCGCGTACCGCAGCCTCGACTTCCTTTTCTGCGGCGCTGACCGTTGCGGCCGGCGCGGCAGAAGCCGGTGGGGTGGCGGGTGCGGCGGGCGCTGCAGCCGGCGGCGTGGCCGGCACCACAGGCGCCGGACGGGCAGGCGCGGCGGCGGCCGGCACAGGCTGCACCGTCACGGGGCCGGAGGATGAATTGCTGGCGCCGGGTTTCTGGCCTTTCGGGTCGGCGCTGAACAGGGTGCGGATCAGCGCCAGCTTGGGCTGCACGCCGGCGTTGCCGCCATCGAGCTGCAGGGCCTTGCTGTAGGCCTGGCTGGCGAGTTTGGCGTAGACGTCACCCAGGTTCTCGTGGGCGGTGGCGTAGCTCGGGTTGGTGCGGATTGCCATCTCGAGGGCGGCCCTGGCCTTGTCGAACTGGTTCTGGCCGGCGTACAGCACGGCCAGGTTGTTGTAGGGCTCGGGCAGTTCCGGGTAGTCCTGGGTGATTTTGGTGAAGGTGCTGATGGCGTCGGCCGGCTTGCCGGCTTCAGTCTGTATCACGCCCTTGATGAAGCGCATTTGCGGGTCACGCGGCTTGGCGGCGAGGTACTGGTCGGCCTTGGCCATGGCTTCCGCGAGCTTGCCGGAGCGGACCAGGTCGTTCACATCGGTGTAGTCGTCGGCATGCACGGCCGACACCGAGAGCGCGGCGGCCAGGGCCAGCCAGCGCAGGACGGCCGACAGGGATGTGCTCGAAACGGAAGCGGACTTGGACATATTTCCTCTGGGACGCATTGGGTGGCTGGCGCAACAACATGAGCCTGCGAGCCGGCGTTGCAGCGCGCTGCACGGGCCCAGACCAGCTGGATATACTGGACGATTGTATCTGAGGGGTATAGTTTAAGCTTGGCCCCGCTTCCAGCATTTTCACCGGTCCGGCGACTCCAGCCGGGCTGAAATCCAGACATTCATGAGCTTGCGCATTTACAACACGCTGTCGCGTGCCGTGGAAGATTTTTCGCCTCTGGTGCCGGGGCAGGTCCGCATGTACGTCTGCGGCATGACGATTTACGACCTTTGCCACATCGGCCATGCGCGCATGATGATGGCCTTCGACGTGGTGCAGCGCTGGCTCAGGACCAGCGGGTACGCCGTCACCTATGTGCGCAACATCACCGACATCGACGACAAGATCATCAAGCGCGCGGTCGAGCGCGGCATCAGCATCCGGGCGCTGACCGACGAGATGATCGTGGCGATGAACCAGGACATAGGCGCGCTGGGCATCGAGCCGCCGACGCTGGAGCCGCGTGCCACCGACTACGTGCCGCAGATGCTGTCGCTGATCGCCACGCTGGAGCACAAAGGCCTGGCCTACCGCTCCGGCAACGGCGATGTCAACTACGCGGTGCGCAAGTTCCCCGGTTACGGCAAGCTGTCCGGCAAGTCGCTCGACGAGTTGCGCGCCGGCGAACGTGTGGCCGTGCTGGACGGCAAGGAAGACCCGCTGGACTTCGTGCTCTGGAAGTCGGCCAAACCCGCCGAGCCCGACGATGCCAAATGGGCCAGCGACTACGGGCCGGGGCGCCCCGGTTGGCACATCGAGTGCTCGGCCATGAGTTGCCAGACCCTGGGCGAGACCTTTGACATCCACGGCGGCGGCGCCGACCTGCAGTTCCCGCACCACGAAAACGAAATCGCGCAGAGCGAGGGCGCCAACGGCAAGCCGCTGGCCAGGTTCTGGGTGCACAACGGTTTTGTGCGGGTGGACAACGAGAAGATGTCCAAAAGCCTGGGCAACTTCTTCACCATCCGCGAGGTACTGGCGAAGTACGACCCGGAAACGGTGCGGTTTTTCATCGTGCGTGCGCACTACCGCAGCGCCCTCAACTACAGCGACGCGCACCTCGACGACGCCCGCAACTCGCTCAAGCGCCTGTACACCGCGCTCAGCCTGGTCCGGCCTGCAGCCGTGGAGACTGACTGGTCGCAGCCTTTTGCGGCACGTTTCAAGGCCGCCATGGACGAGGACTTCGGCACACCCGAAGCGGTGGCCGTGCTGTTCGAGCTGGCCGGCGAGGTCAACCGGACTGCGTCGGCCGAACTGGCCGGTTTGCTGAAAAACCTGGGCGGTGTGCTGGGCCTGCTGCAGGGTGATCCCGCGGCCTTCCTGCAGGCCGGTGCCGCGCTGGACGCGGCCGCCGTCGAGGCCCTGATCGCCAGCCGCGCCCAGGCCAAGGCTGCCAAAAACTTTGCCGAGGCAGACCGCATCCGCCAGGAGTTGCTCAAGCAGGGCGTGGTGCTCAAGGATGCCGCCGGGGGCACGACATGGGAAGTCCAGTCTTGACGTCATGCCGCTCATCTTCAAGCCATTTCGGGCTAAAGCCCATGACTGGCGGGCATAAGCAGCTATGAAAAAGATAGTGAAAAGCGGCCCGGCCAGCACCGAGCTGGCCGATGTTGCCGAGCCTGCAGTCACCAGCGTGCCCGAGTACTGGGCCGAGGCCTGCAAACACCTGGTCAAAAAGGACCGGGTCATGAAACGCCTGATTCCGCAGTTCGGCGACGCCTGCCTGCAATCGCGCGGCGACGCCTTCAGCACACTGGCGCGCAGCATTGTCGGCCAGCAGATTTCCGTCAAGGCGGCGCAAACCGTCTGGCACCGTTTTGCCGCCCTGCCCAGGAAGATGACACCGGGCCATGTGCTCAAGCTCAAGGTGGACGACATGCGCGCCGCCGGGCTGAGTGCGCGCAAGGTCGAATACCTGGTGGACCTGTCCATCCATTTCGACGCCGGCACGGTGCACGTCAAGGACTGGCAGGCGATGGACGACGAGGCCATCATTGCCGAACTGGTCGCGATCCGCGGCATAGGCCGCTGGACCGCCGAGATGTTCCTGATCTTCTACCTGCGCCGTCCCAATGTGCTGCCGCTGGACGATATCGGTTTGATCAACGGCATCAGCAAGAACTATTTCTCCGGTGAATCCGTGAGCCGCAGCGACGCGCGTGAAGTGGCCGCTGCCTGGGCGCCGTTTTGCAGTGTCGCAACTTGGTATATTTGGCGCTCGCTGGACCCCTTGCCGGTTCTGGGTGCCGAGCCAAACTGAATTTGAAGCAAGCCAGGAGTACGACATGGCCAAAAAGACCTTTCTCGATTTCGAGCAGCCGATTGCGGAGCTCGAAGGAAAAATTGAAGAACTGCGTTATGTGCAGACCGAGTCTGCGGTCGACATCTCCGAAGAGATCGACCAGCTCGCCAAAAAAAGCCAGCAGCTCACCAAGGACATCTACAGCGACCTGACGCCCTGGCAGATCACCAAGATCGCGCGCCACCCCGAGCGGCCCTACACGCTGGATTACGTCAACGAGCTGTTCACCGACTTTGTCGAGTTGCATGGCGACCGGCATTTTTCGGACGACCTGAGCATCGTCGGCGGCCTGGCGCGTTTCAACGGCACGGCCTGCATGGTGCTGGGCCACCAGAAGGGCCGCGTCACCACAGAGCGCGGCCTGCGCAACTTCGGCATGAGCAAGCCCGAGGGTTACCGCAAGGCGCTGCGCCTGATGAAAACCGCCGAAAAGTTCAAGCTGCCGGTGTTCACTTTTGTGGATACACCGGGCGCCTATCCCGGCATCGACGCCGAGGAGCGCGGCCAGTCCGAGGCCATAGGCCGCAACATCTATGAGATGGCGCAGCTCGAGGTGCCCATCATCACCACCATCATCGGCGAGGGCGGCTCCGGCGGCGCGCTGGCCATTTCAGTGGCCGACCAGGTCGTGATGCTGCAGTATTCGATTTATTCGGTGATCAGCCCGGAAGGCTGCGCGTCCATTCTCTGGAAGACCTCGGAAAAAGCCGAGGAGGCCGCCGAAGCTCTGGGCATCACCGCGCACCGCCTGAAGGCGCTGGGCGTGATCGACAAGATTGTCAACGAGCCGGTGGGCGGCGCGCACCGCGACCACAAGCAGATGGCGGCCTTCCTCAAGCGTGCGCTCAACGACGCCTTCCGCCAGGTCAGCGACCTCAAGGTCAAGGAGTTGCTGGACCGCCGCTACGAGCGCCTGCAAAGTTATGGCCGCTACACCGACACCAAGGCCGACGCCAAATAAGCGCCTGCCGTCCGGCCCGGTGACCGGCGCCAGTGGCCATCCTCCCAATCCCGCGCTGGCTGCGCTGGAACAGTTGTCCCCCCCGTTGCCGCTGGGCGTGGCCTATAGCGGCGGCGCCGACTCCACTGCGCTGCTGTACGCGGCCGCGCAGCGCTGGCCGGGGCAGGTCAGCGCCCTGCATGTGCATCACGGCCTGCAGGCCGCGGCCGATGGTTTTGTGCGTGTCTGCGAGGAAACCTGCCAGGTCCTCGGTGTGCCACTCCACGTGCTGCGGGTCAGTGCCGGTGCTGCGGCGGGCCAGAGCCCGGAAGACGCCGCTCGGCTGGCGCGTTATGCGGCGCTGGCGCAGGCGGCCACCGCGCAGGGCCTGCAGGCCGTGTTGCTCGCCCAGCATGCCGACGATCAGGTCGAAACCCTGCTGCTGGCGCTGAGCCGCGGCGCCGGTTTGCCGGGCCTGTCGGCGATGGCCACGCAGTTCGAACGCGGCGGCATGCTGTTTCACCGCCCCCTGCTGCAACTGCCGGCGGCTGGCCTGCGCGACTGGCTGGTGTGTGAGGGCAAGGACTTTGTCGATGACCCTACCAACACCGACGAGCGCTATACCCGCAACCGCATCCGCGCCCGCCTGCTGCCGGTGCTGCAGGACACCTTCCCGCAGTTTCGCGAGACCTTCGCGCGCAGTGCCCGGCATGCGGCGCAGGCGCAGGCCCTGCTGGCCGAAGTCGCCGGCGAGGACCTGGCGCGTGTCGGTGTCCCGCCGCGCATCAAGGCCTTGCAGGGCCTGTCGCGCGCCCGGCAGGCCAACCTGCTGCGCCACTGGCTGGTCACGGCGCACCAGGCCGCGCCGAGCACGGCACAACTCGAGCAACTGCTCGGGCAGATAGCGGCCTGCACCACCCGCGGCCACCGGATCGAGCTCAAGGTGGCGGCCGGACAGGTGAGGCGGGAAGGGGAGGCCCTGGCCTACCTCCCCCAGATATAATCGAAGGCTTTGCTGCCGGTCCCGAGGCCGTTCCCGGGTCGCGAGGCCGCCGCAAAACCTTGCCCAACCAACCCCTGACAAACCTCCTGCAATGGCCCTGATCGTTCATAAATACGGCGGCACCTCGATGGGCTCGACCGAGCGCATCCGCAATGTCGCCAAACGTGTTGCCAAGTGGGCGCGCGCCGGCCACCAGATGGTGGTGGTGCCCAGTGCCATGAGCGGCGAAACCAACCGCCTGCTGGGCCTGGCCAAAGAACTGGCCCCCTCGCAGGCCGCCGACGCCTACCACCGCGAACTCGACGCCCTGGCCGCCACCGGCGAGCAGGCGTCCAGCGCCCTGCTGGCGATTGCGCTGCAGGCCGAGGGCATGCCCGCGGTCAGCTACGCCGGCTGGCAGGTCACGATCAAGACCAACAGCGCCTACACCAAGGCGCGCATCGAATCGATCGACGACAAACGCGTGCGCGCCGACCTGGACGCCGGCAAGGTGGTCATCATCACCGGCTTCCAGGGCGTGGACGAAGGCGGCAACATCACCACGCTGGGGCGCGGCGGCTCGGATACCTCGGCCGTGGCGATTGCCGCCGCGCTGAAGGCGCATGAGTGCCTGATTTACACCGACGTTGACGGCGTTTACACCACCGACCCGCGCGTGGTGCCCGAGGCGCGCCGCCTGCAGACCGTGAGCTTTGAGGAGATGCTGGAGATGGCGTCCATGGGCTCGAAGGTGCTGCAAATCCGCTCGGTGGAATTCGCCGGCAAGTACAAGGTGCCGCTGCGCGTCTTGTCGAGTTTTACCGACTGGGACATCAACATCGACGAAGAGTCCAAGTCCGGCACCCTGATCAGTTTTGAGGAAGATGAACAAATGGAACAAGCCATCGTATCGGGCATCGCGTTCAACCGCGACGAAGCCAAAATTTCCATCCTCGGTGTGCCCGACAAGCCCGGCATCGCCTACCAGATCCTGGGTGCCGTGGCCGAGGCCAACATCGAGGTCGACGTGATCATCCAGAACGTCAGCAAGGACGGCAAGACCGACTTCAGCTTCACCGTGCACCGCAACGACTACGCGCGCGCCGTCGAACTGCTGCGCTCCAGCGTGCTGGGCCAGCTGGGCGCCGAGGAAATCACCGGCGACGCCAAGATCTGCAAGGTCAGCATCGTCGGCATCGGCATGCGCAGCCATGTCGGCATCGCCAGCAAGATGTTCCGCGTGCTCAGCGAGGAGGGCATCAACATCCAGATGATCTCGACCAGCGAAATCAAGACCTCGGTGGTGATCGACGAAAAGTACATGGAGCTCGCCGTGCGGGCCCTGCACAAGGCCTTTGACCTGGACCAGGCCGCAGCCTGAGGGGCTTCTGGCTGGACAAGGGGACAAGTCGTGAGATAATCGCGGCTTGCCAGAAATCAGGAAACGTGACCGAGTGGCCGAAGGTGCTCCCCTGCTAAGGGAGTATGGGGTGTAGAGCCTCATCGAGGGTTCGAATCCCTCCGTTTCCGCCATTGCTCATCTTGAGCAATGACTTTTTTCCACACGCCAGCAAGTTCCGGATGCCGTTCGGATTCAATCCTTGCCAGTGTCTCAATGGCCGGCAATTCAGCGGCTCCAGCCAAATAAACAATCTCTGAAGCATCAGCGCTCAATCGGCCGCTGCTGATTTTGCTCAGCCTGGTGCTGTCGGAATGTCCCATTTCCTCAGCCAGCGCCTTCTGACGCTTGCCGCTGCGCACGCTTGCAAGGGCGATTAGTTCTGCGATGGACATAGAGGCTCCTTAAATAAATTGCACAATAGTGCAAATTTGTGTAGCATTTGCAAAAGCACTTAATTGCTGTTTTTGCAAATATACATCAAAGGATCATTCGATGCGATCAGCGCGTGAGGGGCAGGCGGGGGGCGCGCCAAGTAAGTCCGTCAGCAGCTTCCCGGTATCGGGAGTATTGGCGTATCGCACAACCCGGTATCCGGCCGCCGTTAGCCAGGCGTCACGGTCGCCATCGGCAGCCCCTCTTCCCTTGTGGCTGCTGTCGTCGAGCTCGATGACAGCCACCACCTCGAAGGACTTGGTGCAAAGCACGAAGTCTGCGAATTTTCTGTTGTATCCATTTCGTGTTGCCTGCTGCTTGCTTACAAGCAAAGCAGAAAACGCGACTTGTGAAAGGACCACATGCTCGGGAAATGTGGCACAGAGCCGGAAAAACATTCCTTGTTCTCGCTCAGTCAATGGTGTCTTGCGGCGTAAGTCACGTGTAGCAGATGCAGCATCACCTCCGCCTTGCTTCTTTTTCAAGACAGCCACGACAACGAACAGCACGATCAGGACCAGCATCCCAAAAATCAAAAATTTCATATTGAGTCTCTCCCGTGTTGGAGGCTCATTGTGAAGTACAACCGCCCCCGTCCAGCAGAGCCCGACTACACCCACAGCATGCACGCGGCAGCGTGTGCTAAAGCTGCGCAGCGGCGCGAAGTATTGGTGCAGCATGTCCTCGCCAAGCGCGGACGCATTGTTTACTGCGCCGTCATTCGGGGCGCATGGATGTCACCCGATGGCAAGGAGTGCTGGACCCTCGAAACCTTGTGGCCGGAGAACACCAGGTTGACGATCCCTGTTCGCAATGTCATCCAGTGCGGCGGGGAGTTCTGCACTTGCACGGCGTCCGCTGGTGCCTGCGCAGGCCCGGACCAGGCGGCAAGCGAAGCGCCGCCCACGGCCGGGCTGGAGCAGGCTGACCCCGACCCCGGTTTTAGTCAGGCGGGCGTGGTAGCACCGCCTGACAGTCTCATTTTTGAGAAAACACAGGTTGCGCGGGGCGCTGCGCTGCCGGCAGGTTTCTGATCGTGGCCTACGACACCATCCGATTGAAGTCGCCCACCATGTCCAGGGAATTCATCCGCGCCGTTGAACAGAAGTGCATCCTGCGCTCCGGCATCGACATGGCCAGCGGCGAGATGATTTACGAGCTGCATACCGGCCAGCTGCTCGGCTCCTGGGACGCCCGGATCTCGGTGATCCCGAAATACGACGACTGGATCGTCGACAAGAACGGCACACCGCAGCGGCATGCGTGCGAGCCTTACCTGATGGTCGAGGCCAGCGTCCACAAAGTCATGCTCGGCCACAACGTCTACGGCGGGCCGACCAACTTCCTCGAGAGCTGCCGCTACCTGGTGAATTTGATTGTCAAGCTGCTCGAGGTCGATCTGCCGATTGCCGACGTGTGGACCGTGCACCGCGTGGACGTGGCCCACGTCTACCGGCTATCCAAGCCGGCCTGCAAACAGTTCTTCGACACCATGCAGCTCGTCAGCTTCCCGCGCCGGCAGAAAAAGGCCAGCAAGTACGACATGGCTGTTCACTTCCCCGGCAAAACCACGACGGTGAAGTTCTATCACAAGGGCTCCGAGTTCCAGGCACACGAACCGAACCGGCTGCGCTCCTTCTTTCGCCACATGTTCCGGCACATCTACGGCGAAGACGACAACAACTTCGAGCGCGTCGAGCGAAAGATCAAGGCGCTGCAGCGCCTGGCTGACAACCGGCTGCGCGTCGAGGTCGGCATCAACAGCCCAAAACTCAATTACGACTTCGACAAAGACCCACAGGTTCACGAGTTGACGGACGCCTACCTTGAGGCATTACACGACAAGGAAATTGAGCGCATTTTGCGCGAAGGAAAGCAAGGCATGGAAACAGTACGCACGACAGACGCGGTATGCACACGGCTTCAAAACAAGTACGGCCGCACGGCAGGCAATCGCCTGTACGGCTTCTGGCAATCGATGTGCACCGCTGGCAGCGACAAGACCGGCGACCGCTACACCAAACCCACCTTCTACCGCAACAGGAAGCTGCTCGAGGATGCCGGCGTGAGCTGGATCGGCTCGGACATTGTGATCGTTGCCAATGACTCCCTCATTCACGATTTCACGCCGCAGCGCGTGGACAGGCGGTTCTGTTTTTCACCGGCTCGGAACCGCCCTGAGTACCAAGTCAGCCGGGATTTAATGCGGCTCGCCGCGTAAGGAGAAACCATGTCAGCCCAACCCGACAACATCAAGCCCATGCCAGGACAGCGGCGTCCGATGGAAGTCAGCATCCGCGGGAAGATCGAAGCGGCACGCCGCCACGAAAAGAAGCACTACACGCGTCTGGTCACGCCGGCGGCCGACGAGTACTCACGGCCGCAGACCGTCGAGATCCGCAGCAACAACCGGATCGGCCAGACCGGCGACCTGGTCAGCGTCGATTGCAAGCTCGGCGGCTACACCCGCAAACCCTTCAAGTCCACCGACAAGGAAACCGGCGAGATCTCCATGGTCACGCCGGTGGACATGACGCTCGACGCCATCGAGTGACGAGGCCGCGTTTCGCATGCGAAACCTGAAAGCAGCCGGTAGCCCTCGCCCGAGGGCCTCCGAGTGTTCTTAGGAGAAAAAAAATGGTCGATGTAACCGTGGTCCGGGAGTTCATGCTGGAAGTCATTCCTGCGGTCGCGACCGTGGGAGTTGCGGTCCTCGGTATCAAGTGGCTTGTCCAGGCGTTGAAACTGATGCGAGAGCAGGTCGGCTACACCGATGACCAATATCACGCGCATCGGTCCGCAAATGAGGCCTCTGCGGAGCAGTCAGATCCATGGTCAGGCTATGCCGCATTGGATGACGCCCGCGACCTTGCTGCCGCCGGTTTGGGGGTAAATGAAAACTGGGCTGAAAGCGCAGAAATTCAGTCAGGCTCATCGGGCTTGACGCCGGTCTATCGTCCGGCGACTGCCGAGGAGGCGGCATCTTGGGCCGAGATCAATGCCAAGTTTGATGCCCAGGAGGCTGCCGACGCCGCATTTTTCGGCGCGATGACGCCCTATGAAAAGTACCTTGCCAAAGCCACCCCGGAGGATCTGGCACGCGATGCCGAGCTCAAGGCCGAGATCGCGGCAGAGGACGAACGTATTGCCGCGAAATACGGCGTGCCCGTTCCAAGCGAGGCCGAAAACACCCGACGCATCGTAGAAAAAGAAGACCGCAAGGCGAATGAGTTCGAGGCCGTGATGCAAGGCGACTATCTCGACAAAAGTACCTGGACGGCCGCTATGTGGCAAGCGCATGCCTATGGCGCCAGTGGCGAATTACATCCTTCGGTCGATCGCGGTTCCTGGACAGGTGCGCAGTGGGCAGCTTTTGAACGCGGCCAGGCTGAACGGTAATGGCTGACCCCGTCGTCATCGACTGCAGCACGCCTTGCACCGTGACCGTGGTGCATGAGCTGTCCCTGCCGCCGTTCCAGCTCGATCTGGCGGAGGGCGGGGCCATCGCGGCAGCAGTCATTGGCGTTTGGGTCATTGGTTGGGCGATTCGGCTGGTCATTCGCTCGATGAACGCAGGTGATGCAGCGGGGCAGGAGGACCCGCTCGGTTAGGTAGTGATTTCAGCCGGGAGGCGGCCAGCGTTGTGAAACGTCGCCGCTCTCTCGGGTGCAATCCCGAATGTCTCGGGACCACCGGAAACGGAGTCCTTATGAAAGCAAAACTGAACTTTGTGCAACTGATGCTGGCCGTGGTGTTCATGGCCCTGGCTGCATTCGCAGCGCCCGCCCGGGCTGCTGCCGTCGATGTGGCGGCCATCGTCACCGACATCGGTGCCCAGGCCGTGCCCATCGGCCTGATCGGCGGCGCCGTGCTGCTGATCGTGGTGGCCGTCAAGGCCTTCAAGTGGGTCCGCTCGGCGCTCTCTTAAGCGCTGGCTGAAGTCCTCCGGGGGGGGTCTGTCCCTCCGGGGGGCCTCACCAGAGCGCCAATGTCTGGCGCTGCGCTGAGGTCCACACCATGGGAATTTTCGTCATCATCGCCTTGCTGGGTGCCGCATGGCTTATCTTTACCGCCTAGGCGTCTGGCTGCTGCTGGCAGCCACGCTGGCCATGGTCTGGACGCCGGCACAAGCTGCATTTGCGCCGTTCCCGCAGATCGTCAGCTACCGGGTCGGTCAGGACGGCAACCCGCCGTATTACCCGTCGCCGGCTGCGGCGTGCAACGCCATCGCCGCCGGCCAGGGCGCAACCTACTTCGGCACCATCACCAGCACCTTTGAGTTCCCGCATCCGACGCAGGCTGCAGCGGGCTGCCTTATCTCGAACCACGAAGGTCCCAAGTCCAACCACGGCATTTATTACAACCTCGGCCCGGCGTCCTGTCCGGCCAACAGCACGCTGTCAGGCGGGCTGTGCACCTGTAATGCTTCCTACATCCAGAACGCCACCAACAATGGATGCCTCAATCCCACCGAGGCCGACGATCAGAAGTGCAACGATGCGGCCTTGCTGGACTCGACCGCCTTCGGCAGCCGGGATATCCAGGTGCCAGGCAAGATCTCCAGCGGGCAAGTCTGCCTGCCCACCGGAGGAGTGGGCGCCGGCCGCGGCTGCAAGGTCAACTTCTCGCGCACCGCCTCGTACCAGAAGGCCAACGGCGACTGGCTGAGTGAAGGGACTTACCAGCGCCCAACGGGGCAAGGCTCCTGCGAGATGGCGACCGCGCCGGTTCCGGCAGAGCCGGACACCTGCAAGAACGGCCAGCCCGGCCAGGTCAACGGCGTCACCGTCTGCGTGCCGTTCTCGGGCAATACCCCCACCGTCACCGACAAGAAAACCACCGAGTCCACCACGACCCCGGCCGGCACGGAAACCAAAGATTCCACCTCCCAGACCGAATGCAAGGACGGCAGGTGCACCACTACGACCACGGTCAACACCAGCATCAACGGCACGACAACCACCACCACGAACGTCACGACCAACTCAAAGGGCGACCATTGCAAGGCCGCTGCCGGCTCGCCGGAATGTTCTGACGGCAGCTCCTTCTCGGGCGACTGCGATGCCGGCTTCACTTTCGAGGGCGACGCCATCCAGGGCGCGATCGCCAGGGAGATCCACCGGCAGAACTGCCTGCTGAATCGGCCGACTGACGAAAGCGGCCTCTACGACCAGGAAAAGAACAAGACCGGCAACCAGACCACCGATCTGCCCGGCAACAACACGGTCAGTGTCGGCGCGAATTCTTTCGACCAGTCGAACGCGCTGCCGGCTGGCCCGGCCTGCATCGGCAACAAGTCGGTCACGGTCATGGGCACGACCGTCAATCTTCCTTTCTCGGGCATCTGCCCATGGCTGGAGAACCTCGGCTATGTGCTCATGGCCATTTCCGCGCTGCTGTCGGCGCGCATCGTCACTCGGGGGTAAATCATGGCGCTTCCTGTAGTTCTCGCATCTGTCGGCGGCATGCTGCTCAGCATCACCGGCTCCCTGGTCGGCCGCGTGCTGCTGTCCCTGGGCATTGCCGTCGTCACCTACGGCGGGGTCGATGTCACGCTGACCTGGCTCAAGGGTCAGGCCGTGGCTGCCTTCTCAGGCCTTCCGGCCGAAATGGTGGCCCTCATGGCCTACATGAAGATCGGCAGCTGCATCAGCATGATCTTCTCGGCCATCGTGGTGCGCCAGACGCTCAACGGCATCAGCAGCGGCAGCTTCAAGAAGTGGGTGCTCAAGTAGATGCTGCACCTCGTCACGGGTGCCAACGGTGCCGGCAAAACCCTCAACACGCTTAAGTGGGTCCGCGAGCGCCAGCTCAAGGAAAACCGCGCCGTCTATTACAACGGCCGCTTCGAGATGGTCGCAGACTTCGGCTGGGAGAAATTCGAGTTCAAGGACTGGCAGAAGCTGCCCGACGGGGCCATCATCTTCGTGGACGAGTGCCACAACGATCTGCCGGTGCGCGGCAGCTCGGCGCCGGTCCCCGAGCATGTGCGCATGCTGGCCGAACACCGCCGCCGCGGCTTCGACTTCTACCTCATCACCCAGCACCCGCAGAACCTCGATCTGTTCGTGCGCCGGCTGATCGGCTCGCCTGGCTGGCACCGGCACCTCAAACGCACCTTCGGCGCGGACCTGGTCAGCTGCCTGGAGTGGTCGGCCGTTAACGGCAACTGCGAAAAGGCCGGTGCCGGCAAGGATGCCAAGGTGTCCATGGTCGCGTTTCCCAAGGAGGTCTACGACTGGTACAAGTCGGCCAGCCTGCACACCGGCAAGAAGGCCATCCCCAAGCAGGTCTGGCTGCTGGCCTTCCTGGCGCTGCTGATCCCCGGGATGATCTGGTTCGCCTACAACGCGCTCATGAAGCCCGCCCGGGCCGTCCAGGACAAGCAAACCCCGGCCGTCACGGCCCAGCAGCCAGGCTATACGCCCCGATCGGACGAGAAGCGGGCACTGACCCCGGCCGAGTACGCGGAAAGCTTCCAGCCGCGCATAGAAGGCCTGGCGCACACAGCAGCCAGATATGACGCCGTGCAGCAGCCGGTAACCGCGCCCAAGCCGGCGGCCTGCCTGGACGGCATCCCTCGAGGCGGCAAGGCCAGGAGCTGCCGCTGCTGGACGCACCAGGCGACGGCTCTTCAGGTTCCGGAGGAGATGTGCCGCCAGATCGCGGCTGGCGGGTTCTTCGACGACACGCTTCGGCCGCAAGAGAGGCCCGAACAGGGGCGGGCGGCGGAAGCTCCCCGCGTGGCCTCTGCAGACATGCAGGGGGCATCCCCGATTTCATTGAATGTGGGCTCGATGGCACCAGCCATGGAGGCCAGGAGCACTGTCAGCCGGGATGATGAGGTGCTGCGGTTTATGGCAAAGAGGCGGTATATCGGTCAACCCTAGACGGTGTTTCGCATGCGAAACATTTGCTTCGGCCGTAGCCTAACGGCGGAAGCTTCCCCTTGGCCTCTGCAGATGCAGGGGGCATCTCCGATTTCAACGAATGGGGGCTCAATGGCACAGCCAGGGAGGCCGAAGGTAGGCCTGGTGCCCGTAGTCCACGAGCCACAAAGCGCAGCGACTGGTACCCACGGATGCAGTCTGGCGTGGTTCGCAGAGTCAACGGCAACGCACTAAACCTGTGGCTTTTGTGCGATGTACGCTATTTAGAGGATGCCGCCTCAGGCGTTGGCTCCTAGAATCGGCTGCGGGGTTTGTCGGATTTTTTATACCTGTATAAAAATCTGATGCGGCCCAATAACGTCAATGCTGATAAGGACTTAGCGAGAAATTGATGGCCAAGTTATACCGCAGCCGCCAAGTTATACCGCAGGGTTTGCGGTCTAAATTACGTTAAAGCGCACTGGATGCACCCGTGAAATTCTGGCCGGCAATGACAAAGCGAAGATTCGTTGGAACGCTCGTCCTCGTCTGTGCCATGGGCATTGTTATTGCGGCGTTGGGGCAGTTTTGGATCACCAATTCCGTGCCTTATGAACTTGGGCGCGCGGCGGTAGGCAATCGGCTGGGGGTTCCTTCGGAAACCGTGAGCTTGAAGCGGATTGCCCCGTTTGAGTTCGTCGACGGGTCTTTCTCCGGTCACGCAAACTTTGTGCTCTGCGGAACTGCCGAAAGGTGTTTCACGGTCGTGACCAAGAAGCGCGATGATCGTTGGTCGGTGGTGGACTTGGTGGACCGCTAAGTGCGAGTACGCCTTAACATGTCGGTCAACACGGACGCACAAGGGCGTCTGCTCCCTTCGGTCGCACCTGGTCTTGTACGCCGGTTACCTTCACGTTAGCCGCTATGCCGAATTTTGTCTGGCGCTGTCTTGCCTGTGGGATATCGAATCAACCCGCTGCCACTCGTTGCGTGGAATGCGAATGCAGTGCGACACCAACTTTTGCGGCAATCGAAGAAGCTCGGCGCACTCATCCGGATCTGCCTGGAGTAAAGCAACACCTCGCCGAAGAAGAGGCTGATCGCATCAACCCATTTGAGATAGTTAGCCTCTTCTTTTGGCCCGTCTTAGCCTTCATCGGTCTTTGGCCATGGCGCCGGCGCAAAAAATGATGGCTAACAGGTCGCTCGGCTGGGACACGCCACAGCGGAAGACCGCTTCGCGGCGGGTGTGGCGCGCCCGGCAGCTCCAACGTTAGGTGGCAGCTATGACACAGTGCGTCTCAACCGCCGTGAAGGTGCTTCTACCCTTCGTTTCTGCTGACCTGTTATTGCTTACCCTGTGCTGGTTTGTCGTCCCCGAGGGTTCGTGGCTTACCTGGGTACTGTCGGCAATTTCGTTTGTGGTTCTACCGTTGTTCGCAGCAGTGGCCCTGACCCGGGCATCCTTTAAGACAGGCGCCGCGGTCTTATCTGCGCTGATCTTTGCGGCGCTTGGCCTCGTTTGGAGCGCGTGCGCGGCACTGCTGGGCTACGCAGGTAGCGACTGGCCCGCCTACTTGGGCGGAGCGTTAATCTCAACCCTTCTTATTGCAGCGCCGCTTCAGTTGCTGGCCGCATATATCGGAACCCGCTATGCACGTTACACCGTCGAAGCTGCCACCTAACCTTTCAGTCAAGCGCCGATCGCCTTCGGCGCCGGCTTACCTCAAACGTTAGGCATCACAGAATGGCAGGGCTGATTGTTTTGGCGTTGGCGGGAGCTTGGTTGTGGCTCGCTGTAGTGCTTGGCAAGCGCGCGAGCTCTCGAGTGCGATCGCCCCTTCTCGCGCTCATAGCTTTGATTGGCGCAGCCGCGACAATCGCTGTACTCCCGTTCGCGGACGAGATCGTCGGTCAATGGCAGTTCAATCGCCTATGTGAATCGGAGGGCAAAGTTTTGGTCAGTCCGAACGCAGCGCAAGTTTTAGCAGCGAGAGACGTGTCAACATTTACAGAGCGAGACGGCTTCATCTTTCCAGTGCGACAGCAGTGGGTGAAGTATGCCGACGCCTCTACAGGTGAGGTTTTTTACTCCGTAAAGGCATTCCACACGCCGGGCGGTCTGATCATGCGTGCGGGTCTCAATATGGGAAGTTCTAGATCGTGCTGGCCAGAGAGGTGGTCTTCGAAGGAACGCGGACTGGATCTCGACGCGATGGTTAAGCGGGGCAAGCAATGATGCCTAACAGGTTGTTCGACACGGACGCACACGTGCTTGCGTGTGCGCCGCACACTCGCCTCATGCGCGCCGGTCAACGCCGACGTTAAACGGCACGGCAATCACAGTGATTGATATTCCCATCCCTGCTATGTTCGTCGCTGGGCTCTCGGGCATAGCGTCCGTCGCTGTTGGGGCCCTGATCTGGCGGAGGCATGATCCGTTGCCCCTGAAGCTCGGAACCATGCTCGTGGCGTTCATTCCCGTTGTAGGTCCGCTGTACGCCCTATGGGTGCTGAGCTTTCCAGACCGGATGCATCCCTCGTTGCAGGCCAAGTACAGGTACGGGAATTTCTACTCGACGCCCAGAGCTGAAGAACGCGCGAAGAAAAGCAAAGGAAGGGGACGCGATGCGGTCTAACTCCAATGTTGTGCGCTACGGGGTTGTTGACCTAGACCTAGTCCGCCCGGTCATCGTCGGCCGGATCGAATCCGCTAGCGAGTGCCCTGGCCAGCCTGCCTGCGCTGCGCCGCTGCAGCCTCTTGGCATCAACCACTGCCGGCGCGCCGACGTGTTTGACCACCCATCTGACCGTGTAATGCGCGCCTTTTGACTTGCTGGCCGCTGGTCGTTCTGCCGCCCATGCGGTTCCTTCGAGAACCATGCTTGTGCTGTTCATGGCTACCACCCGCACGTGACGCATCATTTGCAGCAGCAGTTCAGTCGTTCCTGGGCGGTAAAGATTGGCTTCCACACCGTGGTCGCGCCCCACTTTCTTCAGGACCAGCTCGCCCGTCGTCGGCCCGGCTGAAAGCGAGTCAACCGGGTCATCGTAGTAAATGTAAACATCAAAAAGCACTGGATAAGCATACAGTGTTTCTGGTACCATTTTCTACATGGAAACGCTTTTACCTACCCGCTGGATCGCCCTTTGTGCGGACCGGCTGCACGAACGCTGGAAAACGGTCGATCAGGCCATGTTGGAAGAGGTCGCCATGGAGCTGTGGAAGCAGACCGAGTACCGGGCCATGGCACCGGAAGTAGCCGCGGCAACGTGGCTAAATCCGATTGCACGGGAACCGGTAGGCAACTGACCTTGACTGGCCTAGAAGAGGCCGGTAGGCGAATGCGACTGCAACTGGTTCGCGCTGGCCGGCCCAGGTAGCGGGACGTTCTTTGACTCGTCGGCAGCGCCGTGACTGAAAATCTCGAGCGCAGGCAGTTGGATCATCGCGTCTGCTTGCTCGACGCTGCCGTGTAGCCATTCATCCCAGCGATCGCGCTCTATTGGCACGACGGCCCGCTTGTCCTGCTCGGCAAGCTGCAGACCGGTCGCTTTGTCGACCTCTGGCTTGTGCATGAGCGCCAGTAGCGGGTGGCCATCGCAATTCTGCGTGATCATGGAATAGCTCGGTACCACTTCGCCCGTGCTTGGGTCGGTCCACTCAGACCAGATGCCGGCCAGCGCCCAAGGCTCACCGTCTGCCCGACCAAACCACCAGCTGATGCTTTTTGCCTTCGGGTCATGGCCGGGGTAATAGGGCTCGATAAAGCTGGATGCGGGGATCAGGCAGCGGTGGCCGCTGCGCCAAGCCTCGGCGTAAGTCTTGCGGGTGCCAAGCGTTTCCCGCCTGGCGTTGTTGGTTTGGCCGACAGGTGAACGGGACTTGCTGCCTGGGGCGATCATTCCCCACTGGCCGACTTCCACTCGGCCGCCAGGTCTCAGATACGGCCCGGGCTTGAGCGGGGCGACGTAGCCGCCCCAAGACAGGTCGTAGAGCTCCACGCCGAACAGCTTGCTGAAAAGCGGCGGTGTGAGTGGGGTGTAGAGGTTACACATGCGGTCTAGCTAGTCGTGTGGTTTGCGGCATACTTTCGCCATGATAGATAAGCGGGCGCACCGTCGCCAGCCGACCACGCCGACTGAAGGAAACGTATGAGCAACTATTTGACCGGCGAGGCTACCTTTCACAATGACAAGCTTGTGGAGCTGTCGATTTTCTGCCTGGACGAGCCCAGTGACGACATGAAAGAAGCTGGCTGCCTTTACGACGCCTATGGCGAACGCCCTGAAGTGATCATCGATTGGCTGAAAAGTGGCGACACCTTGGTTGCGGCCTTCACTTGGGAGAATCGTGTTCCTGTCGAGATCGTAATTATCAACGGCGTAGAAACGCTTGAGGTAGTCCAACAAGGCCAACCTGCGGAATTCGATAGCCTTCGTAAGCTTCCCTCACCCAAGGACGCCCAAGTCCCGGCCTAGGGCATACCCGTTTCGCACGCGAAACGATCGCTTCGGCCAAAGCCAATGGCGGAAGCTCCCCGCCTGGCCTCTGCAGACATGCAGGGGGCATTCCCGATTTCATTGAGTGCGGGCTTGATGGCACTAACCATGAAGGCCAGGAGCACTGTTAGCCGGGATGATGGGGTGCTGCGTTTTATGGCTAGAAGGCGATATGTCGGCCAGGAGTGAGGCCAACCATGGCGGGATGGCGGTACTCAGTTTCCCTTGAATGACGCAATAAGCCAGTCTTTGACGGCGTCTACTGGCCCGCGAACGACGTACCAAATCGCATAACCCCAAGCAAGCCGCTTGTTCCACTGTGCCTTGCGGTACTCTCCTCGAGCATGAATGCAGCGGATTTCGTCAGCATAGTCAGCCGCCATTGCCTTGATTTTTTTCCGCATCCCTAGGGGAAGCCACTCAGCGATTGAGTTCAGGGAATCGAGTCGTGGAAGTTGCTGCGGCTGTGTGGTGGTTGGATATATGAGCTTTCCATTGATCCTGAGCGTAATTCGGTTTTCGCTGGACTTGGCATTGTCTTCAGTAGAAACGGCTATGAGATTGCCCACCTCCAAGTCCTCGTTGCCGCGGTAATTACCGCCATTGAAGGGAACTTCGTTTTCAGGGGCGAGTGAAGAATCGCAGGAGTCATTGGCTTTCATGAGCAAGCCATCCCTACAGCAGGCAGGGCCAACCCAGTCCATTGGGCGAACTCTTGGCGAGCGAGTGTGCCAGCTGCCGTGATTTTGTATTTGGTCCTCGGCAAAAGTAACGCGTCTGTAGGCGGAATTTCTGTTCCTTTCACAAATCCAGCTTTTTCCAGCTTGGCCAGCAGCGCATAAACCGAACCGCGTTTTAGGCGGCCTTCCGATTTGTGCATCAACTCTGAGCCAAATGCCCCTTGGGGACTGTCTGCTAACAAACTCAGTACAAGTGTCTCGGTAGGTGAAGTAGCCATAATTTCCTCAGCAAGTGCTTATAAATATAAGCACTTGCCTGCTAATTGTCAAGTACTGTCCTTCATCTCAAGGCACCAACATGGTGCAAAATCCCCTTGAAGCTCAACCGAAGGCACTGCTTTTATTGCCGAATCAGGGATGCTCTGCGTTGATTACAAGTGGCGAACTCCGTGAAGCCCTGAAACTAAGAGCTTTTCACCCCCCTTTTTTTGCTCTAATGTTTCTGTTAGGAAATTAGCAGGAGCTAAACAAAGCGTTTAAACTTGACTTATTCCCCATCCCCCTTATCGGAGAAGTTTTTTAGCTAAAAAACTTCTCCGATAAGGGGGATGCCGTACCAATCACAAATCGGGATAAGAAATGGCCAAACTAAACGCACACAAGAATGAAGCACCTAAATCGGCAGGTGAAAAGCTGGCTGCTGCGAAGAAGGTTGGCGTTTACTCTGCGAGCGGCCAGTTAGTGCGTCTTTCCGACCCCGAAGTCCGTGCCGATCTTCAACGGCGCAAAGATAGGTTGGCCAAGGATCCAAAAGCAGCACGTGAGTTGCTCAAGGATTTGGGTTATCTCACCCCCAGCGGTAGGGTGTCTGCTCGCTACGGCTGAGCTGGCACTTGAAATTCCCCGACATCTATCAACGTCTGCCCGGGCTAGTCCTAGGCTTTCATGGCTGCGACGAGTCTGTTGGGGAAGACATTTTCACCGACCCTAAAAAGCACCTAGATCAAAGTAATAACGATTACGACTGGCTGGGCGGGGGTATCTATTTCTGGGAAAACGATCCTCAGCGTGCTTGGGAATTTGCAAAAGAGGCAGCGAAAAATCCCAGGATCACCAAAGGCAAGATCAAAAAGCCCTGTGTTGTCGGCGCCGTCCTAGATTTGGGTCTGTGCTGCAACCTGCTCGATAGACGCGCACTTGACGAAATCAGGGAGTCGTTCGACGTCCTTGACGTTGTGTTTGAGGCATTAGAGGAGGCCCTCCCGACGAACGGCAAAGCGCGTCAGGCCCGGCGGCTGGACTGCCTTGTAATCGAGAACATGCACAAACTCCGCAAGCGCCAAAATATCAAGGAATACGATACTGTGCGTGGCGCGTTTTGGGAGGGTGGGGCACTTTACCCAGGTGCGAACATTGAGCGGATGAACCATGTACAGATTGCAGTACGCAATAAGGACTGCATCAAAGGCTATTTCCGTCCACGTCTCCTATAGTTGCTCGCTTGCTGACGCGCTACAAAACAGGATTGATCGCGTGTCCTTAGATGGTAGACCCAGCACTGTGCTGGGGAGCGGGCAAGAAAAAGCCCATCAACTCAACATTGATGGGCTTTTTTCGTTGCTACTTACCTCGGCTTGTTTGCCGGCTTCGGTGCAGGCGGCGGCGAGTGCTTGATCGTTTCAACCACATGTGTTTTGGGCGCTTGTCGCGCTTGTTGCACGGAGGTGAATTGACCGCTGCCGGCATTCCGGCCTATTTTGCTGGTGGACATGAGTACTCTTTCTGCTCTTCTGAGCGAAAAATACCGGACAACCCCTCTCAAATCATGCAAAATAGTTTGCGTCACAAGATTACTTTGCTGATCTGACCCCTGTCCGGTAAAAGGTTAGGGTGTAATAAGCCGGGGCGGGAACCCCGGCTTATTACTTTGTGGCCTAGACACTATAGGCCGGGTCCGAAGCGATATCAAGCACTACAGGTAGTGTATCGGCGCACTTTGGGGTTGCGTTACATATCTGCGTCAAGCTTCTCTGGTTCCCCCCCGCAGGGTTTTGGAAAGTGCGTGTTATGCGGTACCGGAACGGCCATCGCATTCAATCACCCAAGCATTACTTGGCGCACCTCTTCAGCCAGCTCGGCCAGCGTCAGTTTCCTGCCTGAGCTGCCCAGGATAAACGCCGCAGTAGCCCACTCATCCGCGCCGTAGTTTTCGTCGGTCAGATGATGCAACCCGCGCAGCTTCTGTACCTCCGTCGCCTTGCTTAGCAGCTTACCGGCGCTCCAGTCCGCCTTGTGGATGTTCGCCACCTCGAGCTGCTGCACCTTGGTCAGGCCAGCGATCAGTTCCGCGATTGGCGCGTGGCCTTCCTCCTCGAGGGCTTCATTCAGGTCCCGGATCGCCTGGCTGGCGGTCCACGCCGGCGCCTCCTTCTCCTGGCTGCCGCCGCTGCCGTCCAGCTCGAGCGCGCCTTGTTCGGCCGCTTTCTTCTTTGCCGCTTTCTTATCAGCCACCTCGGCGGCCACTTCCTCCTTCACGGCCGCCAAGAGCTCCCGCGCCTCGGCCCGGCCGGCCAAGCCCTCGCTGATCCGGCCCGCTAAGTCCATTCCCCTGGGATGCCACTTTCCGGCTTTCTCGATCTGGTGCATGCACAGGACGGTTTCCAGGTCCTCGCAGCCCTCCCGCTCCATCCACCACTTCGTGTAATAGCCCAGCTTCTCGATCGATGCCGCCAGGTGTTTGGACACCCAGGGCTTGGACTTCCGCACGATTTGGCTGATCTCGGTCAGCGTCTTGCCCTCGTCGGCCAGCTTGCGCAGTGCGGCCGCGATCTCCATCAGCGACAGATCCACCCGCTGGACGTTCTCGATCAGCTGCATGGCTGCGGCCCGGCCGTCGTCGGCTTCGCCGATCAGCGCCGGCACATGGGAAAAGCCAGCCAGGTGCGCAGCCCGGCAACGGCGCTCACCGGCAATCACAATGAACCGCCCACCGTTCGGCCGCAGCAGCACCGGCTGCAGGATGCCGTTCGCCTGGACGGACTCGGCCAGCTCCTGGATCGATTCTTCGTCCAGGCCGGACTCGGACCGCACCTGTGGCGCGAAGTCGATCACGTTCAAGCTTACAAACTCAAGGGCCGGTTTCGCATGCGAAACGGCAGCAGCAGCGGAAGAATCAAGGGAAACGGTGTCGAGAACGTCAGTCATGGCATTTACTCCTGGGAAGTTGATGAACAAGAGGGACTTCAAAAAAGATCCTCTCGCTCGGGCTTCCTCGTTCCCCCGAGTAGGGGGCGGAGGGGGGTGCTGTTGGCGCCACAAGAAAAAACCGGGCTGACCCGGTGTCGCTGTATTCAAGATCCCCCCACAAGTGCCCCTCACAGCGGGACGGGGTCTTGTGGGGGGATCCAGCGACCGCCGGGACAGCCCGGTTTTTTCAGACGGTAGGCCAGGCGCCCGCAGCCGACGTGACACAAAGCGCAGCGACTGGCACCAAAGGGTGCAGCCTGGCCGGGTTCTAAGCCGGGGCGGTCATTTACTAAGATTTTTACAATGACCTACTCTATTTGGAGGATGCATACAGGCACTGCACGCCCTAGAGTGGTTCGATTCTTTACGTCTGTCTCAGCAGGCACTTTGATGTCGGGTCATTCCAGATCCAAGGGGGACTTATGGGGAGTGCTAAACATATCTGGCGCTTGGCTTTCTGTGTGAATGCGGTATTCCCACATCATTTTTCCCTTGCTCAAGAGTTGCAACAGCAACGAGAAGCATTGCAGTTGATCACAGAGGCTGCTCGCTCGACCTGTGCTGACCTTCCACTTACGGCTACTGAGCGGAAGATCACTCTCAGTGCTGAGGCGACAGCGAAGTTGGCTGGCATGGCAAAGAAGCTGTCCGATCTGGGGGTCCAAGGGGCTTTGGCTTACTCTCAAGTGGATTCAGCGCGTGCGCTACTTGAGAGTGACATCTTGCCAGCGATGAAAGACCAAAATGCATGTCGCATCTACATCTTTGACCGACTTGAGAAGAAGTTGTTGAACCCGGCTCCTGCGCCCTCAAAAAAGGTTTCTCTACTTTGCAAGATACCCGAGCCTTACGACGGAATTTATGTAGTGGAATGGGATGACGCTGACAGGTCGCATATGTCGATTGATGGACATCGCCTGCCAGACCGACACCCTGATCCCAACAGAAATGAGACTCGTAAAGTCCATGAACTATCCGACACCTTTGCTTCTTGGTGCAACTATTTGGAGGGAAAGATGACCTCCTGCAAGATGGTCAGCCGGGTCAATGGCAAGATATTTGTCGGCATGCCATCGATGAAGCCTGAAGCCACTGGCGACTGCAAGCGGATTACATCGCAGCCGGTCAAGACCAGCTTCTGATTTGCTTCGGCTCGTTGGCTGGTGCCGTGCCACTATGTTAGTTGTCCGGAAAAATTTCCCTCTGACCACTTGCGCGGTGAAGGGCCCTTTTTACGCTACTAATATGGGTCCCAAAGCGTCGAGCAACCGCTGACTTGGTGGCTTGTCCACTAAGCACTAAGCGCACCGCTTCAATTTCTTCTGCCGGCTTCATTGCTCTCGGCCTACCTGGCTTAGATCCTCGGCGCATCGCGGCATGGAGTCCGGCCTTCGTTCGTTCCCGAATCATTTCTAGCTCGAATTCTGCGAATGCTCCAACGATTTGCATCATCATTCGGCCCGCTGCCGTACTGGTGTCGATTGTTTCTGTGAGGCTGCGAAATTGCGCACCTTGACTGCCAAGACGATCAAGGATTAGCAGGAGATGTCTGAGTGACCGTGCGACGCGGTCGAGCTTGTAAACAACCAGCGTGTCGCCAGAACCGAGAAGTGTTAATACTTTTTCCAGTTCAGCGCGTTTGGTGTCGCCGCCTGACCGCTTTTCTTCAAAAATAAAATCGACGCCCGCTTTGCGTAGTGCGTCAACTTGAGTACTTAATTCCTGTTCTTGCGTGCTAACACGCGCATAACCGTAAATCAAAACTCCTCCACCGGTTGGTTTTTTGCTATCTAAACTGTAGTAACAAACCAGCTTTTGGAGTGGCTACCCCTGTCAGGCCTGACAGCAGAAACAAGTGGTAAAAAAACCGGCTTGGGCCGGCTGTGATGAGGTCCGAAACCGTTCGTTTCCGCCAAGACACAGAGCCGCCTTCGAGCGGCTTTTGTGTTTCTGGGGGGATCAAAACCGTCCGTTTCCGCCAGGACAGAAATCAAAAAAGCCGCCCCCGGGCGGCTTTTTTGTGGGCGGGAGTTTTCCGTTCAGCCCTTGCTTTTTTGCAGCAGGGCCTCGCCGATGAATTTGGCGCGGTCGCGCGAGAAGGTGAAAAAGATCCAGCCGAAGCCGAGATGGCGCAATCCCAGGCTGACATTGCGCTCGGGCGTCTGGGTCTGGGCGATACCGAAATCCGCGTCGTGCTGCACCAGCACCGGCGTGTCGGCCGTCACTTCAGGCTGGACGGGCGGCTGCATCTGGTTGCGGGCCTGCGCCAGCTGGTGCATCAGTTCTTCGACCTGGCGGGTGTTCAGTTGCTGGCCAAGGACGGTCAGGGTGCCGTCGGTATTCGGTGTCATGGGTGCCCTTTCAGTGGCGATGGATGGGGTGTCAGGGCCGGAAGACCGGCGTCGGGCATGGGCGCGATTTTATCCTGAGCGTCTGGCGCCTGAGGCGACGCAACCAGTCGTAAAAAAGCGGGTGCAACCGGTCTTCACACGGTATGGTGAATGCTTTTTTACGGAGACAACATGGCTTTGAAAATTTTGCTCGGTGGTATGGCCGCATCCTTGCTCGTGGCTTGCACCACCCCCGCGCCACCCCCCGCCACGGGCACGGCGCCCGCCGCGCCTCCGGCGGGCGTGTGTAACGCGCAGGGCGCGCAGTTTGCCGTCGGCAAAACGGCAGGCGCCAGCGTGGTCGAGGAGGCGCGCCAGCGCTCGGGTTCCTACATGGCGCGTGTGCTGCGGCCGGGCCAGATGGTCACCATGGAGTTCAATGCGCAGCGGCTCAACCTGGATGTCAACACTGCGGGCGTCGTGACACGCGTGCGCTGCGGCTAGGCGTCTGCCGGTCTGACGGATGCCGGCTGCCTGTTCCGGTCCGGACACCACGGGCCGCGAGGGCGGGGCGGCGACGCCCCTTTTTTTGCCTGTTGATGAAACGATTGTGTTATTCTTTTAGTAGGAAGAAACAATCGTTTCATGCGCAAGCCTTCACCGCCCTCCATCTTCGCCAGCCGTCCCCTGCATGGGCTGAGTCCCGAGTTGCTGCGCGCGGCGCGCTGGATCGAGGCGCATCCGCGCGAGGTGGCGCTGCATTCCATGCGTGAATGCGCGCGCCGGGCCGGGCTGGCCCCGGCGACCCTGAGCCGGCTGTCGCAGGCTTTGGGTTTCCAGGGCTTTGAGGCCATCAAGCATCTCTGCCAGGAGTCTTTTTCAGCGCAGGCCGGTTATGCCGGGCGCGCCGAGGTGCTGCAGGCCAGCGCGCGGCATGACAAGGACTGGCTGGCGCTGCTCAATGAGGCACAACATGCCAACAGCGCCTCGGTCGGCGGGCTGAACCAGGCCGCACAGATCGAAGCCGCCGCCGATGCCATGCTGAAGGCGCGACGGGTTTATTTTCTCGGCCTGCGCGCCAGCCACGGTCTGGCCTTGCACCTGCACTACACCTACGGGCTGCTGGCACCCAACGGCATCCTGGTGCAGGGGCTGGGCGGCACGCTGGAGGATCAGGTCGGTGACATGGGCCCGGGCGACTTGCTGGTGGTGACCGCGTCAGCGTCTTACACCCGCCAGACCGTGGAGGCGGCGGTTCGGGCGCGCGGGCAGGGGGCAAGCGTGGTGGCGCTGACCGACAGTGCCTTGTCGCCGATTGCCCGCCAGGCCACACACACGCTGCTGTTCCGCACCGACAGCCCGTCGTTTTTTCATTCCATGGTCGGAGCGCTGGCGCTGACCGAGGCGTTGGCCGCCGCGGTCGCGGTGCGCGGCGGCCGCAAGGTGCTGACCCATTTGCAGGCCCGGCAGGAGCGCCTCGACCGGGAAGGCGCGTACTGGGACGAGCGCGGCGACCGGGCCATGGGCAGCCACGCACATTCATCAAGGAAACAGCGTTCATGACAGCAAGTTCCACCCATGTCTTTCATCGTCAGCTGCAACGAAAACCGCCGGTCGCGGTCAGCGGCCAGGGCGTTTACCTGACCGATGCCGAAGGCAAACGTTATATCGACGCCTCCGGCGGTGCTGCAGTGTCCTGCCTGGGCCATGGTCATCCCGATGTACTGGCCGCCATGCATGCACAGATCGACAGGCTGGCGTATGCCCACACCAGTTTTTTCACCACCGAAGTGGCTGAAGAACTCGCCGGCAAGCTGATCGAACATGCGCCGGCAGGCATGAGCCATGCGTATTTCGTCAGCGGCGGCTCCGAGGCGATGGAGGCCGCGATGAAGATGGCCCGCCAGTATTTTGTCGAGATCGGCCAGCCGCAGCGCACCCATTTCATCGCGCGCAGGCAGAGTTACCACGGCAACACCCTGGGTGCCCTGGCCATTGGGGGAAACCAGTGGCGGCGCGAACCGTTTGCGCCCCTCCTGATTCCGGCCACCCACGTGTCGCCCTGTTATCCCTACCGAGAACAGCAGGCCGGTGAGACGCCGGAGCAATACGGCCTGCGCCTGGCGAAGGAACTCGAGGACGCGATGGTGGCGCAAGGCGCGGACCGCGTGATCGCGTTTGTCGCCGAAACCGTGGGCGGCGCCACCGCCGGCGTGCTGGCGCCGGTGCCCGGTTATTTCAGGGCGGTGCGCGAAGTCTGCGACCGGTATGGCGTGTTGCTGATCCTCGACGAGGTGATGTGCGGCATGGGCCGCACCGGCACCCTGCATGCGTGCGAGCAGGAGGGTGTGGTGCCCGACCTGCTGGCGGTGGCCAAGGGCCTGGGCGGCGGTTACCAGCCGATAGGCGCGGTGCTGGCGCAAAAAAGCATCGTCGATGCGATGCGCGCGGGCTCGGGTTTTTTCCAGCACGGCCACACCTACCTGGGTCATGCGATGGCCTGTGCGGCGGCGCTGGCGGTGCAACAGGTTTTCGAGCGCGATCAACTGTTGCCGCAGGTGCGCGCACGCGGGGATGTTTTGCAGAAGCTGATGCACGCCACCTGGGACGACCATCCCCACATCGGGGACATCCGCGGGCGTGGCCTGTTCTGGGGCATCGAGCTGGTGCAGGACAGGGGCAGCAAGAAGCCGTTTGATCCGGCACGCAACGTGCATGCACGCATCAAGCAGGAAGCCATGGCGCGCGGATTGATGGTTTACCCGATGGGCGGCACCGTTGATGGACGGTATGGTGACCATGTGTTGCTGGCCCCCCCCTTCATCACCAGCGAGTCTGAGCTGGCACAGATCGTTGAGCGGCTCGATGCCGCCATCCGGGCCACACTTTCATCACTTTGATGTAACGTTTTTTCAACGAGGAGTATTGCGATGTCCAGAGCGTTTGTTTTGAAGACCCTTGCCGCAGCGGCAGCCGTTTCCGGTGCGCTGGTCAGCGCGCCTGTGGTCGCGCAGCAGAAATTTGTGACCATAGGCACCGGCGGTGTCACCGGCGTGTATTACGCCGCTGGCGGCGCGATCTGCCGCCTGGTCAACAAGGACCGCGCCAAACACGGCATTCGCTGCTCGGTCGAGTCCACCGGCGGCTCGGTGTTCAACGTCAACACCATCAAGGCCGGCGAGCTCGATTTCGGCTTCACCCAGTCGGACGTGCAGTACAACGCGGTCAAGGGGCTGAACCAGTACAAGGAAGGCGCTTACGGCGACCTGCGCGCGGTGTTTGCCGTGCACCCCGAGCCTTTCACCGTGGTGGCCCGCAAGGAAGCCAACATCACGAAGTTCGATGACTTCAAGGGCAAACGTTTCAACGTCGGCAACCCCGGCTCGGGCACACGCTCTTCCATGGAAGAAATGCTGGCTGGCATGGGCTGGAAACTCAACGACTTCTCGCTGGCGTCCGAGCTGAAGGCCGACGAACATGGCCCGGCGCTGTGTGACGGCAAAATCGACGGTTTCTTCTACGGCGTCGGCCACCCCTCGGCCAATATCCAGGACCCGACCACCTCCTGTGGCGCCAAGCTGGTCTCGCTGACCGGCCCGGTGATCGACAAGCTGGTGGCCGAGAAGCCCTATTACGCCAAGGTCACGATCCCGGCCGGGCTGTATCCGAACAACCCGCAGGCCACGCAGACCTACGGCGTGCTGGCCACGGTGGTGGCGTCGAGCAAGACCCCGGCCGAAACCGTGTACCAGGTGACCAAGGCGCTGTTCGACAATTTCGACGAGTTCAAGAAGCTGCACCCGGCGCTGGCCAACCTGAACCCGCAAAACATGGTCAAGGACGGCCTGAGCGCGCCGCTGCATGAAGGTGCAGCCCGCTACTACAAGGAAAAGGGCTGGATCAAGTAATCTCCAGCCGACCAGAAGAAAAAAGGGCGAAACGGGTTTCGCCCTTTTTTTCGACTCGTGCACAAAAAAATGATGATGAGGAGCTGCGATGGCGTCCGATATTGAGAAAGCACCTTCCAAACTGCAGCAACTGGTGGCCGACACCGACACCGGCGGGCGAAAGCCGGGTGGCGCCACCGGCGCGCTGATTTTCGGGGTGGCGCTGGCCTGGGCGCTGTTTCAGTTCTGGTATGCCTCGCCGCTGCCGTTTGTGCTGCGTTTTGGGGTGCTCAACGACACCGAAGCCCGCGCGGTGCACCTGGCGTTTGCGATGTTCCTGGCTTTTCTGGCCTGGCCGGCCTTCCCGCGTTCGCCGCGTGACCGCGTGCCGGTGCTGGACTGGGTGTTTGCCCTGACGGGCGCCTTTGCCGGGGCCTACCTGCTGCTGTTTTACACCGAGCTGTCGACACGGCCGGGACAGCCGAACCTGATGGATGTGGTCGTTGCGACCGCCGGCATGCTGCTGTTGCTCGAAGCCACCCGGCGCGCCGTGGGCTGGCCGATGGCGGTGCTAGCCGCGCTGTTCATTTTTTACGCGATGGCGGGCCCCTACATGCCCGAGGTGCTGCAACACAAGGGCGCGTCATTGAATCGGCTGGTTTCGCACATGTGGCTCACCACTGAAGGGGTGTACGGCATCGCGCTTGGTGTTTCCACCGGCGCCATTTTTGTGTACGTACTCTTTGGCGCCCTGCTCGACAAGGCCGGCGGCGGCAACTACATGATGCAGGTCAGTTTTGCGGCGCTGGGCCACCTGCGCGGCGGGCCGGCCAAGGTGGCGGTGGTGTCCTCGGCGCTCAACGGCATGATTTCGGGCTCGTCGGTGTCCAACGTGGTCTCGGGCGGCATCTTCACCATACCGCTGATGAAAAAAGCCGGCTACGGCGGCGTCAAGGCCGGCGCGATTGAGACCATGTCCTCGGTCAATGGGCAGATCATGCCGCCGGTCATGGGGGCGGCGGCCTTTCTGATGGTGGAGTACGTGGGCATTCCCTATTCCGACATTGTCAAACACGCGCTGTTGCCGGCCGTGTTGTCCTACATCGGCCTGTTTTACATCGTGCACCTGGAAGCCGTGAAGATGGGAATGAACCCCATCGTCCAGCGCGTGCCCAAGCCCTGGCGCGAACGCCTGGTGCGCAACGGCCTGGGCCTGTCGGGCAGCATCATCGTGGTCGGCGCCCTCTATTACCTGTTTGAAGGCATGAAGCAGTGGCTGGGCGAAGGCGCCGGCTGGGCCATAGGCGCGGCGGTGGCTGCGCTCTACCTGTACGCGATTCGCGAGGCAGCCCGCGCGCCCGATCTGCAGCAGGACATCGACATTGACGATCCCAAACCGCTGGACACCTGGCCGACCGTCAAGGCCGGCCTGCATTTCCTGCTGCCCATAGGCACGCTGATCTGGTGCCTGATGGTCGAGGAAATGTCGCCGTCCCTCTCGGCCTTCTGGGCGATTGCCGTGCTGATCGTGCTGATGGTCACACAACACCCGCTGGTGGCGTTTTTCCGCAAGGCGCCGGTTGCGGGTAGCTGGCGCGGTGGCTGGAGCGATGTGGTGGCGGGCTTCCACGACGGTTCGCGCAACATGATAGGCATCGGCATCGCCACGGCGACGGCCGGCATCATCGTCGGCGGCATCACGCTGACCGGGCTGGGCCTGCGCATGACGGAGTTCGTCGAGTTTGTCTCGCAGGGCAATGTGATGGTCATGCTGCTGTTCATCGCCTTTGTCTGCCTGGTGCTGGGCCTGGGCGTGCCGACCACCGCCAACTATGTACTGGTGGCCACGCTGATGGCACCGGTGGTGGTGGAACTGGGCGCGCAGTCGGGCCTCATCATCCCGCTGATTGCGGTGCATCTTTTTGTTTTCTATTACGGCATCATGGGGGACATCACGCCCCCGGTGGGGCTGGCGACCTTTGCGGCCGCCGCGATCTCCGGTGAAGACCCGATCAAGACCGGGGTCCAGGGTGCGCTGTATGCGCTGCGCACCGTCATCCTGCCTTTTATCTGGATCTTCAATTCGCAACTCTTGCTGATCGACGTGGAGGGCGCGGGCGAGCTGGTGCGGGTGGTGGCCGCCTGCACCATCGCCATGCTGGTGTTCACCGCCATCACCATGAACTGGTTCCGCGACAAGTGCCGCTGGTGGGAAATCATCCTGCTGGCGATGGCGGTGACCTTGCTGTTCCGGCCGGGGTTTTTCATGGACCGCATCACGCCCGAGTACCGGGACATGCCGGCGGCCCAGGTGTTTGAAGTGGCCAAAGCCGCAGGGCCGGACGAACAGATGGTCATGATCATCAAGGGCACCACCATCGAAGGCGAGGACGTTACCAAGACCGTGGCGCTGCGCCTGGGCGCGGCAGGTGCTGAAGGCCGCAAGCGCCTGTCCGATGCCGGCCTGCAACTGGTGCCGCTCGGCGACCAGATTCAGATCGGCGCCCTGAAATTCGGTTCGCGCGCGCACAAGGGCGGGTTTGAGCAGGGCTGGGATGTGGCCATGCTCAAGGTCAAGGCCGAGCGGCCGTCCAAACACTGGTTTTACCTTCCGGGGCTGCTGCTGATCGCCCTGGTCTGGTGGCTGCAGGGGCGGCGCATGCGCCGCGAGGGCCGGCTCTGAGCGGGCCGGGCGCCTGACCGGTTTTGATAAAAAGAGGGCTCTGGCCCTTGCGGGTCAAGCGTGGGCAGCTATCAAAACAGGAGCAAATCAGGAATCGACCGAGGCACTCCAGCGGTCGCCCCAGTTCTTGCCCCCGGCCTTGTCCATGCTGCGCCGGTCGCGTTTGGTGGGGCGGCCGTGTTCGATGCTGGCGGCCGGTTCATTGTTCAGCCGGCGCTGCTCGGCGGCGGCCTCGCGCAGCCGCAGGCTGTCCGCGGTTTCCTCGTAAAGCTGCTGCGCCACCGGCGCGGCGCCACGCTGCTGGCTCAAGGCCCGGATCACCACCGTGCGTATCACCGGCCCCTGGCGCATGGCCACGGTGTCGCCGGCCTTGATGTCGCGGGCCGGTTTGGCTTCCTGGCTGTTGACCTGGACCCGGCCCTTGCCGATCTCCTCGGTGGCCAGTGTTCGCGTTTTGTAGAAGCGCGCGGCCCACAGCCACTTGTCAAGACGCATTCACACACTCCGACTGTCGCTGCCCAGGAAGGATTATTTTCATGTCCCGCCATTGTGAACCAGCGGCAGCCGCACCGTGGCGTCCAGTCCCGCAATACGCCCATGGACTTCACGGTTTTCCAGCGTGATGCTGCCGCCCAGGGCCTGGGTGATTTCGCGGCAGATCGCCAGGCCCAGGCCCGAGCCCTGGCGCACGTCGCCGGCGGAAAAAGGCTGGTACAGCCGGGCTGCCAGCTCGGCGCTGATCCCGGGGCCGCTGTCGCTGACGGTCAAGGCCGCCCAGGATCCGTCGCTGGCCAGGCGCACGGTCAACGCGCCGCCCACCGGGCTGTGCTTGATGGCGTTGTGCAGCAGGTTGCGCGCCAGCTCGCGCAGCATCCAGTCGTGCGCCTGCACCCTGGCGGGCCGGGTGATGATTTCAAAATCGATGTCCTTCTCGGCCAGCAGCGGCGAGACATCGACCACCACTGCGCGCAGCACCTCCGGCCAGTCCTGTGGGCCGGCATCGGTCTGCTGGCGCAACTGCTCGACCTTGGCCAGCGCCAGCATCTGGTTGGCCAGCAAGGTGGCGCGCTCGACCGTGTCCTGGATTTCCAGCAGCGCCTGGCGCGGGTCCACGTCGCCGCGCAGCGCCGACTGCACCTGCGTCTTGAGCACGGCCAGCGGGGTGCGCAGCTGGTGCGAGGCGTCGCGCACAAACCGTTTCTGGTGGTCGGTCAGGTTCTGCAGGCGCTGCATCACCTGGTTGGTGGCGTCGATCAGCGGCAGCAGCTCGCGCGGCGCGTCGGGGGCCGTCACCGGTGTCAGGTCGCCCTCGGGCCTGGCCTTGAGTTCGCCGCTGAGCCGGCGCACCGGCCGGGTGGCGCGCTGCACCACCACAATCACCACCAGTGCGATCACGGCAACCAGCAGCGCCTGCCGCCATAGGGTGTCGGCCAGCACCTCGCGCGCCAGCGTTTCGCGCAGCTCCAGGGTTTCCGCCACCTGCACCACCGCCATGCCGCGGCCGCGCGCGCTGGCCACGGGCTGCAGCAACACCGCCACGCGCACTGCATCGCCGCGAAAACTGTCGTCGTAAAAAGCCACCAGCGCGGCGTAGGCGCCCTGGTCGGGAATGCGGCCGCGCCAGAAGGGGAGTTCGTCAAAGCCCGAAATCACCTCGCCCTGCAGGCTGGAGACGCGGTAGACCAACTGGCTGCGGTTGTCGGCCTCAAAGGCTTCCAGCGCCGAGTAGGGTACGGTGGCGCGCAGTTGGGCCTGCTCGTCGAAACCCTCGACGTCGAGCTGTTCGCCAATCGTCTTGGCCGACGCCAGCAGGGTGCGGTCGTAAGCGATGTTGATCGCGCCCAGGGTCTGCCGGTACAGGCTGACGGTGTTGATGACGATCAGGATGCCGATGGGCAGCAGGATGCCCAGCAAAAGATATCTCCGAAGCGACATCACGCCGGCCGCGACCGGTTGGCGGCTTGTGCTGCGCCTATACATCGGTTTTCAACAGGTAGCCGAGCCCGCGCAGTGTCATCAGCGTCACGCCGGTATGCGCCAGCTTTTTGCGCAGGCGGTACACCACCACCTCGATGGCTTCGTAGGCGACTTCGGCCTGGCCGGGAAACACCAGGTCGAACAGTCTTTCCTTGGTCACCGCGTGGCCCTGCTTTTCCAGCAGGGCTTTGAGCAGCGCCAGTTCACGCGGCGCCAGGTCCAGCACCTGGTCCTGGAAGTAGATCGCGCCGCTCTCTTTTTCATAGCTGATCACGCTTGATGCATAAGGGCTGGAGGCCGATTCGGGCAGGGAGCCGGGACGGCGCCGGTGCAGGGCGCGCAAACGCGCTTCCAGCTCGTCGAGGTCGAAAGGTTTGGGCAGGTAGTCGTCGGCGCCGGTGTTCAGGCCGATGATGCGGTCGCCGACAGTGCCGCGCGCGGTCAGGATCAGCACCGGTGTGTCCAGCCCGCCGCGCCTGGCTTGCTCCAGCACCTGCAGGCCGTCCAGCCCGGGCAGGGTCAGGTCCAGCAGGATCACGTCGAAGGCCGACGACTGCCACTTGTCCAGCGCCACGCGCCCGTCGCCGCAGGCCTCGATCTGGATGCCACGGCGTCCCAGCGCGCGGACCAGGGTGGTGCGCATGGCGGCATCGTCTTCGACCAGCAGCAGTTTCATGGGCCGGACCTTAGCACTTTATTTAACAAATCCGGACAGCTGTTTGACAGCCAGCGGGGGCATCATGGCCGGGTTAGACAACACACAAGGAGACAAATCATGCGTCGCGATACCTTCCTCAAATCCATGGCCGCCATTGCCGCGGCTGCCACCCTCCCGCTGCCGGCCCTGGCTGCGGCCAATGTCAAGATGATGATCCCGGCGAATCCGGGCGGCGGCTGGGACACCACCGGCCGCGCCCTCGGCAAGGCGCTGCAGGATTCCGGCGCGGCTGCGGCCGTGACCTATGACAACAAGGGCGGCGCCGCCGGCGCGCTGGGCCTGGCGCAGTTCATCAACGGCAGCAAGAACGACCCGAATGCCCTGATGGTGATGGGCGCCGTGATGCTGGGCGGCATCATCACCGGCAAGCCGCCGGTCAACCTGAGCCAGGCCACGCCGATTGCACGCATCACCAGCGAATACAACGTGTTTGTGCTGCCGGCCAGTTCGCCCTTCAAGACCATGAAGGACGTGGTCGAGCAGCTCAAGAAAGACCCCGGCAGCGTCAAATGGGGCGGCGGCTCGCGCGGCTCCACCGAACACATCGCCGCTGCCATGATTGCGCGTGACGTCGGCGTGGACCCGTCCAAGATCAATTACGTCGCCTTCCGTGGCGGCGGCGAGGCGATTGCCGCCATCCTCGGCGGCAACGTCACCATAGGCGGCAGCGGCTACAGTGAATTTTCCGAATACATCGCCAGCGGCAAGATGCGTCCGCTGGCGGTCACCTCCGAGACGCGCCTGAAGGGTGTCAACGTGCCGACGCTGAAGGAGCAGGGCATCGACGTGGTGATCGGCAACTGGCGCGGCGTCTATGGCGCGCCCGGCATCACCGCGCCGCAGCGCAAGGAACTGACCGAC
>JAUXPP010000094.1 GCA_030683705.1 Polaromonas sp. | reverse complement strand
TGCGCCGTCCGCCAGGCCGCGAAGCCTATCCCGGCGACGTGTTTTATCTGCACAGCCGCCTGCTGGAGCGCGCCGCCCGCGTGAACGAAAAATACGTTGAAGACTTCACCAAGGGCGAAGTCAAAGGCAAAACCGGTTCACTGACGGCCCTGCCGATTATTGAAACGCAAGCCGGCGACGTGTCCGCTTTCGTGCCTACCAACGTGATCTCGATCACCGACGGCCAGATTTTCCTGGAGACCAGCCTGTTCAACGCCGGTATCCGCCCTGCGATCAACGCCGGTATCTCGGTGTCGCGTGTTGGTGGTGCAGCCCAGACCAAGCTGATCAAGAACCTGTCCGGTGGTATCCGTACCGACCTGGCCCAGTACCGTGAGCTGGCTGCGTTTGCGCAGTTTGCTTCCGACCTGGACGAGGCAACCCGCAAGCAGCTGGACCGTGGTGCCCGCGTGACCGAACTGCTCAAGCAGTCGCAGTACTCGCCGCTGTCCATCTCCAACATGGCCGCCACACTGTTCGCAGTGAACAAGGGTTTCATGGACGACGTGGAAGTCAAGAAGGTGCTGGCGTTCGAATCCGGACTGCACAGCTACCTGAAGGACAAAAACGCCGCGCTGATGGCCAAGCTGGAAACCAACAAGGCCATGGACAAGGACGCCGAGGCTGAACTGAACACCGCTGTCGCTGCGTTCAAGAAGTCGTTTGCCTGATCCATACCTGAAGACATCAAAGCCCAGCGCTTAGAAACCATTTAGGAAAAAATATGGCGGCAGGAAAAGAGATACGCGGCAAGATCAAATCGGTGGAAAACACCAAAAAGATCACCAAAGCCATGGAAATGGTGGCGGCCTCCAAAATGCGCAAGGCGCAGGAACGGATGCGTGCCGCCCGTCCTTACAGCGACAAGATCCGCAACATCGCGGCCAATCTGGCTCAGGCCAACCCCGAGTACACCCACGCGTTCATGGCGTCCAACGCCACCAAAACGACGGGGTTCATCGTGGTGACGACCGACAAGGGCCTGTGCGGCGGGTTGAATACCAATGTGCTGCGCGCCGTGACGCTCAAGCTCAAGGAGCTGCAGGCGGCGGGCGAAGATTCGCAGGCGGTGGCCATCGGCAACAAGGGCCTGGGTTTTCTCAACCGGGTTGGCGCCAAGGTGATCTCGCATGTGACGCAGCTGGGTGACAAGCCGCATCTGGACAAGCTCATCGGCCCGGTCAAGGTGCTGCTCGACGCTTACAGCGAAGGCAAGATCAAGGCGGTGTACCTGTGTTACACCAAGTTCATCAACACCATGCGCCAGGAGCCGGTGGTTGAGCAGTTGCTGCCGCTCACGGCCGAAAACATGCAGGCCGACAAGGACCAGCATGGCTGGGACTACATCTACGAGCCCGATGCACAGACCGTCATTGACGATTTGCTGGTTCGTTATGTCGAAGCGCTGGTGTATCAGGCTGTGGCCGAAAACATGGCGTCCGAGCAGTCGGCCCGCATGGTGGCCATGAAGGCCGCCACCGACAACGCCGGCAGCGTGATTGGCGAGCTCAAGCTGGTTTACAACAAAACGCGTCAGGCAGCGATCACGAAAGAACTTTCGGAAATCGTCGCTGGTGCTGCAGCGGTTTAAGCCGCCACTCCGATTTAAAGATTAAAGAATAGAAAAGGATCCAGTCATGGCTCAAGCTCAAGGCAAGATTGTTCAGTGTATCGGTGCGGTGGTTGACGTGGAATTTGCGCGCGAACAGATGCCGAAGATTTATGACGCGCTCAAGATGGAAGGCTCTGCGCTGACCCTTGAAGTGCAGCAGCAGCTCGGCGACGGCATTGTGCGCACCATCGCACTGGGCACGTCCGACGGCCTGCGCCGCGGCAACATGGTATACAACACCGGCGCCAACATCACGGTTCCGGTCGGCAAAGCCACCCTGGGCCGCATCATGGACGTGCTGGGCGCGCCGATTGACGAGCGTGGCCCGGTCGACCAGACCCTGACGGCCCCGATTCACCGCAAAGCCCCGGCTTACGACGAGCTGAGCCCATCACAGGAACTGCTGGAAACCGGCATCAAGGTGATTGACCTGGTGTGTCCGTTTGCCAAGGGCGGCAAGGTCGGCCTGTTCGGCGGCGCCGGCGTCGGCAAGACCGTGAACATGATGGAACTGATCAACAACATCGCCAAGGCGCACTCGGGCCTGTCCGTGTTTGCCGGTGTGGGTGAGCGTACCCGCGAAGGCAATGACTTCTACCACGAGATGGCTGACTCCGGCGTGGTGAATCTCGAGAACCTCGGCGAATCCAAAGTGGCCATGGTGTACGGCCAGATGAACGAGCCTCCAGGCAACCGTCTGCGCGTGGCGCTGACCGGCCTGACGATTGCCGAGTCCTTCCGTGACGAAGGCCGTGACGTGTTGTTCTTCGTGGACAACATCTACCGCTACACCCTGGCCGGCACCGAAGTGTCCGCGCTGCTGGGCCGCATGCCTTCCGCCGTGGGTTACCAGCCGACGCTGGCCGAAGAAATGGGCCGTCTGCAGGAGCGCATTACCTCCACCAAGGTCGGTTCGATCACGTCCATCCAGGCCG
>JAUXPP010000080.1 GCA_030683705.1 Polaromonas sp. | reverse complement strand
GCCGGCCCGCTGCGGGCTCTGGAACTGGACGGCCTCGAGCAGCAGACGCGTCAGCACCGGGGTCGACATCTTGCGGTTGGCCGAGGCATGGGCCTGCACAATCGACTTCCAGACCGGGCCCAGGCCCTGGCGCTTGATCGCCGAAATGTTGTGGATGGACGCAAATTTCAGGAACGACAGGCGCGTCTCGACCGAACGCTCGAGGATTTCGCGCTGGTAGCTGTCCACCGCGTCCCATTTGTTGACCGCCAGCACCACGGCGCGCCCGCTTTCCAGGATGTAGCCGGCAATGTGGGCGTCCTGGTCGGTCACGCCCTGGGTGGCGTCGAGCAGCAGCAGCACCACATTGGCGCTTTCGATGGCCTGCAGGGTCTTGACCACCGAAAATTTCTCGATCGCCTCGAACACCTTGCCCTTGCGGCGCAGGCCGGCGGTGTCTATCAGTTCGAATTTCTGGCCGGCCTTCTCGAAAGGCACCGAAATCGCGTCGCGCGTGGTGCCCGGCTGGTCGAATGCCACCAGCCGCTCCTCGCCGAGCCAGGTGTTGATCAGCGTCGATTTGCCCACGTTGGGCCGGCCGGCGACGGCCAGCTTGATCACGCTCGGGTCGGCTGGCTCGCCCTCCTCGTCCGGGTCCGGCAAATGCAGGGGTTCGAGCGCCTTTTCGACCAGCGTGCGCATGCCCTGGCCGTGGGAGGCCGACACCGCAAGCACTTCACCCAGCCCGAGTTCAAAAAACTCGGACAATTGCACCCCTTCGGTCATGCCCTCGGCCTTGTTGGCCGTCAGCACCGTCGGTTTGCCGAGCTTGCGCAGGTAACGGGCGATCTCGTGGTCCTGGGCATTGACACCGGCTCGCGCATCGACCACAAACACCACGACATCGGCTTCCGCCACCGCCTGACGCGTCTGTTTGGCCATTTCCTTGTAAATGCCGTCGATGGCCTTGGGCTCGAAGCCGCCGGTATCGATGACGATGAATTCCTGCGAACCCAGGCGGCCGTTGCCGTAATGCCGGTCCCGCGTCAGGCCGGCATAGTCGGCCACGATCGCATCACGCGACTTGGTCAGCCGGTTAAAAATTGTCGATTTGCCCACATTGGGGCGACCGACCAGGGCAATAACAGGTTTCATCAATACATTTCACAGCCGGTTGGCGGCTGGTTGGAGCTCATGCTCGTGGCATGGACGGGTGGATTTCACATCGTCCATGGCTGGGCATCATTCAGGAGCGAAGCCGTAGACGGCACCTGAGCGCGTGACGGCAATCAGGGTATTGGCCGCCAGCACCGGCGAGGCCACCACCGGCGAGCCATCGGTGCTCAGGCGGTTCATCAGGGAGCCGTCGGCGCGCGACAGCAGGTGCACAAACCCGGCCGAGTCGCCGATGGCGATGGAGCGCCCCACCACCACGGGCGCCGTCAGGTTGCGGTAGCGCAGGCGATCCGTGTTCCAGGCGCTTTCACCGTCGGCGCGGCGCCAGGCCAGCACCTTGCCGTCGGCTTCGGTGCCGAACACCAGGGTGTCGTCACCGTCCAGGCCCTGGGCGCCATTGGCAGGCTTGCTCCACAGCAGCGCGCCGCGTTGGGCATCGACGCAACCGACGCTGGCCTGGAAAGCCCGGGCGCAGACCGTGTTGCCGGTGCGGCTCACGGTGCCGACCAGGTCGACCAGGCGCTCGACATCGTTGATGCCGCGCGGCGATGCAATGGGCGCTTCCCAACGGATGCTGCCGTTGAGCGGGTTCAGGCCGGTCAGCCGGCCGGCCAGGCCCACCACCAGGGTGTCACCGACGGCCAGCAAAACGCCGGACTGGCGCAACACCAGCGGCTCGCTGGGGCGCTGCTGGGTCCAGAGCTTGCGGCCGCTCTGGCCGTCAAAGGCATTGACCGAACGATCGGCAGCCAGAACGAACACCCGTCCACCGGCGACAAACGGAGAACTGAAAGCCTGCGCCCCCAGTTTCTGGCGCCAGACTTCACGGCCGCCGGCAATGGCCACCACCTCGTTGCCCCGCGTGACCACGGCGGCCAGCCTGCCGTCGCTGCCGACACCGGCGGCAATCGGTGTGCCGATGTTGGTACGCCAGAGGTCGCGGCCGGTGCGCGCGTCCAGCGATGCCACCGTGCCGTCCGCGCTGGCCAGTACCACCGCGTCGCCGGCCACCTCGACTTCGAGCGGGAAACCGACTTCACCGATGCGGGCAGTCCAGGCCTGCCGCACCGGCACCAGCGCGACCACCGGCTGCAGCTCGGCCGGCTGCGGCTTCTTGGCGGAACCGCCGAAAAACCCGCTGAACATCGAGCAACCGGACAGGAGTGCTACTAAAACAAGAGCTGCTGGCGCTTTGCCAGCTTGGGCCAGGGGCATAAAAGACTTGAAAATCACTGCTTGACCTCCGGTGCGGACGCGGGAGAAGCTGCAGCGGTTGCTGCAGCGCTGGGCAACGCCGCCGACGGATTCACGCCGAGTGCATTGAGTTTGACTTCGACCAGGCGCCGGTACTCCGTGCGCTCGTCCATGCCCTTCCAGGCTTTTTCGTATTCGGCCCGGGCTTCACTCTTTTTGCCCTGCGCCAGCAGGATGTCGCCGCGCCGGTCAGCGACCAGCGCCGTGAAGTCCTTGGGGAAAGAACCCGACAATTGCTGCAGTGCGTCGTCATGGGCCTTGGCTTCGAGCAGCACCCCGGCCAGCCTGAGCTTGGCAAGCGCCTGATAACCTTCATCGGCACTTTTGCCGGCCACCCAGGTCAGCGCGGCCTTGGCGCCGTCGGTGTTGCCCTTGTCGTAATAGGTCTTGGCCGCCAGCAGGCCGGCCTGTTGCGCGAAGGCGGTGCCGCCGAACTTGTCCTTCATGTCGGACAGCGAACGGTCCAGCCGAGCGGCGTCCCCAGATGCAGCGGCGCGCTCGACCTCGTCGTACATCACCGCCGCCTGGGCTTGCTGGCTGCGCTGCCAGTACTGGTAGCCATTCCATGCGGCAAAAGTGCCAAAAATGGCAATCAGGCCCCAGGTGATCAGGTTGCCGTATTGCTTCCAGAAGTGCTTGATCTCGTCAAGCTGCTCCTGTTCTTCCAAATCGAGATGTTTTGCCATAAAGCGTTTCTTGTTCTGTCCGGTGATGCTGGTGATGTCTGGTGAGTCTGTGGGTGTGCAACCAGCTGTCGATTGTAGGGCGCGTATCAGGCCGGGCTGCGCAAGCCCTGCGCCCACGCGGGGATGTCGTCCAGCGGCTGCAGCAGCTGGCCCTGCGCAGCATCGGATTTTTCCCCGCGCAGGGTCTTGACCGCCACCTGGCCGGCTTCCAGCTCGGCCTGGCCGAAGATCAGCGCAAAACGCGCGCCGCTGGCATCCGCTTTCTTGAACTGGGATTTCATGCTGCCCATGCCGTCGGCGCTGCCGGCGTGCATCTGCACGCTGACGCCGGCGGCACGCAGCGCCTGCAAGGCCCGCGAAGCCACCGGCCAGGCGGCGGCATCGGGAATGATCGCGTAAGCGTCCGGTACCGGCAACTCGACGGCCGTCCCCTGCTCCTTGATCAGGTCCAGCACACGCTCGACCCCCAGCGCCCAACCCACGGCCGGTGCGGGCTTGCCGCCTATCTGTTCGATCAGGTAGTCGTAACGGCCACCCCCGCAAATTGTGCCCTGCGCACCGAGGCGGTCGGTCACAAACTCGAACACCGTCAGGTTGTAGTAGTCCAGGCCGCGCACCAGGCGGTGGTTCTGCGTCCAAGGGACCCCGTTGGCATCGAGGATGGCCTTGAGGCCGTCGAAATGCGCCAGCGATTCCGCGCCCAGGAAATCGAGCATCTGCGGCGCACTTTCCACCACGGCTTTCATGGCCGGGTTCTTGGTGTCCAGAATCCGCAGTGGATTGCTGTGCAGGCGCCGCCTGGCCTCCTCATCGAGCAGGTCGGCATGTTTTTCAAGGTGGGCGATCAGTTCGGCCCGGTGTTGCGCGCGTTCTGCGGGTTGCCCCAGGCTGTTGATCTCCAGCCGCCAGTCGTGCAGCCCGAGTTCTTTCCACAGCGCCGCGGCCAGCAGGATCAGCTCGGCGTCCACATCCGGACCGGCAAAACCCAGCGCTTCGGCACCGATCTGGTGAAACTGGCGATAGCGGCCGCGTTGCGGACGTTCGCGGCGGAACATCGGCCCCATGTAATACAGCCGCTTGCCGCCTTCGTACAGCAGGTTGTGCTCGGTCACCGCGCGCACCACACCGGCGGTGTTCTCCGGACGCATGGCCAGTTGCTCGAATTTGCCATCCTTGTCGGCACGGTCATCGAAGGAATACATCTCCTTCTCGACGATGTCGGTGACTTCGCCGATGCCGCGCACAAACAGCTGTGTGTGTTCGAGGATGGGGGTACGGATGTTGCGGTAGGCATAACGCGCCATCAGCGAACGGACCTTTTCTTCCAGCCACTCCCAGCGCGCCGAATCGGGCGGCAATATATCGTTCATGCCTTTGACGGCAGTCAATTTTTCAGCCATGGAATCTTTTCAGGCGACCTGGGCGACGGAAGCCGTGCCAAAGCGCTTTTCAATATAGGTTTCGACGAGCTGGTGGAACTCGGCAGCGATGTTGTCGCCGCGCAGGGTCAAGGCCTTCTCGCCATCGATGTAGACCGGCGCGGCGGGCGCCTCGCCGGTTCCCGGCAGGCTGATGCCGATGTCGGCATGTTTGCTCTCGCCGGGGCCGTTGACGATGCAGCCCATCACGGCCACCGTCAGCTTCTCGACACCGGGGTATTTTTCGCGCCAGACCGGCATCTGGGCGCGCAGGTAGTCGTCGATTTCCTTGGCCAGCACCTGAAAGGTGGTGCTGGTCGTGCGGCCACAACCCGGACAGGCCGTGACGCTGGGCACGAAGCTGCGCAAGCCCAGCGCCTGCAGGATCTCGGAGGCAATCACCACCTCCTGTGTACGCGCTTCGCCCGGTTGCGGCGTCAGCGAGACACGGATGGTGTCGCCAATACCCTCCTGCAGCAGCACGGCCAGCGCCACGCTGGAGGCCACCGTGCCCTTGGTGCCCATGCCGGCCTCGGTCAAGCCGAGGTGCAGGGCGTAGCGCGAGCGCCTGGACAGTTCGCGGTAGACCGAGATCAGGTCCTGCACACCGCTCACCTTGCACGACAGGATGATCTGGTTTTTGGCCATGCCCATCTGCTCGGCCAGCACGGCCGAATCGATGGCCGACGTGATCAGGGCCTCGTACATCACCTGCTTGGCGTCCCAGGGCTGGGCGCGGCGGCTGTTCTCGTCCATCAGGCTGGCGAGCAACTCCTGGTCCAGGCTGCCCCAGTTGACACCAATACGCACCGGCTTGTTCCAGCGGACGGCAGCCTCGATCATCTGGCCGAACTGCCGGTCGTGCTTGTCGCCCTTGCCCACGTTGCCGGGATTGATGCGGTACTTGGACAAGGCCTCGGCACAGGCCGGGTAGTCCGTCAGCAGGCGGTGGCCGTTGTAATGGAAGTCGCCGATCAGCGGCACGTCGATACCCATGCGATCGAGCTGCTCGCGCACATAGGGAACGGCCTGGGCCGCTTCGGGTGTGTTGACCGTGATGCGGACCATTTCCGAACCCGCGATCGCGAGTTCCTTGACCTGGATGGCCGTACCGATGGCATCGACGGTGTCGGTGTTGGTCATGGACTGCACACGCACCGGTGCATCGCCGCCCACCGTGACCACACGCGAACCCCAGACCACCCGCGCCTGCGAGGACACGCGTGCCTTGGGTGCCGCCGACTCCACCGGTAAACAGCTTTCCACTACTTCACCTCGAAACGTGCAACGTTGTCTTTGCTGACGGGACCGAGGTCGAAGGGCCGTCCGCGCACCTGGACCTGGGTGGCGGCGACGCGGCCGACCACGGCCGCCAGCGGCAAGGCACCCGATGCGCCAGCCGCCTCACCGGCGGCCAGGGTACGGCGCAAGACCACCACGCCCTTGGCATCGGTGACTTCGACCCAGGACTCGCCTTTTGCCGAGAAAACAATGATGCCGGTGGCCGCGACCGGAGCTGGTGCCGATGCCGCCGGCAATGCCGGTGCGGGTGCCGCAGCCTGGGCCACGGCCGCCGCCGGCACCACCGCCATGCCGGACGCCATCGCCGGCGCGGCCAGGGGGGCGTCAGCGGAGGCGACCGCGGGGGCGGCCGCAGCCGCGGGGTTGTCCGAACCCGTGGTGGGGGGCGTGTCCTGCATGGGCGCACCCGCCAGCGGGGTGGCGGGAACGGGCTGCGTGGCGGTCGATGCCAGGGCAGGCACAGGCTCGGCGGCAGGCTGGACGCTGATGTTTTGCTGCTGGACGGCTGGCAAAAAGATCAGCACCAGCGCGCCAAGCAACAGCAGCAGGCCTGCCAGGACTGCCGGCCGCGACACCTGCGCCAACAAGGACGGGCCAGGCCCGTCGCTGGGCGCGCGGAAAGGCGTGTTGATACTCGCATGCTGGTAGTCCAGCCGGGGCTTGCCGGTCTGCGGCAGCAGTGCCAACACCTCGGCAGCATCAATTTTGAGGGTACGGCAAACGCTGGAGGCCAGCGCACGCACAAACACGGCGTCGGGCAGCAGGTCCAGCCGGTCCGCCTCGAGCGCTTCCAGCTTCTTGACCGGCACTTTCAGCGCCACCGCCAGCGCCGCGATATGCAGGCCGGCGGCTTCCCGCGCCTGCCTGATCAGGGACCCTGCGGTACCAGCCGGTGCCAGCGCGTCGTCGTGCGCGGACGCGGGGTTGGGCATCGCAGCGCTGTCCGGCTCGCGGCCGTCAAACTCAATCATTGAAGGCCCCTTTGTCATAAGCTGCCGCTTCGCGTGATGAGCCAAACCGGTTGTTCAATTGCCTGGCCAGTTGCAGCATGGCTTCGCGGTTGCCCAGAGCGCGCTCAATCTTGATGCCCAGCCACAGGGTCTCCGCCCTGGCAAGGTCGCTGTTGTTGATGCGGCGAATATAGAACTGGGCACGCTGCAGATCGCCGCGCTGAAAAAGCGCCAGGGACAGGTGATAACCCGTAATCGGATTCCCCGCGTCCAGCTCGTAAGACTGCAACAGGCTGCGCTCACCCTCGGCCAGCTGACCGGCGCGTATCTGGCAAATACCCTGCGCCATCAGCGTCTTGGGCTGCCCGCCATAACCGGGTGTGGCCACGGCACGTCCGAACATGGCCGTCGACTCGTTGTATTTGGCCTGCTGGCAGAGCAGCCAGCCATAGTTGTGCATCACATCGCCATCGCGTGGATTGAGGCTCAGCGCACGGCGAAAGCTGTCTTCGGCCAGCGCGTTGTCGTCCAGCCGCATGTACACCAGGCCGCGCAGGTTGTACGCATCTGCAAACGTCGGATCAGCGGCAAGCGCCTGCTTGAGTTCATCCAGCGCCACGTTGGTCTGGCCCTGCTGGAAGTAATTGGCGGCAAGCTCCAGGCGGATGCGGGCGCGCCTGCGGCCGTCGGTTTCGTCGGATTCGGTCATGATGTCGCCGCGGCCACCCGAGCCGGGCGCTGCGCCAGGATTGGCGGCACAACCGGCTGCGAGGACGACGATCCAGCAAGCGGAAAGCCAGATCATGTTGCGGACAAGCTTCATACACCGACCTCCCTGGAGACTATCTTGATGCCCTTGAGCATACCCTGCCGCTGTGTCGCCATGCGCTGCTGCACGCCGGTGCGGTCCTGCACATCGCCGGCGAGCTGACCGCAAGCGGCATCGATATCGTCGCCGCGCGTCTTGCGCACCGTGGTGACCATGCCCGCATCCATCAGGATCTTCGCAAAGGCCATCACCTGCGGCATGCCCGAGCGCTTCAGGCCGGAAGCGGGAAAAGGATTGCACGGAATCAGGTTGAACTTGCAGGACAGGCCGCTGGCGGCATGTTGTTGCATCAGGGCCACCAGCTGGTGGGCATGTTCGGCCTGGTCGTTGACGCCATCGAGCATGCAGTACTCGAAGGTGATGAAGTCGCGGGGCGCCGCGGCCTGGTAGCGGGCGCAGGCAGCCAGCAGTTCGGCAATCGGGTATTTTTTGTTGAGCGGCACCAGGTTGCTGCGCAGGGCGTCTTCGGGCGCATGCAGCGACACCGCCAGCGCCACCGGACAATCCTGGGCAAGGCGATCCATCATGGGCACCACGCCGGAAGTGGACACCGTCACGCGCCGTCGCGACAGGCCGTAGGCATGGTCGTCCAGCATCACGCGCAAGGCCGGGAGCAGCTGGGAATAGTTCTGCAGGGGCTCGCCCATGCCCATCATCACGACGTTGGACACCACCCGCTCACGCTTGCCGAGGTGCTGGCGCAGGAAGTGCTCGGCAAACCACAACTGGCCGACGATCTCGGCGGTGGTGAGATTGCGGCTGAAGCCCTGGTGGCCGGTGGAGCAAAAGCGGCAGCCGACGGCGCAGCCCGCCTGCGAGGAAATGCACAGGGTGCCCCGGTCGGCTTCGGGAATAAAAACGGTTTCGATCACATCGCCGGCACCGACATCGAACAGCCACTTGATGGTGCCGTCGGCCGAATCGTGGCGCGACACCACCTTCAGGGCCTGGATGTGGGCGGAGGCGGGAAGCTTTTCACGCAGCGACTTCGCCAGATCGGTCATCTGCTCGAAATTTGTCGCGCCTTTCTGGTGGATCCAGCGGAAAAGCTGCGTGGCCCGGAAACGTTTTTCCCCGAGCCCTTCGCAAAAGGCCGCCAGCCCTTCCAGATCGAAATCGAGCAGGTTGGCGGTCATGTCAGGAAAGCGTCGACGTCACCCACGCGCCGCGAAGGGCCGCCCCGAGCAAGCGACGGCCCCCTCGGGGGGCAGTGCAGTACGCGAAGCGACAAGCGTGGGGGCCATATCAACGCGAATAGATGTTCATGCCCGCGAAGAAGAAGCTGATCTCCACCTGGGCAGTTTCGGTCGCGTCGGAGCCGTGCACCGCGTTGGCATCGATGCTGTCGGCGAAGTCGGCGCGGATGGTGCCGGCAGCGGCCTTCTTGGGATCGGTCGCGCCCATCAGGTCGCGGTGTTTCAGGATGGCGTTTTCGCCTTCCAGCGCGGAGATCATGACGGGGCCGGAGATCATGAATTCGACCAGGTCCTTGAAGAAGGGACGCTCCTTGTGCACGGCATAAAAGGCTTCGGCTTCACCGCGCGACAGGTGGGCCATGCGGGCAGCCACCACTTTCAGGCCGGCGGCCTCGAAACGTGCGTAGATTTGACCGATGACATTTTTTGCCACTGCGTCGGGCTTGATGATGGAGAGAGTGCGTTCGATCGCCATGAGATTTCCTTAAACCTTGATTTTTTTGGATTTATTCAAATCGAATAAAGCCTCTGATTTTAACCCGCCGGCTATTGCCCTGTTGCGCAAATGCGCGTGACCACAAGGGGATTCAGCGGTTTCCGCCCCGGTTTCCGCCGCCATTGCCCCGATTGCCGCCGCCGCGGTTGCCGCCACCGCCGCCCGGACCGCCGCGACGCGGTCCCGTGCCCCCGCCACCGCCGCCTGCCTGGCCACCGCCGCCACCGCGCCGCTGGCCCTGGGCCTGACGCTGGCGGGTGAAGGTTTCCGCGCCGATGTAGCCGAAGGAGGTCTTCATCGGATCGGGTTGCGCACCGCCGGGACCCTTGTCGGCGCGGTCACCGCGGCCACCGCCGTCGTCGCGGCGCCGCTGGCCCTGACCCGAATTGCCGCCGAAATTCCCGGACGGGCCGGACCTGGGCGCAGCGCCACCATTGCCTGGGCCGGGCCCACGGCCCTTGCCACCGCGGCGCCGGTTGGCGTCACGCGGCGCGTCCTTGCGCGGCATCGGAGGCTGAAACTCGTGCGGTCCGTGCTCCTCGCCATCGTCCTGCCCGGTCGCCGGCGCTTGCTCCGGCGGCCGGCCTGCACCGGCATCCGGGCGCCCACGCCCACCGCGCGGCTTGTCGTTGCGCCGCGGACCGCGCCCCTGGCGCGCCTCGCCCCCACCCTCACCGGCTTCGGCTGCAGGTTTCGGCCCGCGCGGGTCGGCACGGGACTCGGACCGTCCGACTGCGCTGGTCAGGGCAAAGATGTCACGCTCGTCGAGTTCCACAAAAGCACCGCGCTTGAGGCCGCGCGGCAGCACCACGGCGCCGTAACGGATGCGGATCAGACGGCTCACGGCGTGGCCCACAGCCTCAAACATGCGGCGCACTTCGCGGTTGCGGCCTTCGGAAATGGTCACACGGTACCAGCAGTTGGCGCCCTCGCCGCCGCCGGCCTCGATGGTGCTGAACTGGGCCAGGCCGTCATCGAGCTGCACGCCGTCGAGCAGGCGCTTCTTTTCTTCGTTGTTGAGAGCGCCGAGTACCCGGACCGCGTACTCGCGCTCCAGGCCGAAACGCGGATGCATCAGCTTGTTGGCCAATTCGCCCGAACTGGTCAGCAGCAGCAGGCCTTCGGTATTCAGGTCGAGCCGTCCGACCGACTGCCACTTGCCCTGGAACAGCTTGGGCAGCTTGCGGAACACGGTTGGCCGGTTCTGCGGGTCGTCATGCGACACCACCTCGCCGGCCGGCTTGTGGTAGGCGATCACGCGCGGCGGCGGCGGATCGATGCGCACCCGAATCGGCTTGCCGTTGACCTTGACCGTGTCGCCGAACTGGATGCGCTGGCCGATATGCGCGGGCTCGGCATTGACCGAAATCCGCCCTTCCAGGATCAGCTGCTCCATTTCCAGGCGCGACCCCAGTCCGGCCTGGGCCAGCACCTTGTGCAATTTGGGGGTTTCGGGCTGCGGCAACAGGACACGTTTGGCCAGTTCCACCCCGACATCTTCCTCGTCGGCGTCGAACTGACCCGTGACGACATCCTCGAAGCGGATGGCCGGCGCACCGGCGGACGGCGTCTGGCGGGGCGGCACCATTTCCGCGGCCGCCGCCGGCACCCCCTCATCAGCTATCAATTCAGGAGCGCCCTGCGCATGCGGGACAAGGGCCGGAACCTTGTTTGGCTCTTCAATCTGGGGGGCCGGTGCGGCCGGAGCCGGATTGTCGTTGGGGTTCATGCGATGGTCGTTCAGGCGTGGGGATCAGCAGAGGCCTGGCCGGTGGCCAGCGCTTCCTGCGAACTGTCGAAGTCTGCCGGGTCGGCAGGGCTGGCTGCGGCCAACGCCGCCTCGGAATCGGTGGGTGCTTCAGTTCCCGTCATGCCATCGTCGGGAACTTGCGCAGGCGCTTGCAGCGCGGGGGCGCCCTCGCCGGCTGGCGCGCCGGCCAGGCCAAATTCGATCTGCTCCAGCATCGAGGCCTGGGCAGCGGTGTTGTCCATCGCGGGCAACTGGTCCAGCGATTCGACGCCGAGGTCATCCAGAAATTGCCGCGTGGTGGCATACAGGCCGGGCCGTCCCACGGTTTCGCGGTGACCAATCACCTCGACCCAGCCGCGGTCCTCGAGCTGCTTGAGGATCATGCTGTTGATGGTCACCCCGCGGATGTCTTCCATGTCGCCGCGCGTCACCGGCTGCCGGTAGGCAATGATGGCCAGGGTCTCCAGGGTGGCGCGGGTGTAGCGCGGCGGCTTCTCGGGGTGCAGGCGATCGAGGAACTCGCGCATCTCGGGACGACTCTGGAAACGCCAGCCGGTAGCCACATGGACCAGTTCCACGCCGCGCCCGGACCAGTCGTTCTGCAGCTCGTCAAGCAGCAGCTTCAGGGTGTCGGCCGTGAGCGCCCCGTTGAACAAAACACCCATGTCGCGCACAGGCAGGGGCTGCTGCGCGCAAATAAGTGCCGTTTCGAGGACGCGCTTCGCATCCGTCGTATTCATGGTCTTGGTTCCGAAAGTAATCGAGGGTCAAGGCGCCGGGCGGCGCAGTTCACATTCATGCGCTAGCACTTCATCAGGGCGCGCCATGTGCGGGTAGCAGAAGACTACTGGCCTTGATTGTATCCCAGCCCCACCCCGGCCACGGCCGCCGCCAGATCAGCCGGCAAGGGCGACAGGAACTCCAGCGCCGCATGCGTCACGGGATGCTCGAACGCCAGCCGGCACGCGTGCAGGGCCTGCCGCGTCAGGCCCGCTGCCGGTCGCCCGCCATAGACCTCGTCCGCCACCAGCGGATGACCGATAGAGGCCATGTGCACACGGATCTGGTGGGTGCGGCCGGTCTGCAATTTGCAGCGGACCAGGCAAAAGCCGCCTTCGCTGGCCAGCCGGAAAATGCCGGTGGACGCAGTCTTGCCGGAATTCCTCTCCAGATCCACCACCGCCATGCGCAGGCGATTGCGGGGATCACGGCCTATGGGCGCCTCCACCTGGCGTGCGGCGGGCCCCACCCAGTCGCCGTGGGCCAGCGCCAGGTACTCGCGGCTGACCGTTCTGGCCGCAATCATGGCCACCAGTTGATCCATCACCTGGCGCTTGCGCGCCACGACCATGAGGCCGCTGGTGTCCTTGTCCAGCCGGTGCACAATCCCGGCGCGCGGCAAGGTGCCGGCCTCGGGATCGCGCCCCAGCAGGCCGTTGAGCAGCGTGCCGCTCCAGTTGCCGGGTGCCGGGTGCACCACCAGCCCGGCCGGCTTGTTCACCACCAGCAGATAGTCATCCTCGAAAACAATCTCCAGCGCCATGGCTTCAGGCTTGAAGGCCTTGCTTTGTGGCGTGGGCTTGAGCTCGATCTGCAGGGTGTTGCCGGCCTTCACGCGCGCCGAGGACTTGGTGAGCACGGTGCCGTTGAGCTGCACGGCCCCGGCTTCTATCAGTTGCTGCAAATAGCTGCGGGAAAATTCCGGTACCGCCTGCGCCAGTGTGCGGTCCAGGCGCTCCCCATGACTGACCGCAGGCACGACGACCTGGCGCAACTCGAACGCGGCGCCAGCCTCCAGTTCGTCGGTGATCTCGTCGGACAACTCCTCCGCAGCAACGGCGCTCGATATAATCAATTTGCTTTGTACAGAATCAGTCATTAACAGGATCAATTGCGATGTTTTCCACCAAATTATCGGTTGTTCCCGCCACAGCCCCTTTTGCGGCCGCCCTCCTGGCCGGCGTTGCCCTGCTGTCCGCCTGTTCGTCGACTGCCGTCAAGGACCCGACCGCCGCCTGGAGTCCGAACAAGATTTATGCCGAGGCCCGCGACGAAGCGAACTCTGGCGCTTACGACAAGGCCATTCCGCTGTTTGAAAAGCTGGAAGGCCGGGCTGCCGGCACGCCGCTGGCCCAGCAGGCCCAACTTGAAAAAGCCTACGCCCAGTACAAGGGTGGCGAACAGGCGCAGGCCCAGGCCACGCTGGACCGCTTCATGAAGCTGCATCCGTCCAGCCCGGCCATCGATTACGCCCTGTACCTGAAGGGCCTGGTGAGCTTTAACGATAACCTGGGGCTGTTCAGTTTCCTGTACAAGCAGGACCTGTCGGAGCGCGACCAGAAGGCCGCGAAGGAGTCGTTCGAAGCCTTCAAGGAGCTGGTCAACCGCTTTCCCGAATCGAAGTACTCGGCCGATGCCCGGCTGCGCATGACCTACATCGTCAACTCGCTGGCGCAATATGAAGTCCATGTGGCGCGCTACTACTACACGCGCGGTGCCTACATTTCGGCCATCAACCGCGCCCAGACCGCCCTGACGGAATACCGCGACGTGCCGGTGCTGGAAGACGCGCTGTTCATCCTGTACAAGTCCTACGACGCGCTCGGCATGGCCCAGCTGCGTGACGACGCCAAGCGCGTGATGGAAAAAAGCTACCCGCAGAGCGAGTACCTGACCAAGGGATTCAGGTCGGTTGAGACGCCGTGGTACCGCTTCTGGTAAGCAGGTCCAGTCGTTCGTTCAGTTCGTCTTCCGAAGCCAGCCGTTGCATGGGCGGCAAGGCCCGCAGCAGGCGCTTGCCATAACCCATGACGGCCAGCCGGCTGTCGCAAATCACCAGCACCCCCTGGTCGGTTTCGCGGCGGATCAGCCTGCCGGCCCCCTGCTTCAGCGCCACCGCAGCTTCGGGAAGGAAGTAGTCGTTGAACGCGCTTTTCCCCTCGGCCTCCAGTGCGCGCGACTTGGCTTCCACCATGGGGTCGTTGGGCGGCGGGAAAGGCAGCTTGTCGATGATCACCAGTTGCAGCGCGTCGCCGGGCACATCGATGCCCTCCCAGAACGAGGCAGACGCGACCAGCACGCAGGGACGCCCTCCACCCTGGTCTCCCCGGCGGAAGCGTTCGATCAGCACCCGTTTGGGCAGCGCCCCCTGCACCAGCACCTCGATGTCGCCGGCGCCGTCGAAAGCCGCCTGCAGGGCGTCGCCGATGGCGCGCAATGCACGCAGCGTGGTGGTCAGCACCATGGTGCGCCCGCCCAGCCGGTGCGCCCATTGCGCCGCCGATGCGGCCACGGCGGCGGTATGGGCCGGGTCACCCGGTTTGGGAAAGTTGCGCGGCACGTAAAAAGCCGCCTGGCGCGCATAGTCAAACGGGCTGCCGACCCGCAGCACCGTCGCATCCGCCAGCCCGCAGGGGCCGGTGAACCAGCTCAGGCGCTCGTCGTCACCCAGCGTGGCCGACGTGAAGATCCAGGACTTCGCCGCCGCCGTCGTGTCGGCGAACACCCGTGCATGGATCGCCTTCGCAATGTCCAGCGGCGACTCCACCAGGCGCAACTGCGTGCCCACATCCAGCCACCGGACCCCGCCCGGCTCGGGGGACGCTGAAAAAGCCTTCGCACGTTCTGCCAGCTCGAGCGCGCGCTCCTGCAGGCGCACGAAGTCAGGCGCCAGTTCGGTGACGCTTGCCAGGGCGGCGCAGGCGGCATCCAGCGAGCTGCCGATGGCAGCCAGCGCGGCCGTCCACTCGCCGGCATCCAGCCCTTCGGGCACCACCTCGTTCCAGCGCAGCTTGCTGCCCGGATACGCCTTGCCCACGGACAAACGCAGATCGCGCGCAGCGTGCTCGGTGGCGCCTGACAAGGCCTGCCAGTCCACCAGGCCCCGCGCCAGTTGCAGCCCGGTGGCCAGCATGTCGCGCGAAAAATCAAGCAATTGGCCGGTCGACAGGTTCCGGCCCAGAAACTGCACCCCGGTTTCATTGAGCTGGTGCGCTTCGTCAAAAATGGCAATGCGCACCGTCGGCAGCAATTCGGCCATGCCCGATTCGCGCACCGTCAGGTCGGCAAAAAACAGGTGGTGGTTGATCACCACCACATCGGCGGCCATCGCCTCGCGGCGGGCCAGGTTGACATGACAGGCCCGAAATCGCGGGCACTGCGACCCCAGGCAGTTTTCACGCGTGGAGGTCACCCAGGGAATCACCGGGGAGCGTTCGTCCAGGCCGGGCAGCTCAGCCAGGTCACCGGTCGCGGTCCCCTGCGCCCACTTCTCCACCTTGGCAAGCGCGCCCAGCGAGGTGCGCTCGGGGAAGGCCGGGTCCTGGCGGGCCATCTCCATGCGGTGCAGGCACAGGTAACTGCCGCGTCCCTTCAGCAGCGCCGTGCTGACAGGGACACCGAGCGCCTTGACCAGGGCCGGCAGGTCCCGCCCGAACAGCTGGTCCTGCAGCGCCTTGGTCGCGGTCGACAGCAGCACACGCTCCCCGCTGAGCAGCGCCGGCACCAGATAGGAAAAGGTCTTGCCGACGCCGGTGCTGGCCTCGACAACCAGCGGGTAGGCGCCTTCAATGGCTTGCGCCACGGCGAGCGCCATGTCGGTTTGCCCGCTGCGGGGAACAAAGTGGTCGGTGGCGCGCGACAACACCCCGTCAGGGGCGAAGGCCGCCAGTACCTGGGACGCCAGATCCATCAGGCGGGCTCGGGAGGATCCAGCGACAACTCCAGCTGGGCGATCTGGTCACGCAACAGCAGGCGGCGTTTTTTCAGGCGCCTGAGCATCAGCTCGTCGATCGGAATGGCATGGGAGGTGATGTCGACCAGGGCATTGAGGTCAGCGTGCTCGATCTTGAGCTCAATCAGCCGGCGCTCCGGGGAGTGTAAATTCAGGTCCAAGGTTTTTTGTCCGCGCGGGCTGCTTCATCTGATAATACGTCCAATACGGAGATAAATCGAGTCCACATGACTCGACCCATGCCAAGATGTCCAAAGGTTATCGAATCACAGCGTCCACCGGTATCCACAAGGGAGACCGCGACTATCAGCAGGATCAGGTCGCCCTGATCAGCCATCCACGCATTGCCGGCTGCATGCTGGGCATCGTCGCCGACGGCATGGGCGGACGCAGCGGCGGGCGCAAGGCCTCGGACCAGGTCATGATGACCGCCAAGCAGCTGTTCGAGCGTTATGCGCCGGCCAGTGATGATGCGGCGGCCATGCTCCGGCAACTGGTCGAGGAAGCGCACACCGTCATCAAGCTGACGGCCATTTCCGCCGAGCAGGAACCGCACAGCACGCTGGCTGCGTTTTTGATCAACCCGGCCGGCGATTGCCACTGGGTGCATGCCGGCGATTCACGCGTCTACCATTTTCATGGAGCCAAGCTGGTCAAGCGCACCATCGACCATTCCTATGTGCAGACGCTGGTTGACAAGGGGGAGATCACGGAAGACGAAGCCAACGTTCATCCGCAATCGAACATCCTGATGGGCTGCCTGGGCACCGAGGAAGGCCCGCCCATCACGCCGCACTTCATACCGCAAATGCGCCCCGGAGATTCCCTGATCGCCTGCAGCGATGGCGTATGGCACTATTTCAGCCCCAGCGAAATGGGGTCAGCGCTGTCCATGCTGTCACCGCGGGAAGCCACCGAATTCCTGATCCAGAAAGCCCGGTCGCGCGCCCACGGCGGCGGCGACAACCTGTCCCTGGTCATCGTCAAGCTGGAAGCCCTCGAGTAAGCTGCGGGGCCGCTAGGGAGGCGTAGGCAGGGACTTGGCCGGCGGCTTGGTCTGCTCGCGCTGTTTCTGCTCGCGGCTCGCCTTGCGCTCCTTCACCTCTTGCTGCTTGTCATTGTATTTTTTGACTTCCTCGGCAACGGTGGCCTTTTGCTCCACGCGCGCTTGCGCCCTTTGCTGGGAGGCTTGCGCTTTTTTCGCGGTCTCGGCGGCGTTGAGGGCCTCGTTCTGCTTCAGCACCCCTCGCTCATCGGCCTTTTGCTGCGACCGCTCCACGCGTTCCCGCGTTTCCTGCAGGGCCTGGTCGCGGCGCTCGGCAGCCTGGCGCAGCGCTTCAGGCGACGATTTTTCCTCGGTTTTCTGAATCTGCGCGGCGGCCTTTTCCTTGCGCTCCCTGTCGTTCAGGGCAACCTCCTGCTGCCGCAGCAGGGCGATGGCTGCACGCCGCCGCAGCTGGACTTCCTTGAGGCAACTGTTGGTAAAGAACTTCTTGTAACAAGCTGCGTCTTCCCGGTCGAAACCGGCCTCCAGCGACAGGCGCTCTGCGTTGATGCGGTCGCGTTCCTTCTGCGCAGCCGCAAAGAAGAGATCTTCCCCGGGTTGCGCTGCCGCCAGGAGACTGGATGTCAACATAAGCAGGAAAAGAAGTGTTTTTTTCATGTGAGGGTGGTGTCCACGTCGCGCCGCTCAGTCGCCAGAAATTCCGCGGATTGCATCTCATTGAGCCTCGAAATGGTTCTTGGAAACTCGTGCGCCAGGGGGCCTTCCGTGTACAACGCTTCTGGCGGCACCTCCGCCGACATGATCAACTTTACCCGGCGGTCGTAAAGCACGTCCACCAGCCAGGTAAAGCGCCTGGCCTCCGAAGCCATGCGCACCGGCATGTAAGGGACATCGCTGAGCAACACCGTGTGGAACTGGGTTGCGATCTCCAGGTAATCGTTTTGCGAACGGGGTCCGCCGCACAGGGTCTTGAAGTCGAACCACACCACACCCCCTGCCTTGCGCCGGGCCTGGATCTGGCGGGATTCGATCTGCAGCACAGGGGACTCATCCTGGGACTCGGCCAGGCGTTCAAACGTTTCCGTCATTTCGGCGTCTGCCGCCGGTCCCAGCGGTGTGTGGTAGAGCCTCACCTGCTCCAGCGTGCGCCGGCGGTAGTCGGTGCCGTTGTCCACACTCAGAACTTCCAGATTTTGCTTGAGAAGTTCAATCGCCGGAAAGATGCGCTCCCTGTGCATGCCGTTCGGGTACAACTCGTCGGGGTGAAAATTGGAGGTGGTGACAAAGCCGACCCCGTTGTCGAACAGCGCACTGAGCAGGCGATGCAAAATCATCGCATCGGTGATGTCGGCGACATGAAATTCGTCAAAGCAGATCAGCCGGTAACGCTTTGCAATCCGCCGGCCCAACTCGTCCAGCGGATTGGCCGTGCCCTGCAGGTCGCGCAACTCTCGATGCACTTCACGCATGAACTCATGAAAGTGCAGCCGCGTCTTGCGTTTGAGGGGAACCGCGTTGTAAAAGCAGTCCATCAGAAAGCTCTTGCCGCGCCCGACGCCGCCGTACATGTAGACACCCCGCGGAATGTCGGGCCGGTTGATCAGCTTTTTCAAGGGGTTGGAGCGTTTTTCCTTGAACGCGGCCCACTCGGTGGCGCAACGCTCCAGGGCCGCGACCGCGCGCAACTGCGCAGGATCGCTGACATAACCCCTCGTCTTCAGCTCAGACGCGTACTCCGAACGGACGGACATCGTGCTGTCGACCAGCGCGCTCAGAAATTCAGCGTGCGTTTATCGACAGCCAGGGCCGCTTCCTTGGTCGCCTCGCTGAGCGAAGGGTGGGCATGGCAGATTCTGGCGATGTCTTCCGAGCTGGCACGGAACTCCATGGCCACCACACACTCGGCGATCAGTTCGCTGGCCATCGGCCCGACGATGTGCACGCCGAGGATCTCGTCGGTGGCGGCATCGGCCAGCATCTTGACCATGCCGGTGGTATCGCCCAGCGCGCGCGCGCGGCCGTTGGCCATGAAGGGAAAGGTGCCGGCTTTGTAGGCGCGTCCTGCCGCCTTCAGCTGTTCCTCGGTCTGGCCGACCCAGGCGATTTCGGGGTTGGTGTAAATCACCCAGGGAATCGTGTTGAAGTTGACGTGGCCGTGCTGGCCGGCGATGCGCTCGGCCACCGCCACACCTTCTTCCTCGGCCTTGTGCGCGAGCATGGGACCGCGCACCACATCGCCCACGGCCCAGACGTGGGGCAAATTGGTTTTGCACTCGTCATCGACCACCACGGCGCCGCGTTCGTCGAGTTTCAGGCCCACGGCCTCGGGATTCAGGCCCTCGGTGTTGGCGACCCGGCCGATCGAGATGATCAGTTTGTCCACGTCCAGGGTCTGCGCTTCACCCTTGGCGTCGGTGTAGGCGACCGTGACGCCCTTCTTGCTGCTCTTGACTTCACCGACCTTCACGCCCAGCGCGATTTTCAGGCCCTGCTTGTCGAAGGCCTTTTTGGCTTCCTTGGCAATCTGCTGGTCCACCGCACCGAGAAAGGTCGGCAGGCCTTCCAGCACCGTGACTTCGGCGCCAAGGCGGCGCCAGACCGAACCCATCTCGAGGCCGATCACGCCCGAGCCGATCAGGCCCAGTTTTTTCGGAACCGCAGCGATGCGCAGCGCACCGTCGTTCGACAGAATGTTCTCTTCGTCAAACGGCGCACCCGGCAAGGCGCGCGCGCTGGAGCCGGTGGCCACGATGACATGTTTGCCGGAGATGGTTTCTTCGGCAGCGCCAGCTACCTTGATGTCATAGAGACCATCCTTGGCTGCGGCAAAAGAGCCGCGGCCATGGAAGAAGGTGACCTTGTTCTTCTTGAACAGGTAGACGATGCCGTCGTTGTTCTGCTTGACGACGTTGTCCTTGCGAGCCAGCATCTTCGCGACGTCGAGTTCCAGACCCTTGACCGCTATGCCGTGTTCGGCGAAGTGGTGGCTGGCATGGTCGAAATGTTCCGAGGACTGCAGCAGCGCCTTGGACGGGATACAGCCGACATTGGTGCAGGTGCCGCCCAGCGCCGGGCCGCCCTTGGCGTTTTTCCACTCGTCGATACAGGCGACGTTGAAACCCAGTTGGGCGGCACGGATGGCGGCAATGTAGCCGCCGGGGCCGCCGCCGATGACGATGACGTCGAATTGTTTGGACATGGTTTACTCTGAATAATCTGGATATTAATTGGCGAACTTCAAGTCCCGTATCTCAGCGACCGCGGTCGCCGGATCAACTTCCTCAACTGCAAAAGTCCAGGTGCCTATGCCCGGGCCCAGCAGAAAGGTGAGACCCGCGGACTCTTCAAAATTCACCAGGCGCACCCGGATGAATTTGCGTTCTCCGGGTTTGGTATCGAAGGCCAGAACGTTGGCCTTGACCACCGAGCCCGGCTGCAGGGGTGGCAACACCACCGTGAATTTGCTGGGTCCCTCCGGAAGACCCTCCAGCACGACGCTTCCACGGGTCAGGGAGCTTTTGAGCTCCTTCCCGTTCAATACACCGGGGAAATAAAGACCGCCCTTGTCAAGGGGGCGATAGACCACGAGTTGTTGTCCCGCATAAGACGCATCCAGTTCGCCAACACTTTTTCCCATGGGGACAGTGCAGCCGGCGACCAGGACGCTGAAGAGCACGAGAAGGAATTTCAGGACTCTCATTTACGGACCTCGTTTCCCCGGGCCAGCATCAGATGTCAAACAGCAGGCGTGCGGGGTCTTCCAGCGCTTCCTTCATCGCCACCAGGCCAAGCACGGCTTCGCGGCCGTCCACGATGCGGTGGTCGTAACTCATCGCCAGGTAGTTCATCGGACGCACCACGATCTGGCCGTTTTCGACCACGGCACGGTCCTTGGTCGCGTGCACGCCGAGGATGGCCGACTGCGGCGGGTTGATGATGGGGGTGGACAGCATGGAGCCGAACACACCGCCGTTGGAGATCGAGAAGGTGCCGCCGGTCATCTCTTCGATGCCCAGCTTGCCGTCGCGCGCCTTCACACCGTATTCGGCGATCTTCTTCTCGATGTCGGCAAAGCTCATC
>JAUXPP010000066.1 GCA_030683705.1 Polaromonas sp. | reverse complement strand
AACCGTTCCGGCACACGCGGCCTGGGAACCCACCAAGCCGGTCGAGTTCGTTGTCCCCGCGGGCACGGGCGGCGGCGCCGACCAGATGGCCCGGTTGATCCAGGGCATCGTCATCAAACACAAGTTGATGAAAGAACCGCTGATCGTGGTGAACAAGTCCGGCGGCGCAGGTGCCGAAGGCTTCCTGGAAGTCAAGGGCTCCAAGGGTGATCCGCACAAAATCATCATCACCTTGTCCAACCTGTTCACAACCCCCATGGCAACAGGCGTTCCCTTCAACTGGCGCGACATGACCCCGGTGTCGATGCTGGCGCTCGACCAGTTCGTGTTGTGGGTCAACGCAGAAAGCCCGCACAAAAACGCCAAGGACTACCTGGCAGCCGTGAAAGCAGCCGGCCCCAGCAAGATCAAGATGGGCGGGACCGGCTCCAAGCAGGAAGACCAGATCATCACCGTCGGTATCGAGCAGGCCACTGGCACGAAGTTCATCTACGTTCCCTACAAGGGCGGCGGCGAAGTGGCAGTGCAACTGGTGGGCAAACACCTGGATTCCACAGTGAACAACCCGATCGAGGCCGTCGCCCAGTGGCGTGCCGGCAAATTGCGCGCCCTGTGCGTGTTCGACGAAAAGCGCATGACCTACACGACAAAAGTGACCGACACCCAGTCGTGGGCCGACATCCCGACCTGCAAGGAAGCCGGTGTCCCCACCGACTACACCATGTTGCGCGGCATCTTCATGGCGCCTGGCGTTTCCAAGGAGCATGTGGACTTCTACCTCGACATGTTCGCCAAGATCCGGGCCACGCCGGACTGGAAAGCCTACATGGAAACCGGTGCCTTCAACCAGACCGCACTGACCGGCGAGGATTTCAACAAATGGCTCGGCAGCGCCGAGAACCGTCATCGCGAGCTGATGAAACAAGCCGGTTTCCTCGCGAAATAAAAAATGAAACCCCCGTTCGCGGGGTTTCTCGTCGGGCGGCGGTTCGCCGACCCGACTCTCAATTCAAGTTCGCCCTGTTCCGGGGCGCTTATATCCAACGGAGTTGCTCATGGAGCCAAACCAAGAATCCGGTGCCCTGCACCGCACGGGCGTCGCCACGAACGTCATTGAAGCGATCGTCGCTTGTTGCGTTCTGATCATGGGCGTTGTGGTCGTTTTCAGCAGCCACGCATTGGGCGCGGGCTGGACCACCGACGGGCCCGGTGCCGGTTATTTCCCCTTTTACATCGGGATTGTGCTGTGCATTTCCGGCGCCGGCATCATGTACCAGGCATTGGCCGGCAAGAACCGGAACACCGAGATCTTTGTGGACAGCGTGCAGCTCAAACGCGTTCTTTCCGTGTTCCTGCCGGCGCTGGTTTATGTGCTGGCCGTCCAGTTTGTCGGGCTGTACGTGGCCTCAGCCGTCTACATCGCCCTGTTCATGATTATTCTGGGCAAGTTCTCCCCGATCAAAAGCATCATCGCCGCACTGAGCGTGAACACGCTGTTTTTCTTCATGTTCGAGGTCTGGTTCAAGGTGCCCCTGTTCAAGGGCACCCTGGACCCCTTGAGTTTCCTCGGCTACTAAGCCGACTCAGCGCCAGCCCACCGAAACTTTAACGACTGACTATCTCCATGGACGAAATAAACGCGCTTTTTCACGGATTCAGCGTCATATTGACGCCTATGAACATCCTCCTGATGTTTGTGGGCATCATCCTTGGCGTGCTGATCGGGGTGTTGCCCGGCCTAGGCGGCGCCAACGGCGTGGCCATCCTGCTGCCTCTGACCTTCACCATGCCGCCGACCTCGGCGATCATCATGCTGTCGTGTATTTACTGGGGTGCCCTGTTCGGCGGTGCCATCACCTCCATCCTGTTCAACATTCCGGGCGAGCCTTGGTCTGTAGCGACCACCTTCGACGGCTACCCCATGGCCCAGGACGGGCGCGCAGGAGAGGCACTGACCACGGCGTTCACCTCATCATTCATCGGCGCCTTTGTTGCAGTGGTGATGATCACCTTCCTGGCACCGCTGGTCGCCGAGTTTGCGCTGGAGTTCGGCCCGCCTGAATTTTTTGCGGTCTATCTTCTGACCTTCTGCAGCTTCGTGGGCATGGGCAAGGGTTCACCGTTCAAAATCCTGGCCTCGATGTGCATCGGCTTTTCGCTGGCCGCCGTCGGCATGGACACGGTCACCGGCCAGTTGCGCCTGACCTTCGGCATTCCCGACCTGATGCGTGGTTTCGACTTCCTGATCGCCGTGATTGGCCTGTTCGGTATTGGTGAAATCCTGCTGTCCATGGAAGAAGGCCTGGCCTTCTCCGGCAAGACGGCCAAGATCAACGCCAAGGTGGTGTTCCAGACCTGGAAAAAACTGCCGAAATACTGGGCGACGTCGCTCCGGAGCTCGATGATCGGCATCTGGATGGGCATCACCCCCGGCGGCGCGACCCCGGCTTCGTTCATGAGTTATGGCGTGGCCAAGAAGATGTCCAAAAACGGCGCAAACTTCGGCAAAGGCGAAATCGAAGGCATTGTTGCCCCTGAAACCGCCGCCCACGCTGCCGGTACCAGCGCCCTGCTGCCCATGCTGGCCCTGGGCATTCCCGGTTCGCCCACGGCAGCCGTTCTGCTCGGTGGCCTGCTGATCTGGGGCCTGCAGCCTGGCCCGCTGCTCTTTACCGAGCAAAAGGACTTTGTCTGGGGCCTGATCGCCAGCATGTACCTGGGTAACCTGGTCGGCCTGATCGTCGTGCTGACCACGGTGCCGCTGTTTGCATCCATCCTGCGCATACCGTTTTCCATCATTGCACCCGTGATCGTCGTGATCTGCGCCATCGGCGCCTACACGGTTCACAACGCCATGCTGGACATCTGGTTCATGATGTTGTTCGGCATCATTGGCTACCTCTTCAAGAAGCTGGACTATCCGCTGGCGCCGCTGGTTCTTGCCCTGGTGCTGGGTGACAAGGCCGAAGACGCCTTCCGCCAGGCGATGCTGGTTTCCCAGGGCGAGATGTCGATTCTCTGGTCCAACTGGCTGGTCGGCGGCATCACGACACTGGCCCTGGTGTTGCTGCTCTGGCCGCTGATCTCCCGGCTGATCGCGAAGGTTCGCCCGCCGAAGAAGGATGAGTTTGCCGCAGAGCAACCCGTGGACTGACAGCCACGCGACCACAAAAAAGCCGGGTACATCACCCGGCTTTTTTTATGGCGGCGCCGATCACGCCGTCAGATTTTTCCGCGCTGCTTGAGCCGGCTCAGGGTTTCTGCCGAGAGGTTCATGTAGGACGCCAGTTCCTTCTTCGGGATGCGGTCGAACAGCTCGGGATGTTTGCGCAGGAAGCGCTTGACACGCCCCGGCGCATCCAGCAGATGCAGGGTGATGGTGTGCGCCATGATTTCGCTCATGAGGCGCATGACGTAGTACTCGAAGGACTGCTTGATTTCGTAATGCCGCTCCAGGAAAGCCACCCAGTCCGTCAGCGGCAGCTTGGCCACCCTGACCTTGGTCACACAAACGGTGCTGTAGGGCGTGGGCGTCCCCAGCCGCCAGGCGGCATAGCTGGTTTCCATGTCGCGTTCATCGGCGAAACGTAGGATCATCTCCTTGGCTTCCTGGTTGGTGACGACGCGTTTGAGGATGCCTTCGAGGATGAAATATTGCTCCATCTCATGGGCCCCCTGATGCAGCAGCGTGTCGCCTTTCTGGGCGTCGACGATGACCAGGCAAGACTCCAGTTCAGCGCTCTGCTCCGCCGTCATTCCCTTGAGGACGAGGTTTTGTCCCAACTGGACACGAATGACATTTCTATCGGGATGGTTTTGTACAGACAGCATGACGACTTAGGGTTGGAGCAGAACCGGATTTCAGCCGCATTCGGGGGCGCCAAATACAACGAAAATTGACCGTGGTCAATAGAGAAACCCGAATCGATTCCTATGATACCCCGACGGTGTAAAAGACCCGTCCGGGCACAAGAACCAGGGAGGCGGATCCGCAATGGAAAACCCTGATTTTGCCCAGCGGGTCTTTTGGTGCACCTGATGCTGCCAGCCTTGTTGCTCCCTCCTTACCGAAGTCAAATGAAGAGACATCCATCATGACCAACGACACTCAATCAACAGAACAGACTGACGGCTTTCAACTAGTCATCGACGCCCTGAAACTCAACGGCCTCACCACCATCTACGGCCTGCCGGGCATTCCGGTCACGGACCTGACCCGCAAGATGCAGGCTGAAGGCATGCGCGTGATTTCGTTCCGCCATGAGCAAAACGCTGGCAACGCGGCCGCCGCCGCCGGCTTCATGACTGGCAAGCCCGGCATCTGCCTGACGGTGTCCGCCCCCGGCTTCCTGAACGGCTTGACCGCGCTGGCCAACGCCACCACCAACTGCTTCCCCATGATCCTGATCAGCGGCTCGTGCGAGCGCGAAATCGTCGAACTGCAACAGGGTGACTACGAGGAGATGGACCAGCTTGCCATCGCCAAGCCCCTGTGCATGGCCGCCTTCCGCGTGCTCAATGCCGAAGACATCGGTGTGGGCATCGCCCGCGCCATCCGCTCCGCCGTTTCCGGCCGCCCCGGCGGTGTGTACCTGGACCTGCCCGCCAAGCTGTTCGGCCAGGCCATGGACGCCGCGGCAGGCAAGGCTTCGCTGATCAAGGTGATCGATGCCGCCCCGCGCCAGATCCCGGCCCCGGATGCCGTCAAGCGCGCCCTGGACCTGCTCAAGAGCGCCAAGAAGCCCCTGATCCTGCTGGGCAAGGGCGCCGCTTACGCCCAGGCCGACGCCGACATCAAGGCCCTGGTCGAGAAGACCGGCATCCCCTACCTGCCCATGTCCATGGCCAAGGGCATCCTGCCCGACACCCATGAACAGTGTGCCTCGGCCGCCCGCTCCTTCGTGCTGCCGGAAGCCGACGTGGTGCTGTTGGTCGGCGCGCGCCTGAACTGGCTGCTCTCGCATGGCAAGGGCAAGACCTGGGGCGGTCAGGGCCACAAAAACGCCGGTGGCCAGAAGTTCATCCAGATCGACATCTCCCCGACTGAGGCTGACAGCAATGTGGCCATAGACGCCCCGCTGGTCGGAGACATAGGTTCCTGCGTCTCGGCCCTGCTCGCTGGCATCGGCTCCGGCTGGGCCAAGGCCCCGGCCGAATGGACCAGCGCCGTCGCCGACCGCAAGAACAAGAACGTCGCCAAGATGGCAGAAACGCTGGCGAAGAACCCGGCTGTGATGAACTACCACAGCTCGCTCAACGTGGTGCGCGACATCGTCAAGGCCAACCCGGACGCGATGCTGGTCAACGAAGGCGCCAACGCGCTGGACTTCACCCGCAGCATCGTCGACATGTACAAGCCGCGCAAGCGCCTGGACGTCGGCACCTGGGGCGTCATGGGCATCGGCATGGGCTTCGCCGTGGCTGCCGCCGTGGAAAGCGATCAGCCGGTCATCGCCATCGAGGGTGACAGCGCCTTTGGTTTTTCCGGCATGGAAGTCGAAACCATCTGCCGCTACAACCTGCCGGTCTGCATCGTCGTCATGAACAACAACGGCGTCTACCGCGGCGATGAAGTGAATGTAACCGGCGGCAAGGATCCGTCACCCCTGGTGTTCGTCAAGGGCGCACGTTACGACAAAATGATGGAAGCCTTCGGTGGCGTCGGCGTGCAAGCCACCACCCCGGCCGAATTGCGCCGCGCCATGGAAGAAGCCATCAAGTCGCGCAAACCGACCCTGATCAATGCCATCATTGACGAAACCGCGGGAACGGAAAGTGGCCGAATCACCAGCCTGAACCCGCAAAGCGCCAAAAAGAAGTAACCCGAGTCACCTTTAGGAGAAATCAAATGAGCAACAAACCACTCGCAGGCATCAAAATCATCGACTTCACCCACGTCCAGGCCGGTCCGGCATGTACCCAGATGCTGGCCTGGTTCGGCGCTGACGTGATCAAGGTCGAGCGTCCGGGCTCCGGCGACGTTACCCGAAGCCAGTTGCGTGACATCGAAGGCGCTGACGCGCTTTACTTCACCATGCTCAACAGCAACAAGCGCGGCCTGACGCTGGACACCAAAAAGCCCGAAGGCAAGGAAGTGCTGGAGCGGCTCATCAAGGAATCCGACGTGATGGTCGAGAATTTCGGCCCCGGCGCGCTGGACCGTATGGGATTTACCTGGGAACACATCCAGTCGCTCAACCCGAAAATGATTCTGGCATCCGTCAAGGGTTTCTCTGACGGGCACCACTACGAAGACCTGAAGGTTTACGAAAACGTGGCCCAGTGCGCAGGCGGCGCAGCCTCCACCACCGGCTACTGGAAGGGCGAGAACTCAGGCCCCACCATTTCGTCCGCCGCTTTGGGCGACAGCAATACCGGCATGCACCTGGCCATCGGTATCCTGACTGCCTATATCGGCCGCCAGCAGACCGGCAAGGGCCAGAAGGTCGCCGTGTCCATGCAGGACAGTGTGCTCAACCTGTGCCGCGTCAAAATGCGCGACCAGTTGCGTCTGGACAACCTCGGCTACCTGGAAGAGTACCCGCAATACCCGCATGAAATGGAAGCCTTCAAGGACGGCGTGGTGCCGCGTGGCGCCAATGCCGGCGGTGGTGGACAACCCGGCTGGATTCTGAAGTGCAAGGGCTGGGAGACCGACCCCAACGCCTATATCTATTTCACGGTCCAGGGCCATGCCTGGGAGCCGATCTGCGACGCGCTGGGCAAACCAGAGTGGAAAACCGACCCCGCCTACACCACGGCCAAGGCACGCCAGCCGCACATCATGGACATCTTCGCCACGATTGAAGCATTCATCGCTGACAAGACCAAGTTCGAAGCCGTGGACGTCTTCCGCAAGTTTGATATTCCCTGCGCGCCCGTGTTGTCGATGAAGGAACTGCTGCACGACGAGTCGCTGCGCAAGAGCGGCTCCATCGTCGAAGTGCCGCACAAGGTGCGCGGCAGCTACTTCACCGTCGGCAGCCCCATCAAGTTCTCTGACACCAAGCCTGAAGTGACGGCGTCGCCCCTGCTGGGCGAACATACCGACGAAGTTCTGGCCGAACTCGGTTACAGCAAGGACCAGATCGCAGCCATCCACGCAGCCAAAGCGGTCTGAACACCGGGGCTTGAGGCCTTGACCGTGAAGGCATGACAAGACGGCGTTCAAATTGAGCGCCGTCTTTCTTTGAGGCATATCTGCCAGCTTATTTGCCAGCACCAGGACAGGACTTATGCAAACAACAACCGACCTGAAGCAACTCGTCGAGGCGGTGGGGGATGCCATCGTCGCCTCCGACGCCGGCGGCGCCATCACCCTGTGGAATCCCGCGGCCGAGCGCATGTTTGGTTTCACCGAAAACGAAGCGCTGGGCCAGTCGCTGGACATCATCATCCCCCAGCGCCAGCAGCAGCGTCACTGGGACGGCTACCACAAGACCATGGCCACCGGAATAACCCGTTATGGCAACGATGTTCTGCGTGTCCCTGCGGTCCACAAGGACGGGCACACCCTGTCCATCGCCTTCACCGTGGCCCTGCTTCAAACCGGTGACGGCAAGGTGTCGGCGATTGTGGCCGTGATTCGCGACGAAACCAGCCGTTTTGCCGAGGAGCGAAACCTGAAAAAACGCCTGACGGAACTTGAAATGCAGCTCACTGGCCCAGGCAAAACTGCCTGAACCTGAACGCATGGACCCAGTGATTAACATAGGGGTTGAGCCGGCCGCAAATGCTGCCGGAACCGGGTTTGAGCCCCCTATTTCAACTTCCAGGCAGGAATTTCATGAGTAAAGCATTAGACGGCGTCCGCATCCTCGATTTCACCCACGTCCAGTCCGGCCCGACCTGCACCCAGTTGCTGGCCTGGTTTGGCGCGGACGTCATCAAGGTGGAGCGCGCCGGCGAGGGGGACGCCACCCGCGGCCAGCTGGTCGACATTCCCGGTGTGGACAGCCTGTACTTCACCATGCTGAACCACAACAAGCGCTCGATCACGCTGAACACCAAGAATGCCAAAGGCAAACAGGTGCTCGACGAGCTGATCAAGACCTGCGACGTGCTGGTGGAAAATTTCGCTCCGGGCGCGCTGGACCGCATGGGCATCACCTGGGAGCACATCCAGGCGCTCAACCCGCGCATGATCGTGGCTTCGGTCAAGGGTTTCGGTCCGGGCCCCTATGAAGATTGCAAGGTGTACGAAAACGTCGCGCAGTGTGCCGGCGGCTCCGCATCGACCACCGGCTTCGACGACGGCCCGCCCATGGTGACGGGCGCCCAGATCGGCGACAGCGGCACCGGCCTGCACCTGGCGCTCGGCATCATGGCCGCACTGTTCCAGCGCACCACCACCGGCCGCGGGCAGAAAGTGCTGGCCCCGATGCAGGACGCCGTGCTCAACCTGTGCCGCGTCAAGCTGCGCGACCAGCAGCGCCTGGAACGCACCGGCACCATGCATGAGTACCCGCAATATCCCGACGGAAAGTTCGGTGAGGCGGTGCCGCGTGCCGGCAATGCCTCCGGCGGCGGCCAGCCAGGTTCCATCCTGAAGTGCAAGGGCTGGGAGACCGATCCCAATGCCTATATTTATTTCATCACACAGGGTGCCGTGTGGCCGGCCGTGTGCAAGGTCATCGGCGAAGAGGGCTGGATCACCGACGAGGCCTACGCCACCGCCGCGGCCCGCCTGCTGCACCTCAAGCCCATCTTCGCGCGGATTGAACAGTGGACCATGACCAAGACCAAGTTCGAGGCCATGGACATCCTGAACAAATACGACATCCCCTGCGGACCCATTCTGTCGATGAAGGAAATTGCCGAGGAACCCGCCCTTCGGGCCACCGGCACCATCGTCGAGGTGGACCACCCGACGCGCGGCAAGTACCTGACCGTGGGCAACCCGATCAAGCTGTCCGACAGCCCCACCGAAGTCACGCGCTCACCCCTGCTCGGTGAACACACGGACGAGGTGCTGACACAGCTCGGTTTCAGCGCCGAATACATCGCCGAATTACGCACCGAACACGTTATCTAGCGGGTTCACCCGCGCACTCAAAAATCAACAGCCCACATGAACTATCCCGTCATCCCCATCGCCGTCCTGGAGGCCTCCTCCAAGCAGAGAAAACGCCAGGCGCCCAAGGGCCGCCGCGTCGACCCAGCGGCGCTGGCCGATGTGCAGCAGTTGCTGGGCAGCGAGTCGCGTCAGGCCGATCTGCTGATCGAGCACCTGCACAAGCTGCAGGACCACTTCGGCCACCTGTCGGCCGCCCACCTCGCGGCGCTGGCACAGGAAATGCGCCTGGCGCAGACCGAGGTCTACGAGGTCGCCACTTTTTATCACCACTTCGACGTGGTCAGGGAAGGCGAAGCCGCGCCGGCACCGCTCACGGTGCGGGTCTGTGACGGCCTGTCCTGCGAGCTGGCGGGCGCCCAGGATCTGCTGGCGAAACTGCCGGGCCTGCTGGGCCGGGAGATCCGGGTCATCCCCGCACCCTGCATCGGGCGCTGCGAACAGGCGCCTGCGGCCGTCGTCGGGCAGAACCCGGTCGCTAACGCCACCTGCGAAGCCGTGATGGCCACGGTGGCTGCGGGGGCGACCAAACATGTGCCCGAGGGTTTTGTGGACTTCGCGGCTTACCAGGCCGCCGGCGGCTATGCCCTGCTCCAGCAATGTGTCTCCGGCCAGCAGGATGTCGAGTCGGTCATCAAGACCATGGAAGATTCCGGCCTGCGCGGGCTGGGCGGCGCCGGTTTCCCCTCGGGCCGCAAGTGGCGTATTGTGCGGGGCGAACAGGGGCCGCGCCTGATGGCGGTCAACATCGACGAGGGCGAGCCCGGCACCTTCAAGGACCGCGTCTACCTGGAACGCGATCCGCACCGCTTCCTCGAAGGCATGTTGATTGCCGCCTGGGCGGTCGGCATCGAGAAAATTTATGTCTACCTGCGCGACGAATACCACGGCTGCCGCAGCATGCTGGAAGCCGAACTGGACAAGCTCCGGGCGTCCCCGCTGATGGCCGGCATGCCGGCTGTCGACCTGCGCCGCGGCGCCGGCGCCTACATCTGCGGCGAAGAGTCGGCGATGATCGAGTCCATCGAAGGCAAACGCGGCATGCCGCGCCTGCGCCCGCCTTACGTGGCCCAGGTCGGCCTGTTTGGCCGGCCCACGCTGGAGCACAACTTCGAAACCCTGTACTGGGTGCGCGACATCCTGGAAAAAGGCGGCGAGTGGTTTGCCTCGCACGGCCGCAACGGCCGCAAGGGCCTGCGCTCCTTCTCGGTTTCCGGCCGCGTGAAGCAGCCCGGCGTGAAACTGGCACCGGCCGGCATCACCATCCAGGAGCTGATTGACGAATATTGCGGCGGCATGCTGGACGGCCACAACTTCTACGCCTACCTGCCCGGCGGCGCGTCCGGCGGCATCCTGCCGGCCAGCATGAACAGCATCCCGCTGGATTTCGACACGCTGCAGCCCTATGGCTGCTTCATCGGTTCCGCAGCCGTCATGGTGCTGTCCGACCAGGACACGGCCACCGATGCAGCGCGCAACATGATGCGTTTCTTCCATCACGAATCCTGCGGCCAGTGCACGCCCTGCCGCGTCGGCACGGCCAAAGCGGCGCACCTGATGGAACAGCCCAAATGGGACCTGGCCCTGCTGGCCGACCTGTCGCTGGTGATGCGCGATGCATCGATCTGCGGCCTCGGGCAAGCGGCGCCGAATCCGATGGACTGCGTCGTCAAGTACTTCGCCCACGAACTCGCCTGAACGATCTGCCCCCAAGACAAAGGCAACACCATGAATGCAATCACAAGACAAGAACTCGCCGAGCTCGACGCCCCGCTGGTGAGCTTCAGCCTCAACGGCCGTGAAGTCCAGGGCCGTGCCAACGAATCGCTGCTGCAGGTCGCCAAACGCGAAGGCGTGGAGATTCCGCACCTGTGTTTCAAGGAAGGCCTGGAAGCCGTCGGCAACTGCCGCTCCTGCATGGTCGAGATCAATGGTGAGCGCGTGCTGGCGCCCTCCTGCTGCCGCGCCCCGGCAGCCGGCATGAAGGTCGTCACCGACAGCGAACGCGCCGTCGCCTCGCAAAAGCTGGTGCTCGAGCTGCTGCTGTCCGACATGCCCGAGAAGGACTACACGCGCCACAACGAGGTGGACCAGTGGGCCGCAAAAATCGGCGTCGGCAAGCCGCGCTTCGAGGCGCGCGCGCAGGTACGCCAGGACCTGTCCCACCCTGCCATCGCCGTCAATCTCGACGCCTGCATCCAGTGCACCCGCTGCCTGCGTGCCTGCCGCGATTAGAAAGTCAACGACGTGATTGGCCTGGCCTTCCGCGGCGACCAGGCCAAAATCGTGTTCGACATGGACGATGCCATGGGCGCATCGACTTGCGTGGCCTGCGGTGAATGTGTGCAGGCCTGCCCGACCGGCGCGTTGATGCCGGCGCGCGAGGCCGCCCTGGCCGTCCCCGACAAGCAGGTGGCGTCGGTCTGCCCCTATTGCGGCGTCGGATGCCAGCTCACCTACAACGTCAAGGACGACAAGATCCTGTTTGTCGAAGGCCGCGACGGCCCTGCCAACCATGAGCGTCTGTGTGTCAAGGGCCGCTACGGCTTCGACTATGCGCACCACCCGCACCGCCTGACCAAACCGCTGATTCGCCGTGAAGGTATGCCGAAAACCGGCGACTTCACAATGGACCCGGACCGCGTGATGGACGTGTTCCGCGAAGCCAGCTGGGAAGAGGCTCTGGAATTTGCCGGCGGCAAGCTGGCCGCCATCCGTGACCAGCACGGCAAGAAGTCGCTCGCCGGTTTCGGTTCGGCCAAGGGCAGCAACGAAGAGGCCTACCTGTTCCAGAAGCTGGTGCGCACCGGCTTCGGCAGCAACAACGTGGACCACTGCACCCGCCTGTGCCACGCCTCCTCGGTGGTGGCCCTGCTCGAAGGCATCGGTTCCGGCGCCGTATCCAACCCGGTGATGGACGTCACCAAGGCCGATGTGGTCGTGATCATCGGCGCCAACCCGACGGTGAACCACCCGGTGGCAGCCACCTGGATCAAGAATGCCGTCAAGAACGGCACCAAACTCGTGGTGCTGGACCCGCGCCGCTCGGACCTGACCCGCATGGCGCACCGCCACCTGCAGTTCAAGCCCGACACCGACGTGCCCATGCTCAACGCCATGATGAACGTCATCGTGACCGAGGGCCTGGTGGACCAGGACTTCATCGACAGCCGCACCATCGGCTACGAAGAACTGCGCAAGAATGTCGAGGGCTACACGCCCGAACTGATGGCGCCCATCTGCGGCATCGATGCCGACACGCTGCGTTATGTGGCACGTCTGTATGCCACCTCCAAAGCTTCGATGATCCTCTGGGGTATGGGCGTGTCGCAACACGTGCACGGCACCGACAATGCGCGCTGCCTGATCGCGCTGTCGCTGATGACCGGCCAGATCGGCCGTTCCGGCACCGGCCTGCATCCGCTGCGCGGCCAGAACAATGTGCAGGGCGCGTCCGACGCGGGCCTGATCCCCATGATGTTCCCCGACTACCAGCATGTCTCCAGCCCCACGGTGCGCGCCAGCTTCGAAAAAGCCTGGAAGGTGCCGGAAGGCTCGCTCGACGACCAGGTCGGCCTGACCGTGGTGGAAGTGATGCACGCGATCAAGAAGGGCGGCATACGCGGCATGTATGTGCAGGGCGAAAACCCGGCCATGTCCGACCCCGATGCCAACCACGCGCGCGAAGCGCTGGCGGCGCTGGAGCACCTGGTGGTGCAGGACATCTTCCTGACCGAAACCGCCTACCTGGCCGACGTGATCCTGCCGGCCAGCGCCTTCCCTGAAAAGGACGGCAGCTTCACCAACACCGACCGCCTGGTGCAGATGGGCCGCAAGGCCATCAACCCGCCCGGCGACGCGCGCCAGGACCTGTGGATCATCACGCAGATCGCCAACCGCATGGGTTGCGGCTGGCACTACAACCATGTCAGCGAAGTCTTCGACGAGATGCGCCACACCATGCCCAGCATCGCCGGCATCACCTGGGACCGGCTGGACCGGGAGCATTCGGTCACCTATCCCTGCATGAAGGAAGGCGATCCTGGCCAGTCGGTGGTTTTCGTGGACAGCTTTCCGCGCGAAACCGGCCGGGCAAAGTTCGTCCCGGCGGACATCATCCCGGCAGCCGAGCGTCCGGATACCGAATACCCGATGGTGCTGATCACCGGGCGACAGCTGGAACACTGGCACACCGGCAGCATGACACGGCGTGCCACGGTGCTGGACGCCATCGAGCCCGATCCAGTGGCGCTGGTGCACCCGCTGGACCTGGCTGCGCTAGGCGGCCAGCCCGGCGATGTGGTGACTATCGAATCGCGTCGCGGCAAGGTCGCGCTGTATGCACGGGCGGACGAAAGCTCGCCACGCGGCGCGGTGTTTGTGCCCTTCTGCTACTACGAGGCGGCCATCAACAAGCTGACCAACGCGGCGCTGGACCCGTTTGCCAAGATCCCGGAGTTCAAGTACTGCGCCATCCGCGTGACCAAAGGCGGCGTGCCGCCGGTGCAGGACAGCTACGGCGGCGGGCAGGCGCTGGAAAACTCGGTCGCGCTGGCCGGTATTTGAAAGAGCGCCGTTCGGGCTGAGCTTGTCGAAGCCTGTCCTGAGCACGGACGAAGGGCCCTTCGACGGGCTCAGGGCGAGCGGATTTTTTTAGCCGTGCGCCCGGCGTGAATCGGCAGGCGCCTCGTCGCGCTCCTTCAGGCCGTAGTCGCGCGTCACCTCGGCGATGCGCAGCCGGTAGTCCCTGAACATGCTGCTGCGGCCGGCGTTCTGCGCGGCGCGATGCGCCTCCAGGTTGCGCCAGGCCGTCAGGCAGGCGTCGTCGCGCCAGAACTGCAGCGACAGCAGCTTGTCGGGCTCGGACAGGCTCTGGAAGCGCTCGATCGAGATGAAGCCGTCCATCTTGAGCAGTTCGGTCTTGAGTTCAGCCGCCCAGTTCAGGTAGCCCTCGCGGTGGGCCGGATCCGGCCAGACTTCAAAAATCACTGAGATCATGGTGTGCTCCTTTGTTGTGCCGCATCATTCTTCAAACACCGGGATGCGCGCATTGCCCAGCGGGCGAAACCCCGCCAGCCTCCCGAAGTACTGGTCAAATTGACCTCCAGCCCTTATCCGGCGTGCGCAGGCAGCTACTGTTTCGATAGCAACCGCAGCGCCCGGGCAGGCGTGGGCACCGGCGCCAAAACCCAGGCTGCGGCCGTCGCTGCGCTGCGGATCGAAGCGGTCGGGTTGCGGATTCAGCGCCGCATCGCGGTTGCCGCTGGCCAGCAGCAGCAACACGCCCTGCCCCGTTTCAAGCGGCTGGCCGGCCAGCAGCAGGGCCTGGGCCGCAAAACGCCGGGTGTTCTGGATCGGCGCCTGGTGCCGCTCGACCTCGGTCACAAAACTGCGCATGACCGAAAGCGACTGGTCGGCGGCGTCTGCCAGCGCCGGATGCCGCCGCAGCATCAGCACGGTGTGGCCCAGCAGCCCGGCCGTGGCGTCCAGCGACTGCTGCATCAGGGCGATACGGTTGGCCGCCTGCACCGCGTTCAGGCCCAGCGCCCCACCCTGGGCCATCAGGGCCTGGGCAGCCTCTGAAGCGAGCGCCACGGCCGTTTCCGGGGCGCCGGGGGCGATGCCCTGGACAAAGGCCTGGACCTGGCCGCAGGTGGCGTCCAGACGACTGTCCAGCACCCCCAGCAGCCGCGCCATGGTTTGTACCGGCAACCAGCCCAGCAAGCTGTTGGCGGGCAGGCGCGGGCACAGATCGGATGCTGCGGCCGCGCTGGCGCCAGCCACGTCGGCCAGGCTCCAGCGCCGCGCCGCCTGCACCACGGCCGGCTTGTGGGCCGCATGGAAGGCCCCGTCCGTCATGCGCACCAGCCGCGCAAACACCTCGCCGGCCGCCGTGCCCTGCAGCGCGGCTGGAACAGCCTCGCCCGGCGGGCGCACGGTCAATGCGGGGTGGTGCAAGGCCTCGGCGATCACGGCGTGGCTGCCGGCCACCCAGAGCTTCAGGCCGGCGTCGAAATACAAGGGCCGCGTTTCGCGCAGTTGCCGGTAATACGGCCAGGGGTCGGGGTGGGTGACGGCAGCGACGGGATCGGCAGGCGGCTGGAGGGCCGCTTCAAGCATCAACCACCACCGGCTCGCGGCGGACCTCGGTCCTTACCGAGTTCGCGATGTAGCACTCCTCATGCGCTTCATGGTGCAACTGGTCCAGTTGTTCGCGGGTGGGCAGGCGCTCGCCCGAAAAAACCACCGCAGGCCTGAGGGTGACCAAGGTCATCGCCATTTTTCCCTGTTCATTTTTTGCCATCACGCCGACCGCGGCGTCGCTGTAGCGGTCCACGCAGAATTTGCGTTTCGCGGCAATCGCCAGGAACCAGAGCATGTGGCAACTGGCCAGCGAGGCCACAAAGGCTTCCTCCGGATCGACCGCAGCGGCGTCGGACATCGGCAGCGGTACCGAATGCGGCGAGGACGAGCCTGCCACCTCGGCGCCGCCGTCGAAAGACATCCGGTGGCGCCGGCTGTAACGCCCGCCCAGGAAATCCTGAGCGCCGCGCTCCCAGTTGATGTCTGCGGTGAATTCGGCCATGGTCTGCCCTCTTGCTAAAAAGGCCTCCAGTGTCGCGAGCCGCGCCTGACTTGTCGAGCAACAACAGTTTGCTTAACATCAAACGATGAATGCAGAACCCGACCTTGCCCGCCTCGCCGCCACCGTGGGCGACCCGCGCCGTATCCAGATGCTGGCGCTGCTGATGGAAGGCCGCGCCCTGACCGCCAAGGAGCTGGCCCTGGGCGCCGGCATCACGCCGGCCACCGCCACCGCCCACCTCAGGCGCCTGCTCGATGACGGGCTGCTGGCGGGCACCTCCCAGGGGCGGCACAAATACTTCCGTCTGGCGTCCGAGCAGGTGGCGCAGCTGGTGGAGTCGCTGATGCGTGTCGCGCCCCGGCGCCAGACCGAGCCCGCCCCTGCGGCCGAGCCCATCCGCCAGGCCCGCTACTGTTACGACCACCTGGCCGGCAGCCTGGGCACCGGTCTGCTGGCGCTGCTGCTGCGCAAGGGCTGGCTGGTCAACGACAGCAGCGACACGGCGGGCAAGCAACTCGAACTCACCAGCAAAGGCGCCAGGGCCTTCACCACCCTGGGCGTGGACCTCGAGGGCGTGCGCGCGCGGCGTCGGCAGTTTGCCTGCCGCTGCCTCGACTGGTCGGAGCGCCGGGACCACCTCGGCGGTGCGCTGGGCGCCGCGCTGGCCGAGCACCTGCAGTCGGCGCACTGGATAGAGCGGAAGAAACACAGCCGTGTGGTGGCTGTCACCGCGCTGGGCCGGGAGCAGATGGGGCAGTGGGGCCTGCGCCTGGTGTAGCGTGAAATACGCTCCCTGGTCATCACTGCGGGCATGCACAAGGAGAAAATGCACAGTGCTGGCGCGGTGTTAAGCGCACTACCTGTTGTGCTGCATGAGGCCGCTGTGGTCTCGCCAGCGTGCCGCCGATACGAACAAAAGTGTCGGTGAAGGCCCGCAGTTTTCCGCCGTAGCAGCGCCCCGCAGCACGCGTGAAGCCCGCCGGGGTGCGGCCGCCCAGCGATTTTCATTGGGGATTTTTCGATTTTCAGAGGTAAATCAGCAACAGAAAAGACCAAAAAAAAAGCATTTTCCCTATGAAACAGTGGTTTTCTCCAGTAGCATCCCCCTTGCCAGTGAAGAGTAGTTATCTGCATTGGTGATTTATCAACTTCTAGAAGGAAAATCAATCATGGCAACTGCAAAAAAAGCACCGGCAAAAAAAGCAGCCGCAAAGAAGGCTGCACCGGCAAAGAAAGAAGCAGCGAAAAAAGCAGCTCCAGCGAAGAAGGCCCCTGCGAAGAAAGCAGCACCCGCCAAGAAAGTAGCAGCGAAGAAAGCTGCTCCTGCGAAAAAAGCAGCCGCGAAAAAAGCGCCTGCCAAAAAAGCGCCCGCCAAAAAGCGTACGCCCAACGCAGCGTTCATGAAGCCTTTGACACTGAGCCCCGCCCTGTCGGCTGTGGTTGGCGCTGCTGCGCTGCCCCGCACCGAGATCGTGCGCAAGCTCTGGGTCTACATCAAGGCCAAGGGTCTGCAGGACAAGATCAACAAGCGCATGGTCAACGCCGACGAAAAACTGCGTGCCGTTTTCGGCAAGGCGCAGGTGTCGATGTTCGAGATGGCTGGCCTGATCGGCAAGCACGTCAAGTAACTCGACGCGAAGGGTTTGACTTGCCTTCGGGCGGACCAGACCCGACAAAAGGGCCACGCGAGTGGCCCTTTTTTTATGCCTGATCCAAAATAAAACCGATCCCAGTCCTCATGGGATCAGCGCAGCCAGCTACTTTTTCTGTAGCGCCGCAGTGGTGATATTGCTCAGGGTGCCGCGCGTGCTGATGACCTCGGGGTCCAGCATGATTTCGATCAGCGCGCCTTCCTTGCCCTGCAGCGCCTGGCGCATGACCGCTTCAAACTCCTCGGTGCGGGTAATGCGCGTCGCGCTGTAGCCATAGGCCCGTGCCAGCGCGCAGAAGTCCGGGTTCTGCAGGCTGGAGCCGCTGACGTGGCGTGGGTACTCGCGTTCCTGGTGCATGCGGATGGTGCCGTACATGCCGTTGTTGAGCAGCAGCACGATGCTTTTCGCGCCATGCTGCACCGCGGTGGCCAGCTCCTGGCCGTTCATGAGGAAGTCGCCGTCGCCGGCAATCGTGAAGGCGGTCCGGCCGGTGGTGATGGCCGCCGCAATGCCGGCCGGCACGCCGTAACCCATGGCACCAACGGTCGGCGCCAGCTGCGTTTTCAAGCCCTTGACCAGTCCGTGGTGCTGGAAGAAGCGGTGCACCCAGCTCGCGAAGTTGCCGGCGCCGTTGGTCAGCACCGCGTCTTCCGGAAGCAGCTTCTTCAGCGTGGCGACAATGGCCGGCATGTCGATGCTGCCCGGCAGCACCACGCCGGCGTTGGCGGGGTTGATGTTGGCCAGGTAATCCGCGTTGGCCGACTCGGCCCAGGCCTGCCAGGGCACCGACACGGGCGCGGTCAGCACTTCCAGCGAGCGCGCCGCCGCATTCATGGTGGCGTTGATCGCCAGGTCGGCCTGGAACACGCGGTTGAGCTCCTCGGCGCTGGCATGGATGTGCACCAGCTTCTGTTTCGGCCGCGGCGCCTCGATCAGCGTGTAGCCGCCGGTGGTCATTTCGCCCAGGCGCGGGCCGATGGCCAGAATCAGGTCGGCCTGCTTGATACGCGCGGCGAGTTTCGGGTTCAGGCCGATGCCGACATCGCCGGCGTACAGCGGGTGGTGGTTGTCGAAGGTGTCCTGGAAACGAAAGGCATTGCCCACCGGCAACGACCAGTTTTCGGCAAAACGCTGCAGCGCCTGCGCGGCCTGCGGCGTCCAGCCGCCACCGCCGGCAATCACCAGCGGGCGCTCGGACTGCAGCAGCATTTCGCGCAGTGTGCGCAGCGAACCGGGGTCGCTCCAGGCCTCCACCGCCTCGACGCGCGGCAGCGGCTCCACGTCCACGGTCTGCGTCAACATGTCTTCCGGCAGCACCAGCACCACCGGGCCGGGCCGGCCGTTCATCGCGGTGGCAAAGGCCCGCGCCACATATTCCGGAATGCGCCGCGCATCGTCGATACGCTCCACCCGTTTGGCCATGCCTTTGGTGGAAGGGCCGAAGAAGCTGCTGTAGTCGACTTCCTGGAAGGCCTCGCGGTCGCGCGTATCGCTGGCCACGTCGCCGACAAACAGGATCATGGGCGTGGAATCCTGGAAGGCGGTGTGCACGCCGATGGAGGCATTGGTCGCGCCCGGGCCACGCGTCACCAAACAGATGCCGGGCCGGCCGGTCAACTTGCCAGGGGCTTCGGCCATGAAGGCGGCACCGCCCTCCTGGCGGTTGATGACAAAACGGATCTGGTCGGGATACGCGTGAAAGCCGTCGAGCACGGCGAGATAACTTTCACCCGGGACGCCGAAGGCATGGGTGACGCCCTGGGCCACAAGGCATTGAACAAGAAGATGGCCGGCGAGTTGTTGGGTCATCTGGATATTGTGCCGCTGGAATGGACGCAGGCGCACCAGTGCACCGTGGCAAAACCTCTTCCTGCCAGCCGGCGCGCGGGAATGGCTTTGCCAGACCGCAGGCGCAGCGGCCCCTTTTCAGTGCAAGGGGCAGGAAGCTGCCGCTGGCTCGGAGTGAGCGATCGTGGGGGCCAGCTACTCGGGGGTTTTGTTGTCGCCGTCAGCACCACCGGCTTCCAGCGCCTGGCGGGCCAGTTCCTCGTCACTCAGGGGTGGCGCATTTTCCAGCGCCTGGATCTCCTCGAGCAGCTCCGCGGTCGGCTCCTCATGCTCGAGCAACACTTCTTCGAGCTTTTGCCGGCTGGTCTCCGCGTGCACCGAGGGTGAATGCAACTCGGTTGGCGGTACCGGGAATTTCTCGCCGAGTTCGAACTTGAGTGCCTCGGACTTTTCGTCAACCCAGCTCGCAAAGTCGCCGTCTTTCGGGGTGGTCGAATCATTCATGGCTGTCTCCTTGAAATGGCAGCAGCGCGGGGTGGCCGATACCTGCCTCATTATGAACACAGCTTGGTACAGTCGCTGTCATCCGATGCCGACAGCGCTTCGCTGCCGGCCGCCGCATGACGCTCGGTCTTGCATTAATTCACCAAACAGTTAAATTTACCGCCATGCCAAGCGCCAAAACCAAGCCTGCAAAAGCCAGCGAACCGCGCTCGCGCGATGCCGACCGCTCCCAGCAGGCCATCCTGCTGGCCGCCCGCGACGAGTTTGCCCAGCATGGCCTGGGCGGTGCGCGGGTCGACCGCATTGCCGAACGCGCCGACGTCAACAAGCGGCTGATCTACTACTACTTCACCAGCAAGGACGAGCTGTTCCTGGCGGTGCTGGAGCAGGCCTACGCCCACATCCGCGAGGCGGAAACCAGGCTGCACCTGCGCGACATGCCACCCGCGCAGGCGATCCGGCGGCTCACCGAATTCACCTGGGAGTATTACCTCGAACACCCCGAATTCCTGACCCTGCTCAACAGTGAAAACCTGCACCAGGGCCGGCACCTGGCGATGTCCAGCCGGGCGCGGGAAACCAACTCGCCGCTGATCGAAACGCTGGCCGAAATCCTGGAGCGCGGGCGCGCCGACGGCCTGTTCCGCGGCGGCATCGATCCGCTACAGCTCTACGTGTCGATTGCCGGCATGGCTTATTTCTACCTGTCGAACAACCACACGCTGTCGGCAATTTTCGGGCGCGACCTGATGACGCCCAAGGCGCGCCATGAGCGCCTCTCGCACATGTCCGACGTGATCCTAGGGTATGTCCTTAGAAACTGAAACAAGCCCGCATTGACGCGCTACCGGGATTGTTTTTACAATTCTTAATTCACTTAATGGTGAATTAGGCGTAAACTCCGGCCTGCTTTGTGTTTGCCGGACTTCCGTTTCTTCCAAACGACCCTCAGGAGACAACCATGACCTTTGCACGCCGCGCCGCCCTGGCTTCGCTGACCTCCCTCACCGTGCTGGCCGCGCTCTCGCCGCTGGCCGCCAGCGCCCAGGGTGCCTACCCGAACAAGCCGATCCGCGTGATCGTGCCCTTTGCGGCAGGCAGCACCACCGACATCATTGCCCGCGCCATCGCCGACAAGATGGGCCAGAGCATGGGCCAGACCCTGATCATCGACAACCGCGGCGGCGCCAGCGGCACCATCGGCCAGGCAGCGGTCGCCACGGCTGCACCCGACGGCTACACCATCATGGTCCACTCGTCCTCGCACACGGTCAGCCCCTCGACCTTCGCCAAGCTGCCCTTCGACACCAGCACCGACTTCGTCGGCGTGACACCGATCTCCAGCACCCCCAACGTGCTGGTCATGTCGCCCTCGAAAAACATCAAGACCCTGCAGGAACTGCTGGCCGCCGCGCGCGCCAAGCCGGGCAGCATGAACTTCGCTTCCGCCGGCCAGGGCAGCGCCACCCACCTGAACGCCGAGAAGTTCAAGCTCGCCGCCAAAATCGAGGCCACCAACATCCCGTTCAAGGGATCCGGCGAAGCCGTGACCGAAGTGATGTCCGGCCGCGTCGACTACTACTTCTCGCCGATTGCCCCGGTGATCGGCCAGATCCGCAGCGGCCAGCTGGTGGCCCTTGCCGTCGGCTCGCCCAAACGCGCGAGCGCCCTGCCCCAGGTCCCGACCACGGCAGAAGCCGGCGTGCCCGGTTCGGAGTTCAACTTCTGGATCGGCATGATGGCGCCGGGCAAGACGCCGCGCGACATCGTCAACCGCCTGCACGACGAAGTGGTCAAGGCGCTGAACACACCGGAGGTCAAGGAGCGCTTCGCCACCCTCGGCGCCGATGCCTGGACCCTGTCGCCCGAGCAGTTCGACAGCTACATCAAGGACGAGATCAAGAGCA
>JAUXPP010000061.1 GCA_030683705.1 Polaromonas sp. | reverse complement strand
CCGTGTCGGGGTAGTCGGGCGTGCCCTCGGCCACCAGCAGGCTGGCGCCGAAATAGCTCGGAATGCAGGCGCACATGGCGCCCACCATCCAGCCCATGTCGCTCATGAAGAAGAAACGGTCGCTCGGTTTGAAGTCGGCGCAGATGTGCATGTCGCGCGTGACCATCGAGCCCAGGAAGCCGACGTGCGTCCAGACACAGCCCTTGGGCTTGCCGGTGGTGCCCGAGGTGTAGAGCAGCACGGCGGGCGCGTCGGCGGCCATCTCGGCGGTGGGCAGGTCGTCGGCTTGGCCGGCGACCAGGCTGGCCCAGTCGTGGTCGCGTCCCGGCGTCATCGGGCAGGGGGCGGCGTCGCCCAGGTGGCGCAACACCAGCACGTGCTGCACGCTGGGCACCTCGCGCAGCGCTTCGTCCAGCACCGATTTCATGATGCCGGGCGCGCCGCGCCGCCAGGTGCCGTCCACCGTCAGCACCGCCTTGGCCTGGCCGTCGTTCAGGCGGGCGACGATGGGCTGCGGTCCGAAGCCGGAAAACAGCGGCATCAGCACGGCGCCGATCTTCAGCACCGCAAAGAACGCGACAAAGGTCTCCGGCAGGTTGGGCAGGTACAGGCCGACCCGGTCGCCCTGGCCGATGCCCAGCGACTGCAAGGCCCCGGCCAGGCGGCAGACTTCGGCGTCAAATTCGCGGTAGCTCAGGGTCTTGCGGTTTTTCGGGTCTTCGCCTTCCCAGACCAGAAATGTCTGCTCCCACACCGGCGTGCCGCGGTGCCGGTCCAGGCAGTTCAGCACGATGTTGGTGGTGCCGCCGACACACCAGCGACCCCATTCAATGCCGCGCGAGGTGTCGAGCATCTGCGTGTAGGGTTGGTAGAAGCGCATGTCGCAAAATTCGAACACCTCTTGCATCAGCCAGGCCGGATCGGCATCGGCACGAGCGCCCAGGCTCTCGAAGCTGGACTCGCTGACTTTGTGCAGGAATGCCGTGAGGTTTGATTGCACAATCAGTTCCTGGGTGGGCACCCAGTCAAACGGTTGTTTGGTAGAATTCATGTCGCAATCCTATCCGAACGTCGTGTTGGAGTCCAGCGGTCCAGTCTCCGCGCATCGTTTCTTCTCCGTAACGCTACGCAGTCAGAAAGCACAGAAAGGCGGTCTATCCGTGCATGTCGATGAAGCGATCCGCAGCCGGAAATCGGTCAGGCGGTTTCTATCCACGTCCGTACCCACTTCGGTCGTGCAGCACATCCTGCGCGTGGCGGCGCGGGCCCCGAGTGGCAACAATGTGCAGCCGTGGAAGGTGTATGCGGTGGCGGGCGAGGCCCGGCATCGGCTGTGCGAGGCATTCATCGATGCGGCCACGCACGAGCCTGATCGCCACCAGCCCGAGTACGCTTATTACCCCACCACCTGGGTCGAACCCTATCTGGAGCGCCGGCGTCGCTGCGGCTTCGGTCTGTATGCCACCCTGGGCATCGCCCGCGATGATGTGGCGGCGCGTGAGCACCAGATGTTGCGCAACTACACGTTCTTTGACGCGCCGGTCGGGCTGCTCGTCACGCTCGACCGCCGCCTGAATACCGGCAGCTTCATGGATCTGGGCATGTTCATCCAGAACATTTTGGTGGCCGCCCGCGCACAGGGCCTGCACACCTGTGCGCAGGCGGCGTTTGCCTGGTACCACAAGGTGGCGCGTGCTCAACTGCCTATCAGCGACCATGAAATTCTCGCCTGCGGCATCGCCCTCGGGCACGAGGATCTGTCGGCCCCGGAGAACGCTTTTATAACCGAGCGTGCCGAGGTGGAGGCCTTCGCCAGCTTTCACGGTTTCTGATTCCGCTTGCCGGGATTGCGCGCCGGCGGATGCGTCTTCCCCTCTCCCCGGCAATACATTAAAAGAGGAGACTGATCATGATTCTGCACAGCACAGAGGCTTTGAAGCACTACACCGAAAGCGGTCACTGGGGACGACGTACCCTGCTCGATTTGCTGCGCGAGACGGCGGCCAAGGCGCCGGAGCGGCCCGCCGTGGTCGACCCGGCGGATCGGCCGGATCTCACCGGCACAGCGGCACAGAGCCTGAGTTATCGGGAGTTGTCGGCAGCGGTCGATGCCATCGCGACCGGGCTGCTGGACATGGGCTTGCGCAAGGACGAGATCGTCGTCGTGCAACTGCCCAACGTCTGGGAGTTGGTAGCCATGTTTCTCGCGGTCAGCCGTGCCGGGGGCGTGCTTTCGCCGATGCCGATTCAATGGCGCGACAATGAGTTCCAGAACGTCAAGAAGCTCACTGAGGCGCGCTTTTTCTTCGGGATGCGCGATTTCAAGGGCGCCGACCAAATGGCCATCGCCGAGAAGACCGGCTTTGTCGCGCTGCCGATCGAGCGCATCGCCGAGATGGCGCGCGGTGCGGCTGACATCGCCCGGCTCGACGCCATCGTCGTCGATGCCAACGACATTTTCAGCCTGTGCTGGTCGTCCGGAACCGAAGCCCTCTCCAAGGGCTGCCCGATGTCGCACAATAACTGGCTCTTCCAGATGAACCTGATCCCGCAGACCGCCGGGCTGCACGAAGGCGACCGGGTGCTGGCAACGGCGCCGGTGGTCAACATGACCGGCGTGGCGACCTGGCTGGCCTCGCTGGCCATCGGTGGCACGACGCTCCTGCATCACCCGCTGAACATGCCGCTACTGCTCAAGCAGTTGATGCACGACCAGGTGCACTTCACCCTGCTGGTGCCGGCCGTGCTGAACATGATTCTCAAGCTGCCCAACGTCGACCAGCTCGACTTTTCCGGCGTGCGTTGCATCGCCTCGGGTTCGGCGCAGCCCTCGCGCTGGAGCATGGAGGAGTTCAAGCGGCGCTGGAACATCGAAATCCTGCATGCCTGGGGGCAGACCGAAGGCACCGCGGTGTTTGCCGGCGCGCGGGACGTGCCCGACTTCGCCAAGCGGGCCGATCACTTTCCGTGGTGGGGTCTTCCGGGCGTTGCGTGGCCCTCGGGCATACGGGGTGTCGAGATGAAGCTGCTCGACGAGGTCGACGCCGAATGCACGCAGCCGGGCCAGGTGGGCGAGCTGGTCTACCGCGGGCCCAACGTGTTTGCCGGCTACTACCAGCGGCCGGACCTGGCGAAAAGCACGTTCACGCCTGACGGTTTTTGCCGCACCGGGGACTTCTTCATCGTGCGCGACGCGCACCACATCGGGTTTTTCGACCGCAAGAAGGACATCATCATTCGCGGTGGCTACAACGTCAGCGCCGCCGAGGTCGAGAACCTGGTGCTGACCCATCCCGGCGTGCAGGAGGTGGCGGCGGTGGCGGTGCCCGACGAGATCATGGGCGAAAAGACCTGTATCTACGTCGTGCCCAAGGACAAGGCCCAGCCGCCGACGCTGGAGGATATCGTCGGCCACCTGAAGCAGATCGGCGTAGCGGCCTACAAGTTGCCCGAGCACATCGAGTACCTTGACACCATCCCGCGCAACCCGGTGGGAAAAATCTTGAAGGCGCAGCTGCGACAACGTGCGCGTTCAGCGGCCGCCTGAACCAACCCCAATTCCTGAACCCTGTTATGGCAAACATCAAATCCGCCCCCTCGACACATACGCTTCGGGGTAAAACCGCGATCATCGGCGCAGGCATTTCCGCAGTTGGCCGCGTGCCGGGCAAGAGCGCGCTCGCGTTGGCCGCCGACGCGGCAGGCAAGGCGTTGGCCGACGCCGGCATCGGCAAGCACGAGGTCGATGGCGTGTTGTCAAGCTCCGCCTTTGCCTCGCCGTTCCACCGCTTCAGCGTGGCCTTCAGCGAGTACCTCGGCATCCAGCCGACGTTCTCCAACACGCTGCAGGTCTCGGGCGCCACGGCAGCAACCATGTTCAACATCGCCGCCGCCGCCATTGCCGGCGGCCTGGCCGAGACCGTGCTGGTGGTGGGCGGCGACAGCCTGTTGACCGGTTTGTCGCCCGACCTGGCCCTGCGCTCGATGACCGAAAGCCGGGACCAGCAATACGAAATGCCCTTCGGCATTCCCGTGGCCAACACCTTCGCCATGACCGCACACCGGCACATGAAAGAATTCGGCACCACCTCCGAGCAGTTCGCCAAGGTGGCGGTGATTCACCGTGACCATGCGCGGCGTACGCCAGGCGCGCAGATGACCGGGCCACTCACGGTCGACGACGTGCTGAACTCTGGCTGGGTGACAACGCCCTACCACAAGCTCGACTGCTCGCTTATCTCCGACGGCGCAGCAGCCTTCATCGTCACCTCGGCCGAGCGCGCCAAGGCGCTGGGAATTGCCAAGCCCATCTACATCCTGGGCGGTGGCGAGTGCTACACGCACGAGCACATTTTCCTGATGCCCTCGCTGACCACCACCGGCGCCGTGCAATCGAGTGCCAAGGCCTACGCCATGGCCGGTTGCGGGCCGAAGGACATCGATGTGGCCGGGGTCTATGACTGCTTCACCGGCACGGTGATCATGATGCTGGAGGACCTCGGCTTCTGCCCCAAGGGGGAGGGTGGGCGCTTCATCGAGGACGGGCAAATCACCTACGGCGGCGCGATTCCCTGCAACACCCATGGTGGCCTGCTGTCGTTTGCGCACTCGGGCATGCCGGGTTCCTTGTTTCATTTCTACGAGGTCGTCAACCAACTGCGCGGAAGCTGCGGTGAACGCCAGGTCGCGGGCGCTGAACTTGGCCTGGTGCACAGCCTGGGTGCCGGCTTTGCAACCAACGCAACCACCATCCTGGGAACGGAGGCCACGCTGTGATCAACCCGAAGGACGCCCACATCAAGCCGCAGCCGACGCCGGATGCGGATTCGGGAGTTTATTGGCGCGGCATTCAGGAGGGCAAGCTGCTGCTGCAGCACTGTCTTGCGTGCGGCCACGTGCAGCTCTACCAGCAGGCGATCTGCCGTGAGTGCGGCAGCGAGCGCCTTGAGCACCGCGCCGCCAGCGGTCGCGCCAAGGTGCATTCGTTCAGCGTGGTCCACCGGGCGCCCGGCCCGGCCTTCAAACAGGACACGCCCTATGCCGTGCTGCTGGTCGAACTCGAAGAAGGCCCGCGGATGATCAGCGCCTTCGTCGGTCCAGACCCTTCGGCGGTCACCTTCGACATGGCGGTCGAGCTGGTTTGCGAGCCCGTCGGTGGCGGTGTGTCGCTGCCGCGATTCCGGGTGGCCGGACTTCAAGCGTGAAACAGCGTCTTCGAGCGCCTTCTGAGTGTCTGAAGGCATGACTCAACCCAAAGCGACATTTCGCTGGCCCCATTTCGCTGTGTCGTCCTCCCAGGCGGTAGTCGAGGGGGCTCCCCCTGACCTGACGACGGCCACGGTTGCGCGGCGGGCGATTGCGCCCTTGTCCATGCGTGATCGGATCGTGGCCATCGTTGCGCCGGCCGGCTATGGCAAGACGACATTGATGGGAGGATGGTTTCGCGCTTGCAAAGACGCCGACCCCGTGTGGGTGGGGCTCGACGCTTCCTGGCGCGACCAGGTGTTCTTTGTGCGCTCTTTGTTGAATGCAGTCGGAGGTCCGTCGGAGCCTGTCGCGATGGGTGCCATCGACGCGACGGCGGCGGTCGAGAGCGGCTTGCTGGCGTTGTTGCAGGCCCTTGGCCAACGTCGTCGTCCCATGGTGCTGTTCTTCGACGATGTGCATGTGTTGCGTGGCAGCGAGAGCGCTCACACCCTGAGCCGTCTGTTGGTGGCGGCACCCGACTACGTGAGGTTCGTGGTTTGCGGCCGCGAAGGGATGGATTTCGATCTGGCCGTGCTGACCGCGCGCGGGCTGGTACGCTGGGTGACACAGCGCGAGCTGAAGCTCGACGCGCAGGATGTGCGGGAACTGGTGCGGCGGCGCCGGCTGTCGGCCGGTGACGAAGAGGTTGATCATATCGTCGGGATCACCGAGGGTTGGCCGGCATTGGTACAGCTTGCCCTCGCCAGCGGCGAGGGCGTACAGGAGGCCGCTGGGGGCAGCAGCAACTTGCTGATGGACAGTTTTGTTTACGAGAGCTTCTTCAAGGGACTCGCGCCAGCCCGCCAGCAGGCGCTGTTCGTGATGGCCGCCGTTGGCGACTTCACGCTGTCGCTGCTGACCGCCCTCGATGCGCCCGAAGGTGCGGAGGCGATCGCCGAGGGCGAGCGGCTGGGCATCGTGCAGCGTCGGGGACGCGTCGTCGCTGGCGATCCGTTCTACGCCTTGCATGCGCTGGTGGCCGAGCGCGCGCTGACGCGATTGGCCAACATGGGGCCTGTGTTGGCGCGCATCCTGCGGGCGCGTTGTGCGCAATGGTGGCATGCACGGGGCGAGGTTTACCGTGCGATCCGCATGGCCCTGGAGGGTGACGATGCCAGGCTCGCGTCGTCCTATCTGGCCGGTTACGCGCGTCAGCTGGTGCAAGGTGAGGGCCGGCACGAGACCTTTCTGGACCTGCTCGCGCAACTGGAGTCGCGCAGCGTCGAGCCGGACGGTGAACTGATGCTGCAGGCGGTGTGGGCACTTGTGTTTTTGCGCCGCTATGTCGATGCGGCAGCGTGGCTGGCGCGTATCGAGCAGGCTTGTGGCAAGGGGAAATCAGCCGGCGTCCGCTTGATCCTGCATACGACCGTCCTTCAGCGCGGCGTGATCGCCGGCCTGCGTGATGACGCGGCCGATGCCGAGATATTTGTGCGCCAGTGGCTGGCCGGGCCGACCGATCCAGACCCATTCCACTATGGCGCCGCGCAAACGGTGCTGGCCTATGCATACAAATGCAATGGACGCTTCGCCGAGGCCGCCCAGTCCTTGCGCGAGGCGCAAGTGAAGTTCGAGGAGGCGCCTTCACCTTACGGCCACATGTGGGTGCGGGTGATCTCGGCCGCCTCGCTGCTCAAGGCGGGGCGGTATCGTGATGCCCTGGCGGACAGCGCCTCGGCGCTGTCCGAAGCGCCAGCTTTTTCGCCTGGCGCCGCCGGCTTGGTGGCCATGCTGCGGGCAATCCGTGCGATGTTACTGTACGAACGCAACCAGTGTTCCGACGCGATGGTGGAAGTGGAGGCGGCGTTGCCACTGCTGCCGCACCAGGGCATCGTCGATGCGATGATCGCGGGTTACGTGGCGGCGTTACGTCTGCAGGCGGCGCGGGGCGACATCTCCGGTGCGCTCGATGCGGCGGCGGAGGGCGAGCGCGTGGGACTGGCGCGCGGCTTCGTGCGCCTGCAGCTCACGATGGTGGCCGAACGTGCGTTGCTGCTGTTGCGCGCCGGCGATGTTGAGGCGGCGCGACAAATGGCCAACGATAATGGGTTGCTGCCGCAAGGACCGCAGACCAATCTGCACAGAGACAAAGCCGAGCGTCTTTGCACGCGCCTTGATCTCGCGCAGGGGCGGCCCGACCTCGCTCTGCAATGGGTCGATTCCGGCATCGCCAGGGCGCGGCGCAGCCATCAGCAGCACAAGCTGACCGAGTTGCTGATGCTGCGCTCATTGGCGTTGGCGCGAACAGGAGATACCGAAGGTGGGCACGACGCGGTAATGGAAAGCCTTCGCATCGCGGCATCGAACGGCTACGTGCGCCTGTACCTTGACGAAGGCCCCGAGTTGGAGGGCCTTTTGCGCCGCGTGGTTGACAAGCCGCAGAGTCCCACGCCGGCGTTTTTATACGCGCGCACGCTGCTGCTTGCCGCGGGCGCTGCGTCCGCACGCCAGGATGCGGCGCCCGCGGACCAGGAGCGGCCAACCGAGCGCGAACTGCAGATCCTTCGCCTGTTGACAGATGGCCTGTCCAATGGCGAAGTGGCGGGTCGGCTTGTGTTGACCGAGGGTACGGTGAAATGGCATCTTCACAACATCTACGCGAAGCTGGGCGTGAAAAATCGCACGGGTGCTTTGCGCGAAGCTCGCACTCGGGCCTGGCTAGTTTGATTGGGCGCGCCTGAATGGTCTATGGTCTTCCTGCATCACAATGCACATCTACCCCCACAGCAGCAGGGGAACATCGCTCAAGGGTGCGGGCGATCACTTGCGCGATGAGGCCGCAGCGTTGAAATCGCGACCGGTACATGCCGCTGCGTCCGTCCGGCTGCCGCGAGGAACGTAATCTGCGGGTAGGCCCAATCCTTGGGAAGGTAGAGTTGGTAGCCGGTAGGCGATGGGAATGCTGCCCTGTGAGCTGGCCAGCGGGCAGGCTGATCGCCACCTGGCAGTTGTCCTGCTTGCCCTGCGGACCGCAATACTGCCAGGCGACGCCGACCGAATGCTTCTCCTTCTTCGGAAAGCCGGTGTCATCGATGATCCAGTAGCGCCCGCTCTCCAGGCCCAGAGTCGGCAGGACCCAATCGCGCACGCGTGCCATGACCGCGGTGTCCGACCACTCGGACTTGGCCACGAAATGGTGCAGCGAGCGCATGGACTGAATCTTTTATCGGCAGGATTCTATACAGTTTGACGCTGCACCAGATGGCTGCGATCCAGAAATTTATCGAAGTGAATCTGTGAAGAATCCATGCCGCAACGGGAAAATTCCACGAGACACGAATCAATCATCGGGGGCGGGCCACAAAGGTATGCCTGATGTTGCGCGATCCGTTCTCCAACCACAGGTTGCAAGTGATCTGTGATCAATCCTCGCCGGCCTTGCCAGGTGCTGTTCTCCGGCTCGGCGGACAAAATCGGCACGAACTCGAAGCGCCCAGTCCAGTTGCGTCGAATCTGTTCGATTTCATCCAGGCAATAGAGGTCGGCCTGGGTACGCGCCCCGAAAAAAAACACCACGTCGCGGGTAGATTTCTTGTCCTGGTGCGCTTGCTCCAGGATTGCCTTCATAGGGGCAAGTCCACTGCCCCCGGCAATACAGACAATCGGCTGTGTTCCAGGACGCAGGTAGAAATTGCCGTAGGGCCCACGAACGTGCAATTTCGTGCCGACTTTCGTCTGGCTGAATAGCCACTCGGTAAAGGCGCCGCCGGGGACTTTTCGAATAAAAAAGTCAAGCTGATCCGCTCGGCCGTCCTGGCTGGAGGCGCAGGCGAAGGAATAACTGCGGCTTTCTCCAGCGCCTGGCTTGAGCTCGGCGGGAAGGATGATTTCCGCATATTGTCCGGCCGTGTAAGTCATCGGCTGGTCGAGCCCCATCGCCACATGCAAGATATCGTGAGTGAGTGGCTTGAGTTTGGTGATAGTGCCTGACGTTTCAACAATGGGGTGTTCAGGCCGCCCCTTTTCCAGGGTAACTTCCACGACCACGTCAGACTTAGGAATGCTTTGGCAGGCGAGGATGTAGTTTTCCTTGAGTTCTTCTGCCGACAGCAAGTAGCTTTTGTCGGTCAATTCCTTGACTTTGCCTTCTACGAGGCGACATTTGCACTCACCGCAACCGCCAGCCCGACAGTTATAAGGAAACGGCACTCCCTGATGAAGGGCAGCCTGCAACAAGGTCTCTTTCGAGGAAACCCGAATTTCAATGTCTGCGGGGGTAATCCGGAAGTTGTATTCTGATGGGGTGCGACGAAACAGGCGATTGAACATTAATGGAAATTTTCTCTTGAAATATACGGATGCAAAAATTGGCGCGGTGGGGTGCGCCTGCACCCCGCCCAATCCAACCGGATACAAAACTGGTAAATCTTTCAGGCAACTGCTGCCCCAAGAATTTTCAGGCCACGCATACCGCTCTTTTTGCTTGCTTCCAGCGCAAGTTTGCGTTCTTCCGGCGTAGCTTGCTTTTCATCCCACTCATTGAGCGCAGGCACCATCATCTGCTTGAAAAGAGGGGGGACCAAAGCGATCACGATCATGGTCAGATAACCGACGGGAAGCGTAGGTGCGTTCGGATAAGCACGCAGCGTCCAGTAGGGCGCCTCGGCCTCGGCGTGATGATGTGAGTGGCGAGCCAGGCTGTAGAGTACGTTGGTGCTCATCCAATGATTGGAGTTCCACGAGTGACGAGGCTGCACCGGCTGACCCGGAACCCGAACGAGGCCATAGTGCTCGAAATAGTTGGTAAGCTCCAGGTACTGCTTGCCCACCATTGCAACAATTGCCCAGAACCAGACGCCTGACCAGCCGGCAATGGCATACGCCGCGACAAACAGCGAAATATTTTGAAGATTGCCACGCATGAAGGGGCTGCTGAAGGGGTTCCAGATGGACTTGCCGGTCTTCGCCAGGCGCGCCCTCTCCAACTGATAAGCGTGTACATAGCTCATAACTGTGGAGCGGAGTGTGAATTTATAGAAGCTGTCACCGCGCCGAGCAGTGGCGGGATCGGCCAGGGTGGAAACACGCGCATGGTGGCCATACACGTGCTCGATGGCAAAGGAGGTATCCGCAGTAAAAGCCAGCATCCAACGCCCCATAAACAGATCGAAAGGACTCGCAGTCCGATGCGTGAGTTCGTGCCCCGCAACGGTACCCCCAGTAGCATTTATCAAAGCAACCGATGCTATGCCGCCAGCCCACATCCCCCAATGGTTGGTTGCCTCCCGCGCAGCGAACATATCAATCCCGGTATATTCCAGAACCCTGGCGCCAACTCCGCCGAGATCACCGCTGCCGAACATCCACACGAGAACAAAATTCATAACCACAAGGAGCGGCAACTGCACATAAATAGGCAGATTCAACAAGAAAGGATGCTTCAGCGACGGTTCAGAGCGATCATGCGGAAGGATCGCATCACCCACGATAAAAAGTATTAGTAAACCAATGATAGGCGCGCATAGCCACCACCCCCCCTTCATCAAGATCAAGGTGGTTAGAACAAAAAGCGCTGGCATGAACCAACCTTTTAAATATTTCGACATAACTCGTCTCCTTTAATAAGTAGCGCAAAGCACCATACCGACTTTCGGCGGTCATTCATAACCACCGATTTGGGCGAAGGGTACAAGTCATCATAGGATTAACCTGGAGAAAATTCACCTATCGAAAGACAGGTTCGGAGGCAGGATGGGCCAATTCACTGTACCGGTAGTTGTCGAGACCCGCCGGGTGGCCAGCCGTCAGAACCGTTTCAATACCCCGGCCCTCCGCAGTGTGATGGAAAGCCTTCGCATCGCTGCATCGAACGGCTACGTTCGCCTGTACCTCGACGAAGGCGCCGAATTGGAGAACCTCTTGCGCCGCGTGGTCGACAAGCCGCAGAGCCCCACACCGGCGCTTTCACACGCGCGCACGCTGCTGCCTGCCGCGGGCGCCGCATCTGCACACCAAAGCGAAGCGCCTGCGGGTCAAGAGCGGCCGACGGAGCGCGAACTACAGATACTTCGCGTGTTGACCGAGAGCCTGTCCAACAGCGAAATGGCGGGGCGGCTTGTGTTGACCGAGGGTACGGTCAAGTGGCACCTGCACAACTTGTACGCGAAACTGGGCGTGAGAAACCGCTCGGGCGCTCTTTGCGGGGAAGCTCGTCCGCCATATCCTCAAAAGACACCCTGCCTTGTTCCGGCCCACCCGCAGCCGGAAACCGCACGGATCCCGGCTTCTCAGCGCTCGGCCTGGGCTGAGGAAGACATGCTCGTCGACTGGCCAAGCAGATTGCGCTGCAAATCCTCGGGAACGGCTGCGCCGGCATAGATGCGCAGCATGATCTGATACATCAACTCGCTATTCGGGGTAGTGAGATAGGGCGTGAACAAGCCTCGTACTATGAGATTGCCATTCCGGGTAACGGACATCCCCTTGCCGGGCTCCCAATCGATCCAGAACACATCACCCTTGTACACCCGCGGCAGGGCACTGTAAATGGCACCCACCGCCCCGACCTCGTCGATCAGCTTTCCAAACTCGGCGTTGGTCGCCACCAACTTGAAGTCATTCAAGAAATAGCTGGAGATCGTCGAGCCTGAAATTTCCCTGAGCACATGGAGGTGGATGCGTTTCGGGCCGCTCAGTTTGTTGATCGCATCCAGCGAAGCCCGTTTTTCGGGAAGGTACAAGCCGGTGACATAGGCCTTGAAATAGCCTCTCTTGTGAAATCCGGCCCCGTTGAGTACAAGTTGTTTCCCAGAGATCGTTGCAGTGTCGTTAAGCGATACACCTTCGACTTCCAATGGTCCCGCCATGGCTCCAGATGACATGACGAGCAGCAACCACATGGCGACGAGTATTTGACGCATAGGGAACTCCATTTTTTTAAAAACGCAGACACAGAATGAAAATCGAGTACGGGTTTGCGCACTCCCCAAAAGAGGATCCTGCTTTCAACGAAGAGGCACGGTCAGGCTGATCCATAGCGCCGTGCCCTCGGGCCGGTTTTGTACCGAAAACTCCTTGAGCAACCGGCCTTCGACGAGCCAATCACCGGTACCTTTGATCCAGGCAAGAGAGGGGCCGATAGCGAAGCTCCGCCCTTTCTTGCCGACAGTCAATGCCTGTAAGGCGGTCGGTGTGCCGTTGACGGTGTCCCGCGTGGTCTGAAGGAAGGCGTATCCTGCGGCACCCACCCGTAGTTGCTCCGACAGCGATATCATAAGCGAGACATCAACATTCAGATGGTCGCCGGAACGATACTGAGTATCCCTATTTCTTGTGTTGATCGAGTATGCAGCACGCACCCCGAGATCCCAGCTTTCGCCGATGTGGCTGTATTGCACCATCGGTCGGACTGTGTAGAAATTGCCCGCACTCGGATTGGTTGATCGATTCTTGTCATACGCACCGGTCGGCAGGGCGAAGATCAGCCCAAACAGAACCTGCGCTGGATCGAGGTTCCAACGCAGGATAGGCCCAAGCTCTAGATCACCAACACCGAAACTGGCGCTGGAAAGTGCGCTGGCTTGCTGCGCTACCGCAGTGCCGATTCCGTTCGCGATTGCAGTCTGATTGGCGGCGGGCAGCAGGGAGGCCGCGGCATTGAAAGTTGTCTGACCGGCGGCGGCAGACGCATCAGCCTTCTTCTCGATCAACGGCAGGAGCGCGGTTACGCCTACCGTGGCCCCCAGCCATTGCTCGGTACTCATAAATGTCAGGCGTGGGGCGAGTGCGGAAATTCTGACGCGAATCTCCGTCTGCACGGGTGTGCTTGCCGACGCGCCGGGGATCGGCACGTTGAAAGGCGGGGCTGTGAGGTCGACGTTTGCTGTGGAATTAAGCTTAACCTTGCCCTTGTAGCTGTAGCTCGGCATCTGAAAATACCACCCTGGATCAATCGGTGCCGACATATCTGCCCCCCCAAAACCCGGGGCGTACCGAAGATCGAAGTTCTCGGTTGCGGCGGCGTTGCCCGCCACGCCGATGACAACTGTGAGCATACTCCCCATGCGAGTAAAACGTTTGTTCCCACTTCCCATAAAAACTCCTTGCCTCTCCCTTGAGGCGGTTATGTTCACCCAATCTTCTTCCAGTAGTCACGCTTGCCAGCGGAAAGTCCGAAAGGATCAAATCCCTTTATTTCTTGGCGGGCACCGCATCAGTGATGTAGGGCCCAACCACCTTCCACTTGCCGTCCTGAATCTGCGACAGACGCGATGCGTCGTTACCCAGGCGTTTGGTGGGTAAGTAAGTGAGTGGCGCGCTGCCAAAAATGTCCGCCGGGATGCTCATGGTGTCCATGGCCTTGATGAAGCTATCCGTGCTCAGGTTCTTGCCGGCTTTGGTTGCAGCATTGGCGAAAGTATTAACGATGGTGTAACCGTATACGGAGAATACGCCCGGGTCTTCGTTGAATTTCGTTTTGTACTTGTTGGCCCAGAAGCGGATTGGCTGTGAGGTGTCATCCGGGTAAGGGTTTTGTGCGGTCATCGCCGCATACAGCCCATCCATCGCCTTGCCGCCGAGTTTGTGGATCAGGTCGGCATAGCCGGCGGCGGAAACCAGAAATGTCGGGTTGAACCCGGTTTTGCGAGCTTCCGCAATGGTGCCAATGGTTTCGCGAATGACGGTTCCCATCACAACCAGGTCACATCCTGAGGCCTTCATCTTCGCCACCTGGGAGGAGAAGTCGGTCGCTCCGCGTTTGAAGGAGGTTTTTTCGGTGTATTCCATGTTGATGGTTTTCAGACCCGCTTCGCCGCCACGCAGCACCTCCAGGCCGTATTCGTCATCCTGGTAAATGGCGCAGACTTTTTTGGCGCCCTTGTCCTTGACCATTTGCGGCACGGCGCGGCGCATCTGGTCAAAGTAGGTGGCAATGTAGGCGAACTTGAGCTTGTGGAAGGGCTCATACATTTCGCGCGCCGCTGTCAGGGGGAAAAAGTTGATGACGTTTTTCTCGAACTGAACCGGCATGGCGGCGTTGTTCTGTGCCGTGCCAATGTGGCCGAGCATCATGAAAATCTTGTCCTGATTGACCAGCTTTTGTGCCGCCAGAACCGCCTTCTTGGGGTCATAGGCGGCATCTTCAACAATCAGTTTGAGCTTGCGGCCATTCACTCCGCCCTGCTCGTTGATTTCATCCACGGCCAGCAGCATGCCCAGGCGTGCCTGCTTGCCGGGGCTGGCCAGGGGTCCAGACAGGTCCTGAATGGAGCCGAGGGTAATTTCGGTATTGCTCACGCCTTGGGGTGGCGCCACCTTTTGGGCTTGCGCCAGAGTGGCGCTCATGGCCATGGTAGCCAGAACGGCTGCTGTTTTCATCGTCAGTTTCATAGTCTTTCTCCTTTAAAAGTTAATTGCCAATCTACTTGTACATGGCCTCAATCTGGGCCGCATATTTTTTCTCCACCAGCTTGCGCTTGAGCTTCATCGTCGGTGTGAGTTCTTCGTCTTCCGCGCTCAGCTGTGTTTCGAGCAGGAAGAATTTCTTGATCTGTTCGACCCGCGCAAACTTCTTGTTGACGCGGTCCATCTCCGTCTGGATCAGTTCCTGGACTTCCGCCGAGCGCGTGAGGCTGAGGTAGTTGCTGAAGGGCACGTCATGGTCCTGGGCGTATTTTTCGACGTTTTCCTGGTCGATCATGACGATGGCCGTCAGGTAGGGGCGTTTGTCCCCGATGACCACGGCGTCGGTGATGTAGGGCGAAAATTTCAACTCGTTTTCCAGCTCGCTGGGCGTTACATTTTTGCCACCGGCCGTGATGATGATGTCTTTCATCCGGTCGGTAATGCGGAAAAATCCGTCCTCGTCCATGAGGCCAACGTCGCCGGTGTGGAGCCAGCCGTCGGCGTCGATGGTCTCGGCCGTTTTCTCGGGCATGTTCAGGTAGCCCATGAAAACATTGGTGCCGCGCACCAGGATTTCGCCGGTAGCCGGGTCCAGCCTGACCTCGTTGTAACCGGCCGCCGGGCCGATGGAGCCGGGTTTGATGTGGCTGGCCGGAACGCCCGTCGCTGCGCCGCAGGTTTCCGTCATGCCCCAGACCTCCAGCATGGGCACACCGAGCGCCATGTACCACTTGACCAGTTCGGGCGAGATCGGCGCGGCGCCCGTCACGCAGAAGCGCGCGCGGTGGATGCCTATCAGCTTGCGCGCATTGTCCAGCGCGACCCAGCGGGCTATCATGAACTTCAGCTTGAGCCAGCCGCTGACCGGCGCGCCGGCCATGACCCGGTCGGCGATCTGGGTGCCCACGCCGATGGCCCAGGCGTAGGCGGCCTGCTGCAGGCGGCTGGCTTCCTTGAGGGAAATCATCACGCCCGAGTAAAACTTTTCCCAGACGCGGGGCACCGCCAGGAATACGGTGGGCGCGATCTCGCGCACGTTTTCCGGGATGGTTTCGGGGTTTTCAACAAAATTGAGCTTGGTGCCGGTGTACATCGCCAGGTACTCGCCGCCCATCCGCTCGGCGATGTGGCACAGCGGCAGAAAACACATGCGCTCGTCGCTTTCGTTCTGCGCCATCAGGGTGTTGAAGCCGCGCGTCGCGAAGACCAGGCCCCTGTGGCTGTGCATGGCTCCTTTGGGTTTGCCGGTGGTGCCCGAGGTGTAGACGAGGATGGCCAGGTCTTCGGGCCGGCAGGCCTTGACACGCTCCTCGACCGCACCGGGGTGCGCGGCGAGGTAGCTGCGCCCCAGCTCGCGCAGGGTCGCCAGGCTGATCACATCGGGCTCGTCGAGGTCGCGCAGGCCCTCCATGTCAAACACCACAATCTTGCGCAGGCCGGGCAGGGCGCTGCGCACTTCCAGGGCCTTGTCCAGTTGCTCGTCGTCTTCGACAAACAGGAGGGTCGTGCGCGAGTCTTCACAGAGGTAATGCACCTGCGAAGCCGCGTCGGTAGGGTAAATGCCGTTGGCCACGCCGCCGCAGCTCAGGATGGCCAGATCGGCCAGCACCCATTCGACCACGGTGTTCGACAGGATGGACGCGCATTCGCCCGGTGCAAAACCCAGGCTCATCAGACCGCCGGCGATTTCACGCACCGCCTGGCCGGTCTGGTTCCAGCGCCAACTGCGCCAGATGCCGAGCTTTTTCTGCCGCATCCAGACCTTGTCCTGGCGCAGTTCGACCGCATTCCAGAACATCGCCGGGATGGTGTTGCCTTCGAGTACCACCCGGGTTTCCGGCTGGATGTGTGAGAGGTTCCAGAGATTTGACATTCACTTATCTCCAGTTCTTTTTTTTCTTCCAGCGCCGCTCGCCGCGAACGCCTTCTTCCTTCATGCCCAGGTAGAACTCCTTGATGTCTTCCTTTTCCCGCAGCCGGGCACAGGTGTCCTCCATCACGATGCGACCGTTTTCCAGCACATAGCCGTAGTCGGAGGCGTTCAGGGCCATGTTGGCGTTCTGCTCGACCAGCAGGATGGTGGTGCCGCGCTCGCGGTTGATGCGCACCACGATCTCGAAGATCTCCTTGGTCAGCTTGGGCGAGAGGCCCAGACTGGGTTCGTCCAGCAAGATCAGGTCCGGGTTGGCCATCAGCGCGCGCGAGATCGACAGCATCTGCTGCTGGCCGCCGGACAGCAGGCCGGCATCCTGCAAGGCGCGTTCGCGCAGGATCGGAAAGTAGCCGAAAACCGCTTCAACGTCTTTGGCCACGCCGTCCCGGTCCTTGCGCGTGTAGGCGCCCATCAGCAGGTTGTCGCGCACGCTCAGCAAGGGGAAGACTTCGCGTCCTTCCGGGACATGGCTCAAGCCCTGCTGGACGATGTAGGCCGGGTCCTGCGCCGTGATGTTGCCGCCCTTGAACTCGATGGAGCCCTTGCGCGGGTCGATGATGCCCGAGATGGTTTTCAGGATGGTGGTTTTGCCGGCGCCGTTGGAGCCGAGCACGGTGGCGATTTCGCCGCGGCGCACCTGCAGGCTCACGCCGCGTATGGCCTTGATCGGGCCGTAGGAGCTCTCGACGTTGAGCAGCTTTAGCACGGGCTGGTCGCTCACAGGAGGAGGCACGGCGGTCATGCTGCTTGCCTGCGCAGGGAGGACACGTCATCGACCGAGCCGAGATAGGCTTCGATCACGCCCGGGTCGGTTTGTACCTCACGCGGCGTGCCCATGGCCAGCACCTCGCCCTGATTCATTGCCAGCACGCGGTCGGAGACCTTGGAGACCAATGTCATGTCGTGCTCCACCATCAGCACGGTGATACCCAGTTCATTCTTGATGTCTTGAATCCAGAAAGCCATGTCATCGGTTTCTTCGACGTTCAGGCCGGATGACGGCTCATCGAGCAGCAGGAGCTTGGGCTCGGTGCACAAGGCCCTGGCCATTTCAACCACCTTGCGTACGCCGTAGGGCAGGCCGGCCACCATCGAGTCGCGGTGATGCTGCAGATCGAGAAATTCGATCACTTCTTCCGCCTTTTCCCGGGCTTTGAGCTCGGCCTCGCGCGCTGTTTGGGTAAAAAACAGGTCTTGCCAGAGACCGGTCTTGCGGTGCGTATGGCGACCGATCAGCAGGTTGTGCAGGACCGTGGCGTGCTCAAACAGTTCAATGTTCTGAAACGTGCGTGCTATCCCCAAGTCGGCCACATTTTGCGGCGGTTGATCGGTCAAGCGGATGAGGCCCTGGGGTCCCAGGTAATCAATTTCGCCGGTGGTCGGGGTGTAGATGCGGCTGATCAAATTGAAGACGGTGGTCTTGCCCGCGCCATTGGGGCCAATCAGAGTGAAGACTTCCCCCTTATTGACATCAAAACTGACGTTGTTAACGGCCAGGACGCCGCCGAAACGCACGCTCAATTGCCTGGCGGACAGCAGTGGTTCAGGCGTAGGCTGGATGGGGGTTGGGTTCATGGCAGCACTCATTTCAGCCGATCCGATTTCTGGAAGGTTTTTTGCCGTTTGAACATGCCTTTTCGGTAGAAGGGGAACATCTGCAAATAGGTGCGGATTTTCAGCCAACGACCATAAAGCCCCTGAGGTTCAAACAGCACAAAGGACACCAGCACGACGCCATACACCAGGCCTTGCAGACCGGGGGCCTGACCGATGACCGCGGGCAGGTAATCCTTGACGATGGCGATGGCCTGCGGCATGGTGATCAGGAAGATGGCGCCCAGGAACACGCCATGCACGGAGCCCACGCCGCCAATCACGATCATCAGCAACAGGTCGATTGACTGCAGGATGTTGAACTGGTCGGGCGAAATGAATTGCAGTTTGTGCGCGTACAGGGCGCCGGCTATTCCCGCCAGTGCCGCTGACAGGGCAAACGACAGTGTTTTGTAGCGCGCCAGATGAATGCCCATGCTTTGCGCCGAAATTTCGGAGTCACGAATGGCGACAAACGCGCGTCCGGTGGGGGCGCGCAGCAGATTGAGAATGCCCAGGGTGGCCAGCACCGTGATGACCAGGCACAGAAAATAGAACTCTTCGCCGGAGTTCAGTGTCCAGCCAAAAATATCGGGCTTTTTGATATGAATGCCCGCGTTGCCGCCGGTCACCGACTCCCAGCGCGCCAGCACTTCTTCCACGATGAAACCAAACGACAGCGTGGCCATGCCCAGGTAGATGCCCTTGACCCGCAGTGCCGGCAGACCCACTATCAGCCCCACGGCAGCCGACAAACCTGCTGCGCAGGCCAGGGCAATGGGGAAAGGCATACCCGCATTGGTCAGCACCGCCTGGGTGTAGGCGCCCACGCCCAGAAACGCGGCATGTCCCAGCGAGAACAGCCCGGTAAAGCCCGCCAGCAGCATGAGCCCCAGTCCGGCAATGGCATAAATCAGCACAAAGGTCAATTGCGCCAGCCAGTACTCTGCCACCAGCCAGGGGGCGACCATGAGCAGTAGCATGAGTGCGCTGTACCAGAAGACGTGTCCGCCGTGTTTGGCGAGTTTGATGTCTTGCCCGTAATCGGTCTTGAAGATGAAACGCATGTCAGACCTTTTTACGCAATTTTTCGCCGAACAAACCGTTGGGTTTGACGACCAGCATGATGAGCACCACGATGTAGGCGGCCGTATCCTTGAAGCCATCGGGCAAATAGAAGCCCGACAGCGATTCCACAATGCCGATCACCAGGCCGCCCACAATGGCGCCGGGCAGGCTGCCAAAGCCGCCCACCACCGCCGCAGGAAAGGCCTTGAGGCCGATGAAGCCCATGTTGGCGTGCACAAAGGTAATTGGTGCCAGCAGCAGGCCGGCAATGGCCGCGACGGCCGCAGCCAGTCCCCAGGCGATGCCGTTGAGCCGCTTCACCGGAATGCCCATGTAATAGGCCGCCAGCTGGTTCTGCGATGCTGCCTGCATGGCAATGCCGAGCTTGCTGTAGCGAAACAGCAGGTACAGCAGCACACATAGCACGGCGGTGGCGCCAATCACCACCATCTGCTCGACGTTGAGCACCAGCCCGGCCAGGTGCCAGACCTGGTCTTTGTAAGGCACCGGTAGCGCGTGCGTCTCGGTCCCGATGTTGGGAATCATGGTGATCAGCCCGCGTGCCGCATAGCCAATACCAATGGTCAGCATGATGATGGAAAACGCGGGTTGACCCAGAATCGGGCGGATCACCACGCGCTCCAGCAGCACGCCGAAAATCGCCATCGCCGCAATGGCGGAAAGTACCGACAACCAGTACGGAAACCCGAGCAGGGTCATGCCGGCCAGGCCGCCGAACGCGCCCAGCATCATGAGCTCGCCCTGGGCGAAGCTCACCGTCTCGGTGGCTTTGTAAATGAGCACGAAGCCCAGGGCGATCAGCCCGTAAATGCACCCTTGTGCGATGCCGCTGATGATCAATTGCAATAACTGCACTGTTGCTCCACAATTAATTTTTTTACCAAGTGATCGACTTGTAAAAGAAATTCAACACCCAAAACCCGGGGCGTACCGAAGATCGAAGTTCTCGGTTGCAGCGGCGTTGCCCGCCACACCGATGACAACTGTGAGCAAGCCACCCATGCGAGCAAAGCGTCTGTTTCGATTTTTCATAAAAGCTCCTTGCCTTTCCCTCAAGGCATACGGTTTTCGGATGCAAGGTCAGCGATAGGCGGTCGGACCGCCATTGCGGCGATCCTCCTGCCTATCTGTCACATCCCGCATGCTGGAAACTTGCCGAGCATCCAGCCATCAAAAACGCTTCGATACTCCGGCCATCACCACGAATGGAGACGGCTTCAATGTGGCCTGGACAGGCGCTCCGCCGAATGCGGGGACTGTTCCTGTCGCCTTGGTTTTCCAGTACAGCTTGCGGAAGTCGACGAACAAGCCCCACGACTTGTCAATGGGAATGTCCACGCCGGCTTGCAGCACGCCACCAAACCCGCTCTTCACGTCCAGGCCCGCCACCGCGCCATCTTTTGACTCCAGGATATGGATGTACGCGATTCCGCCGCCGATGTAAGGCTTGATGGTCCCGAGGTCGAAGCTGTACGTGCCGGTCAACATTGCCGGTGCAAACTTGATCTCGCCCAGCTTGCCTAAGCCCGCCACCGTTCCGCGACCTTCGATCCGAGTCTTGGGTGGTATGCCCACCGTTGCCCGCAGGGCCGCCGAGGGCGTGAGCCAGTATCCGATTTCGGCCGCGAGGGTAGTGCTGTCACTCAGGTTCAACGCGGCCCCTGGCACCGGGCCGCCCCCGACTGTAATGTCCGCATCGGATTGGTATTGAACCGATGCGACGCCAGCGCGCACAAACCATGGCGATTCCTGGGCGGATACAGCGCCCGTGATCCCGCACAACACCGCCAAGCTGGCCAATCCCCGGCTCTTCAATTTCTTCATCATGTCTCCTTTACGTTGTTATGGGCCCGGCGACATGCCGGGCTTACTTTTTGCGGCATCGATTATGTTCACCGCAAATCTTTTAGACCCCCGGCAGCCGGTGGTCCTTGAACTGCTCACGCAACTGGTTCTTCAGCATCTTTCCGGTGGCGCCGATGGGGATGGCATCGACGAACACCACTTCGTCCGGCACCCACCAGGAGGCGACCTTGCCTTTGTAGTGCTCGATCAACTCTTCGCGGCTGACCTCTGCACCCGGCTTGCGCACCACCACCAGCAAGGGTCGCTCATCCCATTTCGGGTGCGGCACGGCGATGGCCGCTGCCATCGCCACCGCCGGGTGTGCCATGGCGACGTTCTCCAGGTCGATCGAGCCAATCCATTCGCCGCCGGACTTGATCACGTCCTTGCTGCGATCCGTGATCTGCATGTAGCCGTCGGCGTCGATCGTGGCCACGTCGCCGGTGGGGAACCATGGCACGCCCGCTGCGTCGCTCACCAGGGGTTTGGCGCCATCAGCGCCGAAGTAGCTCTGAACCACCCACTGTCCGCGCACCAGCAGGTCGCCTTGCGTCTTGCCGTCCCAGGGTATGTCGGCCCCCTGCGGATCGACGATGCGCATGTCCACGCCGAACACGACCTTGCCTTGCTTGGCGAGCAGCGCATGCTGTTCGTCCGGTGGCAAGGACAGGTGTTTCTGTTTCAGACGGCTCACCGTGCCCAGTGGCGACATCTCCGTCATGCCCCACGCGTGGATGACTTCAATGCCATGGTTATTTTCAAAGGCACGCATCATGCTTGGCGGCACGGCCGAGCCACCGATGATGGTTCGCTTCAGGGGGGCGAGGCTGAGCGCGTTCTGTTCGGCATACTGGAGCATGCCAAGCCAGATCGTGGGCACGCCGGCCGCAAACGACACCTGCTCGGCGGTAATCAGCTCGTGCAGCGATTTGCCGTCCAGCGCCGACCCCGGCAGCACCAGCTTGGCGCCGACCATCGCGCAACTGTAGGGCAGGCCCCAGGCATTGGCGTGGAACATCGGCACCACCGGCATCACGCAGTCGCGCGACGAGATAGAAATCGCGTCCGGCATGAGCGAGGCGTAGGTGTGCAACATCGTCGAGCGGTGGCTGTAGAGCACGCCCTTGGGGTTGCCGGTGGTGCCCGAGGTGTAGCACAGCGACGAGGCGGTGTTCTCGTCGAAGGTGGGCCATGCAAAGTCGGGCTTGTGCGCCGAGATCAGGTCTTCGTAGCACAGCAGAGTTGGCAGCTTGCTCGTCGGCATCTTGTCCTTGTCGATCATTGCGACGAAGTGACGCACCGTCTTGCAGCGCCCCGCCACGGCCTCGACCAGGGGCAGGAAGGTCAGGTCGAAGAACAGCACCTGGTCCTCGGCATGGTCGAGGATGTAGAGCAACTGGTCCGGGTGCAGGCGCGGGTTGAGGGTGTGCAGCACCGATCCGCTGCCGGACACGGCGAAGTACAGTTCCAGGTGCCTGTAGCCGTTCCAGGCCAGCGTGGCGACGCGCTGCGACGCTTGCACCCCGAGGCCGCCGAGCGCATGGGCCATCTGGCGCGAACGGTCATGCAATTGCGCATAGGTGGTGCGGTGGATGTCACCTTCGACGCGGCGCGAGACGATGGGCACATCGCCGCTATGGCGTGCCGCATGGGTGATGAGTGAGGAAATGAGCAGAGGGGCGCTCATCATTTGACCATTCATGAAGGCTCCTTGGATTTTTTGATTAAGGCTAAATCCGGCCACTGGCCGGGTATCGTGATGAGAGAGGGCGTGTCGCCTCACAGGGTGCTTGGCGAACTCAGGCAGCCATGGGTTGGGGATGACTGGCTTGCGCTTGGATTGGTTGCGGCTTGGCGCTGGTCAAGATGACCCGCGCACACTTCTCGCCGATCACCATGCAGGGGGCATTGGTGTTGCCGCCGATGACGGTCGGCATGATCGACGCATCGGCGACACGCAGGCCCGAAAGCCCGTGTACCCGCAACTGCGCGTCGACCACGGCCATTTCGTCGTTGCCCATTTTGCAACTGCCAACAGGGTGATAAATGGTTTCCGCACTGCGCCGGATGTAGTCCCGCAACTGCTCGTCGCTACGCACGTCAGTGCCCGGTGCCACTTCACCGCCATTGATGTCGCGGAAGGCATCGGCCTCAAAGATGCGCCGCGCAAGCTTCAGGCCGCGCAGCATCTCGTCCCAGTCGTCGGCATGGCTCAGGTAGTTGGGCTGAATCATCGGTGCGGCCAGCGGGTCGGCGCTTTTCAGGCCGATGAAACCGCGGCTTTTCGGTCGCAACTGGCACATATGCAAGGTGGCGCCGTAGCCCGGGGCCAGGTCACGGCCGTGGTTGCGCAGGTAGGTTGGCAGGAAGTGGAATTGCACCTCCGGCAGCGCCGATTGCGGCGAGAGCCTGGCGAAGCCCCCTGTCTCTGCCACGTTGCTGGACAGGAAGCCTTCGCGCCTGCGCCAATATTGCCAGAGCCCGGCGACCGCTCTCGGTAGAAATCCGGGTGCTACGCCAACAGCCTGCTTGCTGCGGTCGCGGATCATCACCGTCACGTCGAGATGGTCCTGCAGGTTCTGGCCCACGCCTGGCAAATCGGCCACTTGTGCGATGCCGTGCTGTGCCAGCGTCTGCTTGGATCCCACGCCCGACAGCAGCAGCAATTGCGGTGAATTGATGGCGCCGCCGCTCAACACGATTTCACGCTCGGCCTCGATGCGCTGGCGTTCGCCTTTGCGCTCGATCTCGACCCCCACGGCCTGTTTGCCAGAGAACAGGATGCGCGTGACATGGGCGCCGGTGAGCACGGTCAGATTCGACCTGTCCATGACAGGGTGCAGGAATGCCCGAGCGCTGCTCCAGCGTTCCCCGTTCTTCTGGGTCACCTGGTGAGGCCCTGCACCTTCCTGTTGCGCTCCGTTGAAGTCCATGTTGCGCGGAATGCCGCATTGCACGGCGGCGTCGATGAAGCGGCCCGACAACGGGTTGGGCGAGCGCACATCGGCGACGTTCAGTGGTCCATTTGTTCTGTGGTAGGTCGAGACACCGCGCTCGTTATTCTCATGTTCCATAAAGATCGGCAGCAGATCCTTGTAGGCCCATCCGGCGTTTCCCGCTGCTGCCCATGCGTCGTAATCAGCCTGGTGCCCGCGCATGTAGACCATGGCATTGATCGAGCTGCTGCCCCCGATTGTTTTTCCCCGCGGCCAGTACAGGCGACGACCTTCGAGTTCGGCTTGTGGTTCGGTGTCGAAATACCAGTTGTACTTGCGGGTGGCGAGCAAGCCCACGAGGCCCATGGGCGTCCGGATCAGTGGCGAGTCGTCGGATCGCCCCGCTTCGAGCAGGCACACGCGGTTTGACGGGTCTGCGCTCAAGCGGTTTGCCAACACACAGCCGGCTGAACCGGCACCTACGATGACGTAATCGAATTTCAAAACTTGTCCCCAGGAGATTTATAAAAAGAGGTTGCACGGAGGCAAGCCCGTGCAACCGAGACCCTCAGACCAGACGCAGCGTCCAGTTGATCAACCGTCGCGACAGATGGGTGTAGGGCGGGTAGAAGGTCGAGGCCAGCAACAGCCAGGTCTTGACGATTGCGCGCTCATGGCTGAAGGCCTTGAACCCGTAAATCCCGTGCGCGCTGCCCAGGCCGGAGTTGTTGACACCACCGAACGGCAACCGGCCGTGCAGGAACTGCACCACGCTGTGGTTGACGCAGGCGCCGCCAGAACTCGTTTCCCGCAGCACCTTGTCGGCGACCTTTCCATTCTTGGTCCAGATGTACAGCGCGAGCGGCTTGGGTTGGGCGTTGATTTTGCCGATGACTTCGTCGAGATCGCGGTAGGCGATAACGGGCAGCAGCGGGCCGAAAATTTCTTCCTGCATGATCTTCGCATCTGGGCTGACCTGGTCGATCAAGGTGGGTGTCACGAACTTCTGATCGGCCTGGTGCTGTCCGCCGACGAGCACGCGGGCACCCTTGCGCAGCGAGTCGTCGAGCAGTCCGATGATCCGCTGGGTATGGCTATGGTTGACGATGCGAGCCAAGTGCGGACTGCCGCGCGTGGCGTCGCCCTCGCCATAGGCTTTGGCCAGGGCCTCCCGACAGTGCTGGACAAAGGACTCCTTGACTGACTCATGAACGTAGACGTGATCCGGCGCAATGCAGGTCTGGCCGCTGTTGGTGCATTTGGACCACATCAGGTTCGCCGCTGCCGCCTTCAGGTCCGCCGTGGCGTCAACGATGGTCGGGCTCTTGCCGCCCAGTTCCAGGGTCACGCTGGTCAGGTGCTTGGCCGCCGCGGCCATCACCACGCGCCCAATCGCCGGCGAGCCGGTAAAGAATATGTGATCGAACGGCAGATCCAGCAGAGCTTGCGAGACCGAAGCGTCGCCCTGAAACAGGGCCACCTCGTCTTCGGGAAACACCTCGCGCAGGATCTCCGCCATCAGCGCCGACAGGTGGGGTGTCATCTCCGAGGGTTTGAGAATGGCCGTGTTGCCTGCAGCGATGGCCGAGATCAGCGGGCCAAAGGTCAGGTTGACGGGATAGTTCCAGGGCGAGATGATCAGACAGCGGCCCTTGGGTTCGCACTGCACGTAGCTTGACGTGCCAAACATCAGCAGGGTCGGGAAAACCTTGTTCGGCTTCATCCAGCGGCGCAGGTGGCGACGCGCGTCGTTGGCCTCGGCCACGACCGGCAGAATTTCGGTCAGATCGACCTCGGCGGCTGGTTTGCCGAAGTCCAGGGCGCCGGCGCGCTGGATGTCAGCCTGGCGCGCCAGGACGGCCCGCTTCAGGCGGTCAATCTTGTCAAGTCGCTGCGCGGTGGTCGATTGACGAAGCCGCAAGGCCGTCTCGCGCTGGGCGGCGAAGATGCGCTCTATTTCGGACTGCTCGACGGGCTCGCCCGGGCTTACAAGATGCATTGCAGGGGAAGCAAGCTTCATTTTTTTCTCCTTCATATTGTTTGTCCTCTTTTGTGATGGCAATTCGAGGTTGGCGCAAGTCTATGGCGATGCGCCATGAAAAACACCCTAACGAAAGTTAGGTGTAGTTGCAGACGCTTGGCTCTAACATTCCCAGCACATTGGCACGAAGTCCGATCGCGCCATTCGACAAGCAGGCTTTCAATGGCCCGACGTTTACTTCACACAACAGGAGACAAGACGATGAAAACGAGTTCTACCAACATCACTGGAGCTGCGCGGGCGGCCACAGGGGCTCCGTGGGCCAAATTCTTTGTTGCACTGCTGGGCTTTGCGGTGCTGTTCGGCGTTTATCGCATCTATTCAGAAGCGACTGCGTTCACTTACGGGCTCGACTATTTCAGCGCTGAGTTCGACGTTTACTGGATGCGTCTGCTGTTCGGGCAGTTGCTGCTGATTGGCGCGCTGGGCACCGGCACGCTGGTGTATCTCTGGCGCACACGAGAGCGCGATTTCTCCCGAATCGGGCCGCGAGAGGAATTACGGCGCCTGTTCGTGCTGATGGCTCAAATTTTGCTATTTGCCATCATGTTTTATGTGACGGGCTCAATCTACACGGAGGCTGACGCAGCATGGCATCAGGTGACGATTAGGGATACTGATTTCACCCCTACTCACATTGGCCTGTTTTATTTCTGCGTGCCTTTGCTGGTGTTTTGGGGCTTCATCTCGTTCGCCTACGCTCACACGCGCATCCCGCTCTTTGGCAATCGCATTTCGCTGCCGTTCGCGATCATCGTCGCCGGCGCGTTCATGATCATGCCCAACGTGGGTTTCAACGAGTGGGGTCACACTTTCTTCTATGCCGAGGAGTTGTTCTCCGCGCCGATTCACTATGGCTTTGTGTTGCTGGGCTGGTCTACGTTTGCGGCTGGTGGATTGCTCCTGCAGATACTGGGTCGCGTGGCCGAGCTGACGAAGCAGTCGGTGTCGCCGCAAGCCGAGCTTCAAGCGGCTCTCTGATACGCCTTTCCGGGTAAATGCATCGGGGCTAGGTCTCGATGACAAGTTGTGCGCTTGACCTCCCAATTTATTTCTGGAGACTTTGAATGTCCGTTTTGACTCCGGCTGAGGCCGCCTTTAGCCCGCAGGAAGCGGCCCGCGTTGATGCCCAGGTTGACTGGGTGGTCATTCCGCTCTTTGTGGTGCTTCTGGGGTCCGTATTCGCCTTCCAGTTTGCCTTGCTGGTGGGGGACTGGGATTACTGGATCGATTGGCGGGACCGCCGTTATTGGCCGCTGGTCACGCCATTGGTGCTGGTTATTCTGCCCGGCGTATTTGGCTATGCCTTTTGGCATTTGCTGCGCATACCTCTGGGTGCGACGCTGAGCATTATCGGGCTGACGCTGACGGGCTGGTTGAGCCGGTACTTGAACTTTCATGAGTTCGCGGGTTTTCCGATGAACATGGTACTGCCGTCGACTTTCATTGGCGTTGGTCTGTTGATCGATTGCACCTTGCTGCTCACGCGCAGCTGGTTTTTCACGGGAATTTTTGCTGGCTTTCTTTCGGGGCTGCTTCTGTACCCAATGAACTGGCCACTGCTGGCTCCGTTCATGGTGCCGGTCGAAATGCACGGCACGCTGATGACGGTGGCGGACGTGATGGGTTTTGAGTACATCCGCACTGCCATGCCCGAATATGTGCGCATCATCGAACAGAGTACTTTGAGGACATTCGGCGATGCAGTCACGCCGTTGACGGCGGTTTTCGCGGGCTTCCTGACCATATTAAGCCTCTGGTTCTGGGCCTGGGTTGGCTCACTCGGTGTCAAGGCCGTGTGGCTGCGAAAAGTTGTTTAAGGAAGAGGTCATGAATTTCATTGCAAAATTGTTCGCAGTCATTCAAGGCCTGATCGTCGTCCTGGTCACGTTTTCGGCAACGCCAACGTATGCCCATGGTGAAAAGGCTCAGCAACCCGCTTTGCGTATGCGCACCGTGCATTGGTTTGACGTGGATTTGTCGACGCGCAAGCTCGATGTCAACCAAATTCTGGTCGTCAAGGGAACTTTTGTTCCTTCCCTGTCCTGGCCGGAGCATGTCGCGTCCATCGAGGACACCGCCTATCTCAATGTGGGCGTACCCGGGCCTTCTTTTGTGCGCTTGGACAGCCGCGTCAACGGTGTGCCCACCATACGCAGTAGTTCGTATAAGCGCGGTGAGCAGTACAACTTCGAGATCACGCTGAAGGCGCGCACACCCGGCCGCTATCACCTGCATCCCATCATCAACGTGCTGGATGCCGGGCCGATGATTGGCCCCGGCATCTGGGTCGAGGTCGGGGGCGACCCGGCGGCATTTGAAAACAGCATCAAAACGTTGTTCGGCCAAACCCTTGATTTGGAAACGCACGGCTTTGCTAATGCGGCTTCCTGGTCAGCGGTGTGGGTTGTGCTTGGTTTGGTCTGGTTTGGCTATTGGCTGACCAAGGTGCCTTTGATCTTGCCGAGGTTCCGGCGTGCCAGCGCGATGGGTGAGAACGCCGACGACATGATCACCACGCGCGACCGTCAGGCGGCACTGGTTATCCTGGTGGCTACGCTGATGCTTATCGCTGGCGGGTTTTTCTATGCCACCGAGCGCTGGCCGGTCACGACGCCGCTACAGACCGGCAAGATAAAGACATCTACCCTGAAGATGGAGCCTTCGCCAGTGTTGGTCACTATGGATGATGCACGCTACCGCATCCCGGGCCGGAGCTTCCGTATCGAGCTCACGGTAACCAACAGTGGGAAGAGTCCCGTGAGCGTCGGTGAGTTTGCCTCAGGCGGTCTTCGCTTTATCAATTCCGCGGTGCTGAAGGTCACACCAAAAGACCAGGATGATCTGGTCGCGACAGACGCGTTGCGCGTGGAGGGCGGCTCGATCAATCCAGGAGAAACGAAGAAGATCGTGGTCTATGCGGACGATGCGATGTGGGAGACGCAGCGCATGACGACGATGATCGCTTCCCCGGATGCGGTGGTCGCCGGCATGCTGTTCTTCTTCGATGCGCAGGGCCGTCGCTATCCAGTAGAGATCAGCGGACCGATGATTCCGCTGTTCGGAGGGTGATGCAGATGCGACTGATCCGAACGTTGAGTTCCGCGCTGCTTGCAGTGGCTGCGGCATCGGCATGGGCGCATGGCGGGGTCGGCATTGAAGACGACAAGTGCATTCTGCGCATCGGCAGCGACCGGGCCCATTTCGCCGGCTACCAGCCCGAGCACCGTGCCAGTCAGGAGTTCTGCGAGGACATCCCCGAAGTCGGACGGGCAGTGATCGTGATTGACTTCATCCAGCCCGCACTGCGCGAACGCGTGGTCGAATTTCGCATCCTGCGTGACGCGGACGGGCTGGGTGCCAAGGCACGCTACGAGGATCTTGGCGATACGGGCAGGATCGCGCAGCGGACGATGGTGGCGCTGCCGGCCAAGGCCTATCCGCGCGGCACGGTCACCCTGGACCACAGGTTCAGCGAGCCCGGCTGGTACATCGGCCTGCTCAGCGCGACGGATGCGGCCAGCGGAAAGACGGAGAACTCGGTCTTTCCGTTTCGCGTCGGCGTGCGCAACTATTGGAAATACCTGCCATTGCCCTTGCTCTTTATCGGCCTGGCCTGGCTTTTGTACCGACTCACCGGACAGAGGCGCAGAACCCTAATTACCGACATACCTCAAAAGTAAACAGCCTGAAAAAAGGAGCCAGCATGAATAGTTGGATGAACCCGGCGAGTCAGGCCCGGCAAGGGAAATCTGCAAAATGGCCTGCCATGGTCTTGACGTTGGCGGTGGCTTCGCTGTTCGCCACGGCAGCGCCAGCCGCCATGGCCGAGGGGGCCAAGGGCTCGAAGGCGCACATTGCTGCCGTGACCAAGAAGGTCGATGGTGCATTTATCCGCGCCAACGAGGCGCGCACGAACGACTGGCCTAGCTACGGCCTGGACTATGCCGAGACGCGCTTCTCGCGCCTGAACCAGATCAACGCCGCCAACGTGAAAGACCTGGGCTTGGTCTGGTCGTACAACCTCGAATCGACGCGCGGCGTCGAGGCCACGCCGCTGGTGGTGGACGGCATCATGTATGTCAGCGCTTCGTGGAGCATCGTCCACGCCATTGATGTGCGCAGCGGCAAAAAGATCTGGACCTTCGACCCGCAGGTCCCGCGCGAGGCCGGCTACAAGGGCTGCTGTGACGTGGTGAGCCGCGGCGTGGCGCTGTACCAGGGCAAGGTCTTCGTCGCCGCCTACGACGGCCGGCTGATCGCGCTCGATGCGGCCACCGGCAACAAGGTCTGGGAAAAAGACACCATCATCGACCGCAAGTTCTCGTACACCATCACCGGCGCACCGCGCGTGTTCAAGGGCAAGGTCATCATCGGCAACGGCGGCGCCGAGTACGGCGTGCGCGGCTACATCACGGCCTACGACGCCGCCAGCGGCGAGCAAAAATGGCGCTGGTTCACGGTGCCCGGCGACCCGAGCAAACCGTTCGAGGACGAGTCCATGGCCAAGGCCGCCAAGACCTGGGACCCCGCAGGCAAGTATTGGGAAGCCGGCGGCGGCGGCACCGCCTGGGACACACTGACCTTCGACCCCAAACTGAACCTGATGTATGTGGGCACCGGCAACGGCTCGCCCTGGGCGCGCAGCAAACGCAGCCCCGCGGGCGGAGACAACCTGTATCTCGCGTCCATCGTCGCGCTCAACCCCGACACCGGCAAGTACGTCTGGCACTACCAGCAAACGCCCGGCGACAACTGGGACTTCACCTCGACCCAGCCGATGATCCTGGCCGACCTGAAGATAGAAGGCAAGCCGCGCAAGGTGATCCTGCATGCGCCGAAGAACGGCTTCTTCTTCGTGATCGACCGCACCAACGGCAAGTTCATCTCGGCGAAGAACTTCGTCGACGTGAACTGGGCGACGGGCTACGACAAGGACGGCCGCCCGATCGAAACGCCCATGGCGCGCGTTGCCGACCGGCCGCGCGAAATCATTCCCAGCGCGTTCGGTGCGCACAACTGGCACTCCATGTCGTTCAACCCGCAGACCGGGCTGGTTTACCTGCCGGCGCAGGGCGTGCCGCTCACGCTGATGGACAACAAGGACTGGAAGTTCAACAGCGTGCGCCCGGGTGAGCCGCACAGCAACATGGGCTGGAACATCGCGACGTTTGCCAACGTCGAGCCACCCAAGAGTGCCCCGTTCGGCCGCCTGATCGCCTGGGACCCTGTGCAGCAAAAGGCCGCCTGGACGCAGGAGCATGTGTCGCCGTGGAACGGCGGTACGCTGACCACCGCGGGTGACCTGGTATTCCAGGGCACGGCCGATGGCCGCTTCATCGCCTTCAATGCACGCACCGGCGAGAAGCTCTGGGAGTCGCCCACAGGCACTGGCGTGGTGGCCGCTCCATCGACCTACCTGGTGGACGGCAAGCAGTATGTGTCGATTGCGGTCGGCTGGGGCGGCGTGTATGGCTTGGCGCAGCGCGCCACCGACCGGCAGGGGCCGGGCACGGTTTATACCTTCGCGGTGGGCGGCAAGGCGCCGATGCCCGAGTTTGTGAAGTACCGCATGGACGAGTTGGTGGCGGGCGTGAAATACGACCCAGCCCAGGTGCCGGCCGGCACCGCGCTGTATGTGAGCAACTGCGTGTTCTGCCACGGCGTGCCCGGCGTGGACCGCGGCGGCAACATTCCCAACCTGGGCTACATCGGAGCCCCCTATATCGAGAACCTCGACAAGTTCGTCTTCAAAGGCCCGGCCATGAACCGGGGCATGCCTGACTTCACGGGCAAGCTCAGCAAAGACGATGTGGAGAAGATCAAGGCCTTTATCCAGGGCACGGCCGATGCGATCCGGCCCAAGAAATAACCGATAGCGCGAAGGAGGGCGCCGAGTGACCGTGCGCGAGTGCGTGCGCTGATCTCGCTGGCGCACCCCGGCCAGCGTAAGGCGCTGTAGGGGGCCGCATGCCGTGCAGCCGACGATGGGCCGACGGTTCTTGCAGAGCTTTCGCGCCCGGGTGGCCGGTCCCTATGTCTTACGAATACGAGGAGAGCAGCATGAAATCGAAAAACGTTACCGATGTCTGTATCGCGGCCCTGATGGTTACGCTGACGGGTCCCGCCGTCTTGGCGGCTGAGCACGCGCATGGAGGCCATGGATCGCACGCCATGTCCCCGCGAGGCGCGGCGAAGGACATGAAGGAACTGCCGCCGCTGCGCATCGTGTCGCCGGTTGCCGGTGCGCGGGTCGAGCCTGACCTCAAGGTCGAGTTCGAGACCGATGCCGATCTGGCGAGTATGACGATGAGCGCCAAGTCTATTGGCGTTCATCTGCATGTCGGCATCGACGGTACGTTTCTGATGCCGGTGATGGCGGACTTGGCCCGCGTGGGAAAAAATCGTTACCGCTACACATTTGACCTGCCCGCCGCCCCTGGTCAGCGCGTCATTAGCGTGTACTGGTCCGATGCGTCCCACAAGACCATCGAATCCTCGGTACAGAAGGTGAGTGTGGTGGTCGTGCCGAATCAGGGTAAGGCCAAACCATAAACGTACAGTCCAATCGTCCCTGAGGCCAATGAATATGAGTGCAAGCAGCTATTGAAGTAATAGCATCATCGGCCCATGAAGTCGTTTCCCGTTTACCCACAATGAAAGAAAGCCTCATGAAAATCGAAAGAACATTGAAACACGTATTCGCCATCGCTTTCCTTGCCTGGGCAGCCGGTCCTGCTTTTGCGCAGAACACACCTGTCGGGCTCTGGAAGACGATTGACGACGACGGCAAGACGGTGAAAACCTTGATTCGCATCAGCGAATCTGCTGGCGTGCTCAGTGGCGTGATCGAGAAACTCCTCGATCCCAAGGCGGCGACCGTCTGCACGAAATGCACCGACGACCGCAAGGACAAGCCGGTGGTCGGGATGACGATTATTCGCGGCATCAAACACAATACCGCTGACGCTGCGCTGTGGGACGGCGGCGAGGTGCTCGATCCGGAGAATGGGTCGACCTACCGGCTGCGTCTGCGGCCCGCCGACGGGGGCAAGAAACTCGAGGTTCGAGGTTTCATCGGCGTGCCGATGATAGGGCGCTCGCAAACCTGGGTGCGCGCCGAGTGAACGCCCGGCGCAAGATGGTTTCGTGGCTAGTCGCGCTGCTGGCCATGGCCGCCACTGGCACGGCGCTGGCGCATGCCGCGCTGGTCAAGTCCGAACCGGCACGGCGGGCGACGCTGTCCAAACCGCCGCCGCAGGTCAGGCTGTGGTTCAACGAGCGGCTGGAGCCCGAGTACGCGACGATCAGCGTGATCAGGGAAGGTGCCGGCCCGGTCACGACCCAGAAGGCCCGGATTGACAAGGACGACCCCAAACTGCTGGCGCTGGAATTGCCCATGCTCAGCCCGGGTACCTATACCGTGAAATACCGGGTGCTCTCGGTCGATGGCCATACGGTCGATTACGGTTATACCTTCACCGTGAAGGCCGAGGGCGCCGGGAAGTAAATGGAATTCCTCGGCACGGCGCTGCGCTGGCTGCAATTGACCAGCGGCCTGGTGCTGTTGGGCAGCTTTGCCCTGCTGCTGCTCGCGGGTCCTGGCCGAAGCCCGGATGCCGCGCGCTGGCGTGGCGCGGTCTTTGCCGCCGCGCCATGGCTGGTGGCACTGCTGCTGGCCACGGCGGCAGGTCTGTTGATGTTGCAGGCGGCTTCGGTCAGCGGCCGCGGCGAGGCGGCCTTTGAGTGGTCCGAATGGGTCAGGCTGCTGGAGCGAACGCGCTACGGCGCGGTCTGGCAGGTGCGGCAGGCGGCAGCGCTGGTTCTGCTGCTGTTGTTGCTGAGCCGAGGGCCTCTGAGCGCGCGGTTCGGCGAGCGCGTCGTCTGTGTGGCGCTGCTCACCCTGGCGCTGGGAATCAACGCGGCCTCGGTATTTACCGGGCACGGCGCTGCCACAGAACCGCTTTGGCTCGCAGGTGCCGGCCATGCGGTGCATTTGCTGGCGGCGGGCGCTTGGGCCGGAGGGTTGCCGGCGCTGGCCTACGGACTTCACCTGGCGGCAAGAGGCCGGGATCCGCCGTTCCGGAAGATGTTCTTCGGCGTGTTGCGCCGCTTCTCTGTGCTTGCGACGGTTTGCGTTGCTCTCATCGCTGCATCCGGCACCCTCATCGCGTACCTGCAGTTCGGCGCGCCGATCCGCTGGCCCGCGCGGACAGACGACATCTTCGGCGGTCTGATGACGGTGCTCGAACGCAGCCTGGCCCCGCTGCTCAGTACATCGTTCGGTCTGCAGGTGTTGGCCAAAATGGTTCTGCTGGTGCCGGTGCTGCTTGTTGCAGCGCGGGTTCGCTGGGTCTGGATGCCGCGCATGGGCAAGGTGGCATTTGAGCAGGGTCTTGCGTGGCAAGGCGCGGCCGGTCTGGTCCGGGTGGAACTGGGCGTTGTGCTGCTGATCCTGCTCTTCGCAGCCGGTCTGACAGGTACGCTGCCCGCGGCCCATGCGCAGATGGTGTGGCCGCTGCCGTTTCGTCTGTCGCTCGCGGCCACCTGGGACAAACCGGGGGTGGTGAGCACGGTCGTGGGTGCGTTGTTGCTGGCTATGGGCGGACTGGCTTGGCTGGTGCATGCCCTTGTGTCAGGGCCCCGCGCCGACGCGGCGCAGGGCGGGCGCCGGATCCGTTTGGGTGCTGCCGTGCTGATGACCCTCTCGGGGCTGGTCATCGTTCTATACGCGCTCTCGGTGGACGCCTATCCCGACACCTATCGGCGCACGGATGTCAGTTACAACGCGGTGTCGGTCACGCGCGGGGCGGCGCTGTATTCCCAGCACTGCGTGTCCTGTCACGGTCCGGGTGGCAAGGGGGACGGTCCGCTGGCCGCCCGCTTGCCCACCAGGCCCGCCGACCTCACCGAGCCGCATACCGCGCTGCACACGGCGGGCGACCTCTTCTGGTGGCTCACCCACGGCAAGCCGAAAACCGCCATGCCCGGCTTTGCGCAGGAAATGACCGAGGAGGAACGTTGGGACATGGTGAACTTCCTGCGCGCCTTCTCCGCAGGCTTCCAGGCCCGCATCCTGACGCCGCAGGTGGTACCCGGGCGGCCCTGGCTCGGTCCGCCCGATTTCGATTTTGTGACCCGGTCGGGCCTGACCGCGGCGCTCAAGGCGTACAGGGAGCGCAAGTCCGTGCTGCTGGTCTTTTACTCGCAGCCCTTCTCCGCGCAACGCCTGGCCGAACTGGCGCGTGTCTATCCGCGCCTGAAATCCAGCGGCGCCGAGGTGATCGCCATTGCGTTGCCAGGCACCCCGCCCTTGCAATCGCAGCCGTTCCCCGTCGTCACCGACGGGGCGCAGGAAGCGGCGACCGCCTACCTGCTGTTGCGGCGCACCTTGAGCGACCCCGGCAAGACCATCCTGGGGGAAGCACCGTCTCACATGGAGTTCCTGCTCGACCGGTTCGGCTATGTGCGAGCGCGCTGGCTGCCGCAGGACGAGGAGGGTGCCGGTGAAGGATGGCGCGACACGCAGTTTCTGCTCGACCAAATCGAACGCGTCCACCGCGAGCCGCGCATCCTGCCGCCGCCCGATGATCACGTGCATTGAGCGGGAGTACGCTGCCAGGCGGCTTGCGGCCCCGCGCCGCTCAGACTGCCTTGACCAGCGACTTGGTGTAGATGCGGTAGGTGCCGATGCCACGTGACACGATGTCGCCATCCAGCGCGTCTAGCGTCACTTTCACCGAGACGTAGGCCAGTGTCTTGCCGATGTGATCCGGCGTGGCCGAGGCAAACAGAATCCCGGTGCCGACGGCACGCATGAAGTCCACCGTGAGCGTGACCGTGACAGAGGACTGGATGAGCTGTTCGCTGCCCGGAATCGGTCGGTCGATCAGCGATCTGCCCCCGATCGCATCGAGGAGGGTCAGAGGCACGCCACCGTGCAGCACGCCATGGGGGTTGAGGTGGTCGCGCCGTATGGGCAGCCTGAAATACAGGCCGTTTTCTCCGTGCAGGATGTCGTAGCCCACGAGCTGCTGGAACGGCCCGTGAGAATAGGTGGCGGACGGCAGGACTGCCGGTGTGGTCACGCTGGATCGACCTTGAAGTAGTCCGGCTTGCCAGCAGGCCAGAACTCGCCCCACAGCAGCATCCCGCCTTCGACGTTGAGCACCTCGCCGGTGATGAACTTGCCCGAGGGAGCGGCGAGGTAGACCACCGCCTCGGCGATGTCCTGCACGTCGCCGGCCCGCTTCATCGGATTGCACGAGTAGAAGGTTGCCACATTCTCCTCTCGGTAGTTGTTGAAACCGTTGCTTTCGATGGCGCCGGCGCCAATGCAGTTCAGGCGTATGCCGTGCTCTGCCCATTCGATGGCCAGCGTGCGCGACAGCGCGATGACGCCCGCGCGCGAGGCGGTCGTGTGCGCCATGCCCGTGAGACCCCGGTCGATGGCTGCGGTGATGTTGACGATGTTGCCGGGTCGGCCCTGTTCCACCCAGCGTTTGGCCGCTCCCTGCATCATGTACCAACTGCCGTTGAGGTTGGTGTCGATCACCGCGTTCCAGCCCTTGACGCTGAAGTCCATCGCATGGGCGGCAAACTGGCCGCCGGCGTTGTTGACCAGCACGTCGACGCCGCCGAAGCGTTCCCACACGGCACTGAGCATGGCGTCCACCTGCTCGGGCTCGCGGATGGTCATCGGGTAGGTCAATACCTCGCGGCCCGACAAGGCCCGCAGTTTTTCGGCGCAATCCTCGAGTTTGTCGGCCTTGCGCCCGCAGATGGCGAGCGTGGCGCCCAGCCGCGCGAACAGGAAGGCAATCGCCTTGCCGATGCCGCTGCCGGCGCCCGACACCAGTACCACCTTGCCGGCGAACAGGTCATCGCGGTAGACCGTCGGGAGCGCGGCCAGGGCTTCGTCGCCCGGGCCGAACTTGGGGTGTTGCGTCTCAGCCGATTTCATGCGCTCACCTTGAAGTAATCGGGTTTGGCGATGGTCCAGACTTCGCCCCAGAGCACGCCGCCGCCGTCCACCGTGAGCAG
>JAUXPP010000059.1 GCA_030683705.1 Polaromonas sp. | reverse complement strand
CCGGCGAAGGCTCGGTGCAGATGTGCATCCAGGAGCTGTCGACCTGCCTGCAGTACAACACGCCGATCAAGATCGTGTCGCTGAACAACCGTTACCTCGGCATGGTGCGGCAGTGGCAGGAAGTCGAATATGCGGGCCGCTACAGCAGCAGCTACATGGACGCGCTGCCCAATTTCGTCAAGCTGGCCGAGGCCTATGGCCACGTCGGCATGCTGATCGAAAAGCCGCAGGACGTGGAACCGGCGCTGCGCGAGGCGCGCAAGCTCAATGACCGCACCGTGTTCATGGACTTCCGCACCGACCCCACCGAGAACGTGTTCCCGATGGTCAAAGCCGGCAAGGGAATCACCGAGATGCTGCTCGGGTCCGAGGACCTGTAAGCGGCGCACACCATTTTTTCAACCGTCACCTGACGAATCTATTGTCTGCCGAGCCTGCGCATTACCGTGCGCGGGGGAGGGCAGCGAAAAGAGGAATCTCCCCATGAAACACATCATTGCAGTTCTGCTGGAAAACGAGCCGGGTGCTCTTTCCCGCGTGGTCGGCCTGTTCTCGGCGCGCGGCTACAACATCGAAAGCCTGACCGTGGCACCGACCGAGGATGCCAGCCTGTCGCGCATGACCATACAGACCACCGGTTCGGACGACGTGATCGAGCAGATCACCAAGCACCTGAACCGGCTGATCGAGGTCGTCAAGGTGGTGGACCTGACCGAAGGCTCCTACACCGAGCGCGAGCTGATGATGGTCAAGGTCCGCGCCGTCGGCAAGGAACGCGAGGAAATGAAGCGCATGGCTGATATATTCCGCGGGCGGATCATCGACGTGACCGAGAAAAGCTACACCATCGAGCTGACCGGCGACCAGTCCAAAAACGACGCCTTCCTGGAGGCGATCGACCGCAGCGCGATCCTGGAAACCGTGCGCACCGGCTCCAGCGGCATTGGCCGCGGCGAGAGGATTCTCAGGGTCTGATTTTCAGTCGTCCGTGCGCGCGTTTTCGACAGGCGGGGCGCGAACGGACAGAAGTGGCGATGTGTGTTTACCGTTCGCCCTCAGCCTGTCGAAGGGCATTTTCGCCAGAACCATCAACGACATCTACGGAGAGAGAAATGAAAGTTTTTTACGACAAAGACTGCGACCTGAGCCTGATCAAGGGCAAAACCGTCGCCATCATCGGTTACGGCAGCCAGGGCCATGCCCACGCGCAAAACCTGAACGACAGCGGCGTCAAGGTGGTGGTCGGCCTGCGCAAGGGCGGCGCGTCCTGGCCCAAGGTCGAAAAAGCCGGCCTCAAGGTGGCTGAAGTCGCGGACGCCGTCAAATCCGCCGACGTCGTGATGATCCTGCTGCCTGACGAGCAAATCGGCGCTGTCTACAAGAACGACGTGGCCCCCAACATCAAGCAGGGCGCCTCGCTGGTGTTTGCCCACGGCTTCAACGTGCATTACGGTGCCGTGATCCCGCGCGCCGACCTCGACGTCTGGATGGTCGCGCCCAAGGCCCCCGGCCACACCGTGCGCAACACCTACAGCCAGGGTGGCGGCGTGCCGCACCTGGTCGCGGTGCACCAGGACAAGAGCGGCAAGGCGCGTGACCTGGCGCTGAGTTATGCCATGGCCAACGGCGGCGGCAAGGCCGGCATCATCGAAACCAACTTCCGCGAAGAAACCGAGACCGACCTGTTCGGCGAGCAGGCCGTCCTGTGCGGCGGCACGGTCGAGCTGATCAAGGCCGGTTTCGAAACCCTGGTGGAAGCCGGTTACGCGCCGGAAATGGCCTACTTCGAATGCCTGCACGAGCTCAAGCTGATCGTCGACCTGATTTATGAAGGCGGCATCGCCAACATGAACTACTCGATCTCGAACAACGCCGAATACGGCGAGTACGTGACCGGCCCGAACATCGTGACCTCGGCCACGAAAGAAGCCATGCGCAAGTGCCTGAAGGACATCCAGACCGGCGAATATGCCAAGAGTTTCCTGCTGGAAAACCAGGCCGGTGCGCCCACCCTGTTGAGCCGCCGCCGCCTGAATTCGGAGCACCAGATCGAGATCGTGGGCGAAAAACTGCGCGCCATGATGCCCTGGATTGCGAAGAACAAGCTGGTCGACCAGACCCGCAACTGATGGAACTGCCGGGCTTCTCCGGGCCCGGTCAGGTTCAGCTTCAAGCCGCGCAGGCCACCTGCGCGGCTTTTTCATTGCTGCGCGCTACCGTTTGGTATCCTCTGGGCATGACTGACTCACTCTCTGCGCCGCAACCCGGGCGCCCCTCTTTTTCCGACACCCGGAGCACCTTCCATGCATGACGGCCACGACCCTGATATCGACGCCGAAGAAGCTGTTCCACGCAAGCGGCGCAAGGGCATTTACATCCTGCCCAACCTGTTCACGCTGGCCGGGCTGTTCGGCGGGTTTTACGCCATCGTGATGGCCATGAACGGCCGCTTCGACCAGGCGGCGATCGGGGTATTTGCCGCCATGGTGCTCGACAGCCTGGACGGCCGCGTGGCGCGCATGACCAACACCCAGAGTGCTTTTGGTGAACAGATGGATTCACTCGCCGACATGGTGTCCTTCGGTGCGGCGCCGGCGCTGATTGCGTATGTCTGGGCCCTGACCAGCCTCGGCCGCTGGGGCTGGATTGCCGCCTTCGTCTACTGCGCCTGCGCCGCGCTCAGGCTGGCGCGCTTCAATGTCAACACGGCCGTCGTCGACAAACGGTTTTTTCAAGGCTTGCCCTCGCCGGCTGCGGCCGCGCTGGTGGCCGGCTTCATCTGGCTGATGGATGAAGCGGGCTTTCTGGGCCAGGACGTGCGCTGGTACATGTTTGCGCTGACCCTGTACGCGGGCCTGACCATGGTGACCAACGTTCCGTTTTACAGCTTCAAGGACCTGAGCATCAAGCGCAGCGTCCCCTTCGCCGTGATTGTCCTGATCGCCCTGGGCATTGCGGTGATCAACATCGATCCGCCGACCGTGATGTTCGGGCTGTTCGTGATTTACGGTCTCTCCGGTTATGGGCTGTATGCCTGGCGCAAGGCCAAGGGTCAGCAGACCAGCGTGATCTCCACCTCGACCGATGAGCCGGACGAGCGTGGGCTGCACAAATAAGCCTGTGCGGCAACGGGAATCCCGGGAAAAGGCATTTGAAATTTTTGTGATACATTGCCAGACATGAAAAAGATTTCGCTAGCACTACTGCTATCTGCCAACGGGCGGAGACGGTAGCGCGCACGCGTACACCCAATTCAACGGCCCGTTTGCACCAGCAACGGGCCGTTTTTCTTTGGGTTGCTGGGTTTGGAATGTCACAGTGGATGAGATCAAGATGTTGAAAACACCTTCAAGCAAGTACAAGTCATTTCCCCCGGTTCGCCTGGCCGACCGCAGCTGGCCGGATGTGGTGCTGACCCAGGCGCCGATCTGGTGCAGCGTGGACCTGCGTGACGGCAACCAGGCGCTGATCGAGCCCATGGACATCGCGCGCAAGCTCAGGATGTTCGACACCCTGGTGAAGATCGGTTTCAAGGAAATTGAAGTCGGCTTTCCGTCGGCATCACAGGTCGAGTTCGACTTTGTGCGCCGGCTGATCGACGGCCAGCTGATCCCTGACGATGTCACCATCCAGGTGCTGACCCAGGCGCGCGAACCGCTGATCCGCCGTACCTTCGAAGCCCTGCAGGGCGCACCGCGCGCCATCGTGCATCTCTACAACGCCACCGCACCGGTCATGCGCAGCGTGGTCCTCGGCATGAACGAGGACGAGATCGTCGAATTGGCAAGCAGCAATGCCCGGCTTTTCAGCGAACTCGCTGCGGGCCAGCCCGAGACGCAGTGGACCTTCCAGTACTCACCCGAGATGTGGTCCGGCACCGAACTTGAATTCTCCAAGCGGGTGGTCGATGCCGTGACCGATGTCTGGCAGCCTACACCGGAGCGCAAGTGCATCATCAACCTGCCTTCGACGGTGGAACATTCGACGCCCAACATCTTCGCCGACATGATGGAATGGATGCACCGCCACCTGGCGCGGCGCGATTCGATTGTGTTATCGGTCCATCCGCACAACGACCGCGGCACCGGCACCGCTGCCGGGGAATTTGCCCTGATGGCCGGCGCCGACCGCATCGAAGGCTGCCTGTTCGGCAATGGTGAACGCACCGGCAATGTCGACCTGGTCAACATCGCGCTCAACCTCTACACCCAGGGCGTGGCACCGGGGCTGGACTTCTCTGAAATCGACGAGATTCGCCGCACGGTCGAGCATTGCAACCAGTTGCCGGTGCACCCGCGCCATCCCTATGCCGGCGACCTGGTCTACACCTCGTTCTCCGGCTCGCACCAGGACGCGATCAAGAAGGCCTTTGCTGCGCGCAAGGACGGCGACATCTGGGACATGCCCTACCTGCCGATCGACCCGAAGGACCTGGGCCGCAGCTACGAAGCGGTGATCCGCGTGAATAGCCAGTCCGGCAAGGGCGGCATTGCCTATCTGCTCGAAAGCGAGTTTGGCCTGGAATTGCCGCGCCGCCTGCAGATCGAGTTCAGCCAGGTGGTGCAGGGCGTGATGGATGCGACCGGCAAGGAGCTGACGGCGCAGGACCTGTTTGCGCTGTTTGAAAAGGAATACGGCGTGCAGAGCATCCTGGCGCCGCAGCACCTGGTGAGCGAGGAAGTTGCCGCGGCCGATGGCGCCAGGTCTTTCACCATCCGGGCTGATGTGCTGCTTCACGGCGTCAGCCACCACGTGACCGGCGCCGGCACCGGACCGATCGACGCTTTTGTGGCCGGGCTCAACAGCGCCACCGGCCATGCCGTGCGTGTGCTCGACTACCATGAACACGCCATCGGATCGGGCGCCGCCGCGCAGGCCGTGGCTTACCTCGAACTGCGCATCAACGGCCAGACGCTGTTTGGCGTTGGCATGGACGGCAACATCGTGTCCGCGTCGCTCAAGGCCATCGTCTCCGGCCTGCAGCGTGCCACCACCCCGCAGGCCGCCGCCGTTAATATGGCGGACTGATTTGAAAACCAACGCTACACAGCGAGCACCCAGCAGGAACCAGCCATGACCGACAAACTGATTATTTTCGACACCACCTTGCGCGACGGCGAGCAGTCGCCCGGCGCGTCGATGACGCGCGACGAGAAACTGCGCATAGCGCGCCAGCTCGAGCGCCTGAAAGTCGATGTGATCGAGGCCGGTTTTGCGGCCAGCTCCAATGGCGATTTCGAGGCGGTGCAGGCGATTGCCAATGCGATCAAGGACTCGACCATTTGCTCGCTGTCGCGCGCCAATGACCGCGATATTTCACGCGCTGCCGAAGCCCTCAAAGGCGCCAACAGCGCGCGTATCCATACCTTCATCGCAACCAGTGCGCTGCACATGGAAAAAAAGCTGCGCATGAGCCCGGAGCAGGTGCTGGAGCAGGCCAAACTCTCGGTGCGATTTGCGCGCAACCTGGTGGCCGATGTCGAGTTCAGCCCGGAAGACGGCTACCGCAGCGATGTGGATTTCCTCTGCCGGGTGCTCGAAGCCGTGATTGCCGAGGGCGCCACCACCATCAATGTGCCCGACACCGTGGGTTATGCGGTGCCCGAGCTCTACGGCAACTTCATCAAGACCCTGCGCGAGCGCGTGCCCAACAGCGACAAGGCGATCTGGTCGGTGCATTGCCACAACGACCTCGGCATGGCCGTGGCCAACTCGCTGGCGGGCGTGAAGATAGGCGGCGCGCGCCAGGTCGAATGCACGATCAATGGCCTCGGTGAGCGCGCTGGCAACTGCTCGCTCGAGGAAATTGTGATGGCCGTGCGGACACGCAAGGACTATTTCAACCTGGAGATGAACATTGATCCGGTGCACATCGTGGCCGCCAGCCGCATGGTCAGCCAGACCACCGGCTTTGTGGTGCAGCCGAACAAGGCTGTGGTCGGCGCCAATGCCTTTGCGCATGCGTCCGGCATCCACCAGGACGGCATGCTCAAGGCGCGCGAGACCTACGAGATCATGCGTGCGGAAGACGTGGGCTGGAGCTCCAACAAGATGGTGCTGGGCAAGCTCAGCGGACGCAACGCGTTCAAGCAGCGCCTGCAGGACCTGGGCATCCAGATGGACAGCGAAGCCGACACCAATGCCGCGTTTGCGCGCTTCAAGGAGCTGGCCGACGGCAAGAGCGAAATATTCGATGAGGACATCCTGGCGCTGGTCAGCGATGACAGCGTCACGCATGAAAAAGAGCAGTACGGCTTTGTTTCGCTGTCCCAGCACAGCGAAACCGGCGAACGCCCGCAGGCCAGCGTGGTGTTCACCGTGGACGGCAAGGAGGTGCGGGGCGAATCCGACGGCAATGGCCCGGTTGATGCCTCACTCAAGGCCATCGAGACACACGTCAAAAGCGGCGCCGAGATGGTGCTGTATTCCGTCAACGCCATCAGTGGGTCCACCGAAAGCCAGGGCGAGGTGACCGTCCGCTTGCAAAACAGCGGCCGAGTGGTCAACGGCGTGGGCGCCGATCCGGACATCGTGGTGGCGTCTGCCAAGGCTTATTTGAGCGCCTTGAGCAAACTGCAGAACAAGGCGGACCGGGTCGCGGCTCAAGGCTGAGCCCTTCCAGCAACAAAATCCTTTTAAATCAAAGACTTAGTAATTTTTTGTTGCTTTTTCAGGGTTCAGCCTGAAAAGCGCCAGTGAGTTAAACGTTGCGTTTAGGAAAGTTTCGCAAACGATTGATATTGCGTGACTTTTTCTATGTGTATACACTCCAGCATCGGATTAATCGCAACTGGAGGCGAATCAATGGCCAACTCGCTGAACCTGATATTCAAACGCAGCTTACAACTGGTTGGATTTCTTACTTTCTCGGTCGCCTTGATTTTGCCGGTTGCTTCAGAAGCTGCGCCGGCCAAACGCCAGGTCGTCAAGAAATCCCACGCGACCAAGGTGGTGTCCAAAAAAGTCGTGTCCAGCCGCAAGAGCGCGCGTTTTGTCGGCAAGACCCAGCGCAAGCCCATCATCGTCGCCACGCCGGCCCGGCCTTCGTTTGGACAGATTGCCGGCTTGCACAGCGCACAGGATCCGCTGGACCTCAAATCCAGCGTGGCGCTGGTGATTGACCAGGATACGCATGAAGTCCTGTTCAGCAAAAACGACCAGGCGGTTCTGCCGATTGCTTCCCTGACCAAGCTGATGACCGGCATGATCATCAGCGGTGCCCGTCTTCCCATGGACGAAAGCATCACCATCACGCAAGACGACGTGGACACGGAAAAAGGCAGCCGCTCGCGCCTGCGTGTCGGTTCCAGCCTGACCCGCGGTGAACTGCTGCATCTGGCACTGATGTCCAGCGAGAACCGCGCCGCACACGCATTGGGCCGGACCTACCCGGGCGGCATGCCGGCGTTTGTCAACCTGATGAATGCCAAGGCCAGGATGCTCGGCATGACAGGCACGCGTTATGTCGAGCCGACCGGCCTGTCCAGCCAGAACCAGTCCAGCGCCCAGGATCTGGCCACGCTGGTCAATGCGGCCCATGCCGACCCGGTGCTGCGCGAATTGTCCACCTCCACCGGTTATCAGGTGGCCATGGGCCGGCAGACCCTGCAGTACAACAACACCAACCGGCTGGTCAAGAACCCCGAGTGGGAGATCGGCCTGCAAAAAACCGGCTATATCTCGGAAGCTGGCCAGTGCCTGGTCATGCAAACCAAAATTGCAGGCCGCAAGCTGATCATGGTGTTTCTGGATTCGGCTGGCAAACTCAGCCGCCTCGGGGACGCCGAGCGGGTCCGCCGCTGGGTGGAGTCGCAGCCGGTCAATCTGCCGAAAATCAGCGTAGCCGCCAGGCCCGCCAACGGTTGAACCCGCAGAGGCCCAAACTGCTATCCTATTGATAGCTGCTTGCGCTTGTCCTGCGAGGTCCGGAGCCCCTTTTTACTTGAAATGCCCGGAGCGGTAGCCCAGCGCAGCCGAGATCTCCTGCGCCGTGGCCTCGAGTTTGGGCAACCAGCTTTCGTCAAGCCGGTCGGCGGGGGCCGAGATCGACAGGCCCGCCACCAGTTTGCTCTGGTCGTCGTAGATGCCTGCAGCCATGCAGCGCACCCCCAGTTCCAGTTCCTCGTTGTCACGCGCGATGCCGTACTGCCGGGCTTTGGCCAGTTCACGCTCCAGCGTCGCCAGCTGCGTGATGCTGTTTTTGGTCTGGCCCGGCAGGCCGGTGCGGGTGGCGTAGGTTCGCAGCCGCTGCGGGTCGTCGAAAGCCAGAAACAGCTTGCCGACCGATGTCAGGTGCAGCGGCGCCCGCCCGCCAATCGCGCGCACCACCTGCATGCCGGAGCGTTCGCTGTAAGCGCGCTCAACATAGATGATCTCGTCGCCCTGGCGCACGCTCAGGTTCACCGGTTGCTGGATCAGGCGGTGCAGTTCCCGCATCGGCGTCAGCGCGGCATCGCGCACGCTCAGCCGCGCTTTCACCAGGTTGCCGAGTTCGAGCAGGCGCATGCCGAGGCGGTAGCTGCCCGCCACGGGGCGGTCGACGAAGCGCCCGGTGGCCAGGTCGTTGAGGATGCGGTGCGCCGTCGATGGGTGCAGGCCCGATTTTTCGCTGATTTCCTTGAGCGAGACCGCTTCTTCGCGCGCAGCCAGAATTTCCAGCAGGGTGAACATGCGTTCTATCACCTGAACCGTGGGTTTGGCGGGCAGGGCGGAGGTGTCGGTTTTTGTCATGGTGATATGGGGCAAATTTTACCCTGTGAAACGTGCGCAGGCGTGTGCGCCGCCGTTTTGCGCTGCCCTGCGGCTCAGACTGTGGCGCTGGGCACGAAGGCCGGGGCTGTGACCCACAAGCCGTCCACCAGGATCTGGTTCGGCAAAAACCTGGCCTTGTAATTCATCTTGGGGCTTTGGGCGATCCAGTAGCCGAGGTAGACGTGCGGCAGGCCCAGCTGCCGGGCCTGCTCGATCTGCCACAGCACGCTGTAGTTGCCGTAGCTGGCCTGCAGGTCGGGCTCGTAAAAGGTGTAGACAGCGGACACCCCGTCTTCAAGCACGTCGAGGATGGACACCATCTTCAGAGCACCGGCCTCGCCGTTGGGCAGCGTCTCGCGAAACTCCACGAGGCGCGAGTTGACGCGGCTTTGCAGCAGAAACTGGGTGTACTGGTCCACACTGTCGTGGTCCATGCCGCCGCCGGCGTGGCGACCGTTCTGGTAGCGCAGGTAGAGCTGGTAATGCTCGGGCATGAAACACAGCTTGAGCACACGGGCCTGCAGCGACTGGTGGCGCTTCCAGGCGCGGCGCTGGCTGCGGTCGGGCGTGAAGGTGGCGACCGGAACGCGCAGCGGCACACAGGCCTGGCAGCCGTCGCAGTAGGGGCGGTAGGTGAACATGCCGCTGCGGCGAAAGCCGTTGGTCACCAGCTCCGAGTAAGCGGCATTGTGGATCAGGTGGCTGGGGGTGGCGACCTGCGAGCGGGCCTGCCGGCCGGGCAAATAGCTGCAGGGATACGGCGCCGTTGCATAAAACTGCAGCGCCTGGAGGGGCAGGTCTTTGAGGTGCGTCACGTCATCAGCTCGTCTTGTATTCGGGCGTCAATAACTGATTCCAGTATAGGGGCTCGAACGCCCAGCGGGGCGGCGCCAGCGTCGCGCTGTCCGCCACGTGGGCGGCAAACGCCGAACGCGGGATCTCGGCCGCACCCAGCGAGGCCAGGTGCCGGGTGTTCTGCTGGCAGTCGATCACGGCGATGTCATGGGCCAGGCAAAAAGCCACCAGGGCGGCCAGCGCCAGTTTGGAGGCGTCGGTCCGGTGCGCAAACATGGACTCGCCGAACACCATGCCACCGATGTTCACGCAATACAGCCCGCCCGCGAGTTCGCCGCCTATCCAGGTTTCGACGCTGTGCGCATGCCCGGCCCGGTGCAGTGCGGTATAGGCCTGCACCATGTCCGGAACAATCCAGGTGCCGGACTGGCCGGCGCGCGGCGTGCTGGCGCAAGCGCCTATCACCCGGGAAAACGCCGTGTCGAAGCGGATCTCATGATCTGCCGCTGCACGGAAGTGCGCGATGCTTTTGCGAAGTGAGCGATGCAGGCGGAAATCGCCGGTGCGCAGCACCATGCGCGGATCCGGGCTCCACCAGAGAATGGGTTGACCCACGCTGAACCAGGGAAAAATCCCAAGGCGGTAGGCCTGCAGCAGGCTGGCGACCTCCAGCGTCCGGCCGGCGGCGAGCAAACCCGGCGCCGGATCATGCTCGCCCCAGGCGGTTTCTACGGGGGGGAAGGCTTCATCGGCAGCGAGCCAGGGCAGGGAGTGGGGAGATTTGCGCATGCAGCAGTGGGGTGGCGGGCCCTTGTCCTTGTGTTCCGATGGGGCCACAGGCCTCACGCAAATGGTAACGCGTCCAACGAAAAAAGCCCGGACGCAAGACGCGACCGGGCTTTGAATTTTGGCTCCTCAACCTGGGCTCGAACCAGGGACCTACGGATTAACAGTCCGGCGCTCTACCAACTGAGCTATTGAGGAATACAGCCAAAGATTATAGCCTGAATTTTCTGCGGGTCTGCTCTGGCGGGAGCGCGCGAGGCCGGCGCAGCAGGTGCGGGCGTGCCGCCCCGCAGCGTGGCGTGGCGTGGCGTGGCGTGGCGCTTCCCCGATAATCGGGCGTGGCCTCCCGCAGGCTGTGATCCACCGGAAAATTTTTCTTCATGAGCCACACTTCTTTTGAATTCGAGTACCCGCGCGTGCTGTCGATTGCCGGGTCCGACAGCGGCGGCGGCGCGGGCATTCAGGCGGACCTGAAAACCATTGCCGCGCTGGGCTGTTACGGCATGACCGCCATCACGGCGCTGACGGCGCAGAACACCCTGGGTGTGCGCGCCATCCATGGTGTGCCGCCGGAGATCCTGGGCCATCAGATCGACGCGGTGGTCGAGGACATCGGCGTTCATGCTGTCAAGATTGGCATGCTGCATGCGCCGGAGATTGTCATGACGGTGGCCGCGGCGATAGACCGCCATGCGCTGCGCAAGGTGGTGCTCGATCCCGTCATGGTGGCGACCAGCGGCGCGGTGCTGATCGACAACCCGGCGATCGCGGTGCTGGTGCGTGAGCTGTTCCCTCGCGCCGTGCTGGTCACGCCCAATCTCGACGAAGCCGCCCTGCTGGTGGGCCGTCCCTTGCACAACGTGCAGGACATGGAAGACGCCGCTGCGCAGTTGCTGGCCATGGGCGCGCATGCGGTGCTGCTCAAGGGCGGACACTTGCCGGGCGACACCGTGATGGACCTGCTGGCGACGTCAGAAGGTGGCAAACACTGGATGAAGGCGCCGCGTATCCCGAGTGCCAACACCCACGGCACCGGCTGTACGCTGTCATCGGCGATTGCCGCGGGCCTGGCGCTGGATATGCCGCTGCTGGAGGCGGTCGAAATGGCACGCGCTTATGTGCGTGCGGCCATGGTCGCCGGGGCCGCGGTGAAGACCGGTGCTGGCGGCGGGCCGCTCAACCATGGCCATGCGCCTGTGCCGATGCGGCTCAAGCCGCTGCTCTAGAACCCTCCGGCTCGGGCGCCCGTCCGGTCTCAGTCCTGCCGGGGTGTTTCGACGCCGAGCAGCTTGTGCAGCTTCGGGCTGGTGGTGGTGTACTGGAACGGGATCCTCTGCCCCGGAAAGACGAGTTCGGCCGCAGCATAGGCCGCCAGCGTGCATTCATGAAAGCCGCAGAGGATCAGTTTTTTCTTGCCGGGGTAGGTGTTGATGTCGCCGACCGCAAAAATGCCGGGAATGCTGGTCGAGAATTTTTCGGTGTCCACCTGAAGTTGTTTGCGCTCCATCGCCAGACCCCATTGGCCCAGCGGCCCCAGCCGTGGCGACAGGCCCAGCAGGACCAGCATGCTGTCCAGCGGCAGGGCGTCGGTGTTGCCATCGACGTCGGTGATCTGCGCTGCTTTCAGCTGTCCGGCGTCGGTGTTGATGCCGGTGACCTGGCCGACCTGGAAGTGCAGCGCGCCGCGGTGACGCAAGGCCTTGAAGCGGGCCAGGACTTGTTCAGGCGCCTGCAGCACGTCACGCCGATGCAGCAAGGTCACACGTTTTGCCTGTTCGTGGAGGCGCAGCGCCCCCTCTACCGCCGCTTCGTCGCCGCCCACCACCAGAATGGTTTTGCCGGCGAAGCGTGCGGGCTCGTCAAGGTGGTGAAACAGCTGGCTGCCTTCGAAGCCGTCCAGCCCGTCGATTTTCAGCCGCTTGGGCTGGAAGGATCCGACGCCGGCGGCGATAAAAATGGTTTTGGCGAGGAAAGACTGACCGCGGGATGTTTCGACAAGAAAACGCCCATCGGCTTGCTGCGCCAGCGTGCTGACTTCCTGGCCCAGATGAAAGCGGGCACCAAAGGGTTTGATCTGTTCGAGGAGGCTGGCGACCAGCTCACGGCCGGTGGTGCGCGGCGTGCCGGGGATGTCGTAAATCGGCTTGTCGGCGTACAGCTCGACGCACTGGCCACCCGGATGGGGCAGCGAATCGACCAGATGGGCCTTGATGTCGAGCAGGCCCAGCTGGAAAACCTGGAACAGGCCCACCGGCCCGGCGCCGATCACGAGCGCATCGGTGTGGATCATTGAGTTGCCGGTCATGCCCCTGATCCTAGCAACCCAGGAGGGGCCGCGGAACTGGCTTTGCCAGGCCGCAGGCGCCGCCCCCTGCAAGGGGGGAAGGCGCTACACGAAGTGAGCGGCCGACGGGGGTGTACCCATGTAGCCGTGGAACCGGCTTTGCCGGGCCACTGGCGTCGCCCCCGGGAGGGGGGTAGGTGCTACACGCAGTGAGCATCCGGAGGGGGGTTACCTTATTAATTCGGAGAGTTTTCCGGTCTTGTCTTTCCACTCTTCGGCATCGGGCAGCGCTTCCTTGCGCTTGGTGATGCTTTTCCAGCCTGGGGCATTGCTCAGTTCGACATTGAGCTTGATGAAGGCGATTTGGTCGGCCGGCACGTCTTCTTCGGCATAAATCGCGTTCACCGGGCACTCGGGAATACAGACCGCGCAATCGATACATTCGTCCGGATCGATCACCAGCATGTTCGGGCCTTCGCGGAAGCAGTCGACCGGGCAGACATCCACGCAGTCGGTGTACTTGCAGCGGATGCAGGATTCGGAAACGATGTGAGTCATGTTGTTCTGGCGGGGGATCGGTGGAAACCCTAGATTTTAAGAGGATTCGGCAAGAAGGGTTAAGTTGATGCGGGCCGGCTCTGATCCGGGTCAAAGAATCAGCGCGGCGCCCGAGGTTTTATTCGAGGCGGTGTCCACCAGCACCAGCGAGCCCAGCACCCGCGAGCGGGCGTAGGGCAGCGTGGCCAGTGCTTCCTGCAAGCTGAGCTCGATATGGCCGATGGCATTGGGCGGGAGTTCGCTGGCGTCTTCCTCGGCCAGGGTGTTGACATCGAGTTTGTGCACGATGCGTTTGACCCTGGCCTTGACCCAGCGGTGGCCATGCAGCGCCCAGTAGACACGCCCGGCGACCAGCGGCTCGTCGTCCATCCAGGCGATGGTGACCGACAGTTCGCGCGCAGGCTCGAAGGTGTCGGCCGCCAGCAGCCAGTCGCCGCGCGACACGTCCACTTCGCGGTCCAGTACGATGCCGGCACTGTGGCCGGCCAGCACGGCGGTCGGCTGGCGCGTGTGGTCCAGCACCTGGGCCACCACGGCGCTTTGCCCGCCCGGCAGCACCGTGACTGTCTGCCCCGGCTGCACACCGCCGGTGGCGACGCGGCCCCAGAAGACGCGGCGGCCCTGGGAGGTATCGGCCGACGAGGAAAATTTCTCGACCCACTGCACCGGAAAGGCAAACGCCTCGGTGGACTCGGCCGGCGTGGCGGGAAGCTGCTCCAGCAACTGCAGCAGCGACAAGCCTTCATAGCCGCACCAGCCGGGGCTGGCGTCCACCACGTTGTGGCCCTTGAGGGCCGATACCGGCACGATGGCCTTGACCGGGATGCGCGCCGCCTGGGCGAAGCTCGTCAGCGCACTGCGGATGTTGGAAAAAGCCAGCGTGGCGTCTTCCACCGCGTCGAGCTTGTTCACCGCGAACACGATGGACGGCACCCGCAGCAGGTTGACCAGCAGCGAGTGGCGCCGGGTTTGCGGCAGCAGCTCCATGGACGGGTTGTTCCAGTCCAGCTTGGTGGCATCGACCAGCACCACGGCGGCGTCGGCGCTCGACGCGGCCGTGACCATGTTGCGGGTGTACTGCTCGTGGCCGGGCGCGTCGCCGATGATGAACTTGCGGTTTTCGGTGTTGAAGTAGCGGTAGGCCACGTCGATGGTGATGCCCTGTTCGCGTTCGGCCGACAGGCCGTCGGTCAGCAGGGCCAGGTCGGTTTCGCCGCCGCGTTGCACGCCGGCCAGGTGATCCTGCAGCACGGCCTTGCTGTCCACCAGCAGGCGGCCGATCAGCGTGCTTTTGCCGTCATCGACCGAGCCGCAGGTGATGAACTTCAGTGCAGATTTCAGGTCATTTTGGCCTGTAGCCCTCGCTGGCTGTGCGTGGGCAGCTATCAAATCAGTAGCGATTTCGGTGTTCATCAGAAATACCCATCCTTTTTCCGCTTTTCCATGGAAGCGTCCGAGGTCTTGTCGTCCATGCGTGTCGCGCCGCGTTCGCTGACGTCGGCGGCCAGGGTTTCGATCACGATCTCGGCGGCGGTGGCAGCCGGGCTGTCCACCGGGCAGGTGCAGGTGATGTCGCCCACGGTGCGAAAACGCACGGTTTTCTCGACCACCTGCTCGCCGTCGCGCGCTGGCGTCAGCTCGGTCACCGGCACCAGCAGGCCCTTGCGTTCGACCACCTTGCGCTGGTGCGCGTAGTAGAGCGAGGGCAGGGCGATCTGTTCACGCTCGATGTACTGCCAGACGTCGAGCTCGGTCCAGTTGGAGATCGGGAACACGCGGAAGTGTTCGCCGGGTTGCAGCCGGGTGTTGAACAGGGTCCAGAGTTCGGGCCGCTGGGCCTTGGGTTGCCACTGGCCGAAGCTGTCGCGGTGCGAGAAGATGCGCTCCTTGGCGCGGGCTTTTTCCTCGTCGCGGCGCGCGCCGCCGATCAGCGCGTCGAAGCGGAACTCCTCGATCGCCTCGAGCAGGGTCACCGACTGGTGCACATTGCGCGACTCGCCGGGATGCGCCAGCCGCACCGTGCCGCGTTTCATCGAGTCTTCCACGTTGCGGATGATCAGCTCGGCGCCCAGTTCCTTCGCGCGCAGGTCGCGGAAGTCGGTCACCTCGTGGAAGTTGTGGCCGGTGTCTATCATCAGCAACGGGTAGGGGATACGCCCCACGCCGAAAGCCTTCTCGGCGCACTTGAGCATGACCAGCGAATCCTTGCCGCCCGAAAACAGCAGGGCGGGGCGTTCGAAGGCCGCGGCCACTTCACGCAGGATAAAAATCGTTTCCTCCTCGAGCGCATCGAGGTGGGCGTTGGACAGCCGTGCGATGGAGATCGCCGGGTCGGCAGACAGCAGCTTGGAGGGTGTGCGGGCGTTCATAAGTCAGTGTGCGAGGTGCAGGCCGCATTCGCGGTTGTCCTCGCCCTTGGTGGGGTCCACGTAATCGAAATTGTTGGGCAGGCCGTGGATTTCACAGTACTGGTAGAGGTCTCTGGAGGACCAGTGCAGCAGCGGCGCGACCTTGATCAGGCCGTCCGGATTGACGCTGACCGGCTCCATCTGTGCGCGCACGGCGGTGTCGGTGGCGCGCAGGGCCGTGAACCAGACCTGGGGCGCGGTTTCACGCAGGGCACGGGCAAAGGGCTCGAGCTTGACCTCTTCGGTGAAGGCCGCATGGCGCGGGTCGTCCAGCGCCGGGGTAGCCCCGTCTACCGCCTCGCGGTGCGCACGCGAGCGGCGCGGCAGGTAGATGTGCAGGTCAAGGTTCAGCAGCTTCGTGACTTCGTCGGCAAAGCGGTAGGTGGCTTCGGTGTTGTAGCCGTTGTCCATCCAGACCACCGGCGTTTCGGGATTGGCACGTGTCACCATGTGCAGGATGACCGCCTCGAAGGGGCGGAAATTGGTGGTGACGATGGCGGGACGGTCCAGGCCCACGGCCCAGTCCACCAGGCCCTGGGCGTTGTGGCCGAGTTCTGCGTTGATGTTGGCGAGGTTCAGGCTCATGGTGTTCAGGCCGCAGCCCCCTCCCTGGTTTCCCTGAAGTGGGGTTGGATGTCGACGGCATCGCCCTGGTAGGTGCCGACTTTGTGCCCGGGGTAAGACGCCAGCACGCGCTGTGCGGTCGCCATGTCCTGGTCGGCGCGCAGCACGGCGACGTCGAAACCGCTGCGTTCCATCTGTGCCAGCTGGTCCACCAGCACGTCGCCAGTGGCGCGGATCTCGCCCTGGAAGCCGCGGCGGCGGCGCAGCAAAAAAGCCTGGCTGAAGGCGCGGCCGTCGGTGAACCTGGGGAAATGCAGGTCAATGCGGGCCACGCCGTCCAGTGAGGGCGACAGCGGATCGGCGTCATTGGGCAGGCCCAGGGTGCTGCTGTCGTCGACGGCAGCGTGATCGGTGAATGGCAACAGTTTCATGGCGGGTTCCTCAGGCGGCCACAGCGGCGGCGGCAAAACGTGCGATGTTGGCAGCGGTTTTGAACGGGTCTATGCCGGTGCGGCGCAGGGTGGCAATAAAGGTCTCGCCGGCTTCGCGCTCGCGGCGGTAGGTGTCCAGCACGGCTTCGATGACTTCCGGCACTTCGGCGGCCGAGAACGAGGGGCCGACCACCTTGCCGGGCACGGGAGCGCCGCTCAAGGTGGAGCCGTCCGAGCCGCCCAGGGTGACCTGGTACCACTCCTTGCCGTCCTTGTCGACGCCCAGGATGCCGATGTGGCCGCTGTGGTGGTGGCCGCAGGAGTTGATGCAGCCGCTGATGTGCAGGTCGATCTCGCCCAGGTCGTGCAGCTCGTCCATGTCCTGGTAACGCTCGGTGATGGCTTCGGCGATCGGGATGGAGCGCGCATTGGCCAGCGAGCAGAAGTCACCACCCGGGCAGGCAATCATGTCGGTCAGCAGGCGGATGTTGGGACGCGCAAAACCGGACTTGCGCGCGGCGCGCCACAACTCGGGCAGCTCGTCGCAGCGCACCCAGGGCAGCAGCAGGTTCTGGTCGTGCGTGACGCGCACCTCGCCGGCGCTGAAGCGGTCGGCCAGGTCGGCCGCCACATCGAGCTGGTCCGCGGTGGCGTCGCCGGGCGCCTGGCCCAGGCGCTTGAAGGACAGGGTCACGGCGCGCAGGTCGGGATTCTGGTGCGGCGCGACGTTCTGCTTGAGCCAGCGGCCGAACTCGATGTCGTCCTCGGCGGCAGCGCGCAGGATGTTGGCGATCTTGGCGTCGGCGCTCTTGCGATCACAGTTGAGCGTGGGCGGCACAAAGGAGGCGGTGACGCGGTCCAGCTCGGCCTGCGTGATGGTGTGCGGGCCGCCGTCGTGTTCCATGATCTGCTGGTACTCGGCCTCGACGTCGTCGATGTATTTCTGGCCTTCGGCCTTGACCAGGATCTTGATGCGCGCCTTGTACATGTTGTCGCGCCGGCCGTAACGGTTATAGACCCGCACGATGGCCTCGATGTAATTCATGATCTGGTGCCAGGGCAAAAACTCGCGGATCACGCTGGCAATGATGGGCGTGCGGCCCATGCCGCCGCCGACCTGCACCCGAAAGCCCAGCTCACCGTCGTCATTGCGGATCAGGTGCAGGCCGACGTCGTGCCAGGCAGTGGCGGCGCGGTCTTCCTTGGCGCCGCTGATGGCGATCTTGAACTTGCGCGGCAAAAAGGCGAACTCCGGATGCAGCGTGCTCCACTGGCGCAGGATTTCGCCGAAAGGCCGCGGATCGGCGATTTCGTCGACCGCGATGCCGGCACGTTCGTCGCTGGTGATGTTGCGTATGCAGTTGCCGCTGGTCTGGATGCCGTGCATGTTGACGCTGGCCAGCAAATCCATCACGTCGGCCGACTTGTCGAGCGGAATCCAGTTGTACTGGATGTTCTGGCGCGTCGTGAAGTGGGCATAACCGGCGCTCAGCTTGGAGGCCACCGACAGGCCGCTTTTGAGCTCGACCGGGCCGAGCTTGTCCTGGGCCGCCTGCGCGTCCTTGAACAGCGCGGCATTGGGCTGGTCATACTCGCGGGCGATTTTGGCCAGCACGCGCACCTGCGCGCTCGACAACTCGCCGTAGGGCACGGCGACGCGCAGCATGGGCGCGTAACGCTGCACATACCAGCCGTTTTGCAGGCGCAGCGGGCGGAACTCGTCTTCGGGCAACTGGCCCGCCTGCCAGCGGCTCAGCTGGTCGCGGTACTGGTCGGCGCGGGCCTTCACGAACTGGCGGTCAAAGTCTGTGTATTGGTACATGGGCTGTCAGGGATCAAAAAAGATTCAGATGGCGATGAGCTTGACGCCGGCATAGGCCAGCAGCACGGAAAGCAGGGAGCGTATCCAGCGGTCGGGGGTGCGCGTCACCAGGCGTGCGCCCAGCCAGATGCCCGGCAGGGAGCCGGCCAGCAGTTTGGCCAGCAGCACCCAGTCGACCGAGCCGATGGACGCGTGGCCCAGGCCGGCCACCAGCGTCAGCGGCACCGCATGGGCGATGTCGGCCGCCACGATGCGCGGCAAGGGCAGGGCGGGGTAGAGCAGCATCAGCACGATCACGCCAATGGCGCCGGCGCCGACCGAGGTGAGGGTGACCAGCGCGCCTATCACCGCGCCGAACAACACCGGCAGGGCCCAGTGCCGGGCCTGGGTGGCGGCCCCGAGCGCGGCCCTGTCGATATGGCGCGGCGCCGCCTTGCCATAGACCGCCTTGTACAGGGTGGCGGTGGCGGTCAGCAGCAGGGCGATACCCAGGGTGGTGGTCATCACCGCATGGGCGGCCGGGCTGGCCGGGCCCAGCAGGTGCAGCGCGTACAGCGTGGCCAGCGAGGCCGGGATGCTGCCGGCGGCGGTCTGGCCGACAATTTTCCAGTCCACGATGCGCGCCCGCGCCAGGCTGACCGTGCCGCCCATCTTGGTGAAGGCGGCAAACAGCAGGTCGGTGCCTATCGCCAGGTGGGGTTTGACGCCGAAAAAGAAGATCAGCAAAGGCGTCATCAGCGAGCCGCCGCCGACCCCGGTCAGGCCAACCACCAGGCCCACCGCAAAACCAGCGAAGACAAAAGCGAAATCGTGCATAAGCGAAGGACTTTAGGGTCAGCCCTTATAAAAACAAACTACAGATTTGTTGTTCGCTTATTCGAATAAGCTTATTCGCCAGGAGTTGTTGGCTTGGCCCAGGCGCTTGTCTTGGTGGCTTCCCGGGCGCAGACCGCCAGCCGGGTCCGGCGACCCTACGGGCAAGCCCGCTGGAAGCCGGGCCCGGCGCCCCGCATAATCCATATAACAAGATGAGGGCGGTGGGACTGTGAAGCGGATTTTCGTCAAGTATTTCGGTTTCAGCGAGGCCGAGCGCCATGCGCTGGACACGCTGTTTCGCTTGTCCGAGACGGGCGAGACGGCGTATTCGCCGTGGATGCCGGCATCCCCGGAAGCGCCGGCGGTGCTGTTGGTCGACGGCGACAGCTGGGAAGCGGCGCTGGAACTGGCCAACCCGGTGCACGACGGCATCCGGCTGGTCTGGGTCGGTGAGGGTGCACCGCCCGAGGCCTGGCGGGTGTTTGCCGCGCCGGTGCGGTGGTCGGTCGTGATCGAAGCGCTGGACGCCGAATTTTCCCTGCCGACCGCCGCGGCGCTTTCGCTCGATCTCGACCTGGCCCACGAACAGGACATGGACGTGCTCCTCGACGACGAGGACGACACCGCGCCCATGGCGCTGGAGGGGGCGCCAGCCACCACACGGCGCGTGCTGGTGGTGGACGCCGGGCGCGATGCGCGCCTGTATCTGCGCGCCAAACTGGCCACCGCCGGCCTGTACGAGGTCGATGAAGCGGCCAGCGGCGCCGACGCGCTGGCCCTGCTGGCCCGCCATACCTACCACCTGGTCACGGTGGATCTGGGGCTGACGGACATGGACAGCTGGCAACTGGTGAAGGTGGTGGACGGCACCCGCCCCGCGATTGCCCACCTGTTCATCACCGGTGCCGAGCCGGCCTGGCGGCGCGGCCTGCAAGCCCGCTTTTCCGGCGCGCAGGTCTATCTGCCCAAACCGCTGGATCCCGAAAAGCTCCAGGCCTTGCTACAAACTTTATAGCTGCCTGCGCCCGTCGCACGTGCGCTGCAGGCCTGAAAGACCAAATATCCGGGTTTCAGCGCGGGAAGCGGCTGGGCGACAGCGCCTGCGCCAGGCGCTGTTCCACCGGCAGCGGTTCGCCATGCAGCGTCGCAGCCAGCAGTTCGCCGCTGAGGACCGCAAAACTCAGTCCGCGCGAGCCCATGGCCGTGCTGAGCCAGAGGCCGGGTTGCGCCAGGGCATCGACGGCGCCGACCAGCGGCAGGCGATCGGGCGAGGCGCAGCGCACACCGGCCCACGCCCTGGCCGCGCCGTTTTCAAAAACAGGCGCCAGCGCTTGCGCCGTCGCCGGCAACAGGGCTTGCAACCTTTGCAGGTTGGCCGCCTGATCGCCGGGGCGGATCTCCGTGCTGTGCTGGTCGCGCTGGAAACTGGCGCCTGCCAGCCACGCCAGCCCGTGCGCGGTCGGCACGGCCGGGATGAAGCTGCCGCTGCCGTTGACCACACCCGGCGGAAAAATAGCCGTGTCCGGCAGGTCTTCATGCAAACCCCAGGACAGCTGCCCGCGGATCGCCTGCAGCGGCAGGCCGCCATCGACCAGCAGGCGGCTGGCAGGCCCCGCGGCCAGCACCACGACGGCGGCGCGTGCCAGGCTGTGGTCCTGCGCATCGAACACCGTCCAGTGACCAGTTTCCAAGTTGCGCTGCAATCCTGCGGCCGGTGTGCCGCCGCGCCAGTGAATGCCCGGTTGCGCCAGCAGGGCCTGCACCAGCCGGGCTGGCTTGATCCAGCCGGCGCGGTGGTGCCAGCAGGCGGGGCCGGCCCCGTCATCCAGCCCGGCCTGGGCCAGCTGCGCTGCATTGGCGATGTCGCTCCAGTCACGCCCAGCCTCGGGCCAGTCTGCCGCCAGGCCGGCGCTGCCGTCCAGCCGCCGTTCCAGCACGCCGCAGGCTTGCCAGTCGCTGCCCGGCTCCAGCAGGGCCTCGGCCTGTTGCCAGGTGGCGCGCACGCCGCAGCGGGTCAGGCGCGACAACAGGCTGTCGTCGGGCGAGACATGCGGCACCAGCACACCGGCCGGCAGCCCCGAGGCGCCGCCGGCCGGCGCCGCATGGCTGTCCAGCACCTCGACCTGCCAGCCGCGCCGCGCCAGGCTGGCGGCCGCGGCCGCGCCAGCCAGCCCACCGCCTATCACCACGCAGTTCGTCGGGTTGACGCTGCTGAAAGTCACGGCCTTGCGCGGCTCCCAGCGCGGGTCGAACTGACCCTGCAGGTTGTCGCGTTTGGGCGGCAGGCCCGGTGTCTTGTGCACCACAAAGCCGCATTGCGCGAGGCCGTCCAGCACAGCCCGTGCGATGGTCCAGCTCGCGATGCGGGTGCCGCGGCGGCAGCAGCGCGCCACCGCCTTGAGGGTGTGGAGGTCCCAGATGTCGGGGTTTTTTGCGGGGCTGAAACCGTCGAGGTAGACCGCATCGGCCTCGAACTGCTGTTCGCGCAAGACCGCTTTGGTGTCACCGATGCACAGGGTCAGCAACACCCGGCCTTCTTCGAACACCAGCCGGTGCAGGCCGGGCAGCAGGCCCCAGCACTGCGCCAGCAGTTGCTGCGCCAAAGGCATCAATTCGGGATGCGCGGCGGCGGCACGCAGCATGTCGGCGGCGCTGGCCGGAAAGGCCTCGGTGGAGACGAAGTGCAGCAGGCGCGGCCGCGCCGGATCGGCCTTCCAGGCCTGCCAGGTCACCAGGAAATTCAGGCCCAGGCCGAAACCGGTTTCCAGGATGCGCCACTGCGGCTGGTGCGCCCAGGCCTCGGGCATGCCGCAGCCGCGCAGGAACACCTCACGCGATTGCGCCAGCCCGCCGAGTTCGCTGCGGTAGCGGTCGCCGAAGCGCGGGCTGTAGGGCGTGCCGTCGGCCAGCCACTCGATCAGCTCAGGCATGTATTGCCACGCCAAAGATCTTGGCGCCCCTCATCTTGTGAAAGGGGCAGCGCACCGAAGGCTCGCGAAGCGACAAGCGTGGGGGCTCTAAGCCGCTGGGGGGATGTAGCCCTGCACCTTGTCCGCGCCGGTGCCGAAAAAGTGGTTTTCCATCTGCCGGGCCAGGTACTGGCGGGCCCGTGCGTCAGCCAGGTTCAGGCGGTTTTCATTGACCAGCATGGTCTGCTGCTTCATCCACTCGGCCCAGGCTTCCTTGCTGACTTCTTCCCACAGGCGTTTGCCCAGCGGGCCGGGATAGGGCGGGAAATCCAGGCCTTCGGCTTCGCGGCCCAGTTTGATGCAGTTGACGGTGCGTGCCATGGGAATTCTTTCGTGAGATGTGGCTATAGATGTGTTGGGTATTAAGAACTGAATTTTTATTCGTTCCTGTTTTGTGCCGGCGCTTCCAGAATCCAGTTTCTTCTTCAAATCGCATGCAAATGCACTGGACTTCAGGAAACCCGACCATGACCACACGCCGCCATTTTATGAATGTTTCCACCCGCCTCGCAGTAGCCGTTGCGCTGGCAGGGTCGGCCGGGGCCACATTGGCCCAAACCCCGGCCGCCAAGCCGCCCGTGACCCTGCTCAACGTGTCCTACGACCCGACGCGCGAGCTCTACGTCGAGTACAACGCCGCTTTTGCCAAACACTGGAAGGCCAAAGCCAACCAGGACGTGACCATCAAGCAGTCGCACGGCGGCTCGGGCAAGCAGGCGCGCTCCATCATCGACGGGCTGGATGCCGACGTGGCGACCCTGGCGCTGGCCGGCGACACCGATGCCCTGGTCAAGAACGGCGGCTGGCTGGCGGCCGGCTGGCAAAAAAAAGCTGCCGCACAATTCCTCGCCCTACACCTCGACCATCGTGCTGGTGGTGCGCCAGGGGAATCCCAAAGGCATCAGGGACTGGGATGACCTGATCAAGCCCGGCATCAGCGTCATCACGCCCAACCCCAAAACCTCGGGCGGCGCGCGCTGGAATTACCTGGCCGCCTGGGAGTTCGCCAAGCGCAAGTTCGGCGGTGACGCGCAGGCCAAAGACTTCATCGGCAAGCTCTACGCCAATGTGCCGGTTCTCGACACCGGCGCGCGCGGCTCGTCGATCACCTTTGCGCAGCGCAACCAGGGCGATGTCTTCATCTCCTGGGAAAACGAGGCCTGGCTGCTCGAAAAGGAATTCGGCAGCAAGGTCGATGTGGTCTATCCGTCGCTGTCCATCCTGGCCGAGCCGGCGGTTGCCGTGGTGGACAAAAACGTCGACAAAAAAGGCACACGCGCCGTCGCCGAGGAGTACCTGAAATTTCTCTACTCGGAGGAGGGCCAGGACATCGCCGGCAAGAACTTCTACCGCCCGGCGGTTTCACAAAAAGCCATTGCCAAATACAGCAAGCAGTTCCCCAGGCTGAACCTGTTCAGCATCGACCAGGCCTTCGGCGGCTGGGCCAGCGCGGACAAGGCGCACTTTGCCGACGGCGGCAGTTTCGACCAGATTTACCTGCGCAAATAAATCGCGTTCGCGCGGGGCCGGCAGCGTTTGCGCAGGGTTCTCTCAGCGCTCGTCTGCGGGCCGGCTCGCCTGCGAAGTGGCACCCGCGTCGGGAACGGACGGAACCGCCTTGCCTGCGGATTCGTTGCGGTGGGGTGCCGGTACCGCCGGTGCGAGCATGCTGCCGTCGCCGGGCGGCGGTGCCGCCGCTTTGGCGACCGCAGCGGCATGGGCGTCGGCCTTGGTGTCGGCCTGGCCGCGCCGTGAGCCGTGTTCGTGGGCGAACACCCAGGTGAATTCCGCCCCGAGCAGAAAAATCTGCGCCGAGTAATAGACCCAGACCAGCAGCACCACCAGCGAGCCGGCCGCCGCAAATGACGAGGTCACGCTGCTTTTGCCGATGTACAGGCCGATCAGCGCCTTGCCGATCTCGAACAGCACGGCGGTGACGGTGGCGCCGACCCAGACATCTCGCCAGCTGACGCTGGCCTGCGGCATCAGCTTGAAAATCATCGCGAACAGCAGGCTGGAAATGCCCAGCGAAATCGCGGTGTTGATGAGCTGCAGCAGCAGTTCCCAGCCCGGGAACAGGCCGTTGGCCCAGCCGCCGAAAGCCGCGACGCCGGCGCTGAACACCAGCGATACCGACAGCAAAAAGCCCAGGCCCAGGATAAAACCCAGCGACAGCAGCCGCGCGCGCAGGGTGGCCCAGATACCCGAGGCCTTTTGCGAGGGCGGCACGTCCCAGACCCGGTCCAGCGCGCTTTGCAGTTCGGCAAACACCGTGGTGGCGCCGACCAGCAGCACGCCCACACTGACCAGGGTGGCGATCACGCCTTTCGCCGGCTTGTTGGCACTTTCGATCAGGGCCTGCACGCCCATCGCGCCGTCCTGGCCGATCAGGCCGGTGAGCTGGGCCACGATTTCACCCTGCACGGCGTCGCGGCCCCAGACCAGGCCGGCCACCGCGATCACGATGATCAGCAGCGGCGCGATCGAGAACACGGTGTAGTAGGAAATCGCGGCGCCCATGCTGGGCGCGTAGTCGTCGATCCAGGCGGTGACGGATTGCCTGGCAAGGCGGTAGAAAAGCTTGAAATGCACGGGAGAGATCCTGAAAACGCCGGCAAGGGCCGGGCAAGCAGCCCAAGTGTTTCAGGGGCGCTCCACTGGCGCCGTCGGCCCCGGCTGCATCCGCTTGTAGGCGGGCTGCGCTGGGCACCGCGGGGCTCCACGCGGCGGCAGCTTCCTGGAAACTCCGCGCTCGGAAGGGAAAAAGCCTGCCAGCCCTTGTCTGACGGGCGTAAGGCGCTATAAAAAAAAGAGTGATCCGGGGCCGGCCAGGGCCCGATCGAGGCTGGCGCTGCTGGTAAAATGGCCGTCCCGGTGCTTGATTTGCGCGCCGGGACCCCCAGCTTCGATGCATGACCACCACCCACACCCCTTCTCCCAGCACCAGCCTGACCGTGACCCACGTGCTTGCCGATCTGCTTGAGCGGCTGGAGCACAGCCAGGAGCCGGTCGGGCCGGAGCAATACCTGTCGGTCGTGAACCACCTGGTGGAGGCGTTTTCGGACGCCCCGGCGGGCGCCGAACTGGGGGCTTTGCTCGATACCCACCCGGCCGCGGCCGAGTTGTACGAAAATATGAACTACCAGTACGCGGGCTTGTGCCGCTCCCCGCTGGAAACATCCCTCAGCGCCGAGCAGCAAGCCAGGCAAGTCATCGAGCGCGCCATGCGCTCATCCAACAAAGGAACCCCCTATGGCCAGAGCTGATGCCAAAACCACTGTCCTCGCCGACGGGCTGCGCTACAAATCCAAGGTGTCCGGTTCGCCCTTTGTGGCGTCCGCTTCTTTCGGCGCGGCCACCATGTCGTGTTTCATGTGCGGCAAACACCGCCCGCGCTCGCAAATGGGCACCCGCAAGGTGCTCGGCAAGTCGCACGCCGTCTGCGCGCCTTCCTGCAAGGCGCTGGACGAAGCCACCAACAGCTGACAGGCTTCTGAACACCCCACCGGGCACGCGTCATGGCTGACTCCCTGCACATCGTCTGCCCGCATTGCCACACCACCAACCGGGTGCGGCAGGACGATCTGGCGAAGGCGCCCGACTGCGGCAGCTGCCACCAAAGGCTGTTCACCCAGCATTCGGTTGCGCTGGATGAGGCGGCCTTTGAGCGCCACATAGGCCGAAACCAGATCCCGGTGCTGGTCGATTTCTGGGCGCCCTGGTGCGGCCCCTGCCTGCAGATGGCGCCGGCTTACGAGCAGGCCGCGGCCCAGCTCGAACCAGCCTTCCGGCTGGCCAAGGTCGATACCGAAGCCTCTCCCGCCCTGGGTGCACGCTTCAATATCCGCAGCATCCCGACCCTGGCCCTGTTCGTGAACGGCCGCGAGGTCGCGCGCCAGCCCGGCGCCATGGGGCTGGCGGACATCGTGCGCTGGGCCAGGTTCCACGCCCTCTAGCCCGCCCGACCCGGACGCTGCCATGCACCCTCCGGACCACCCCGACCCGCTGCTGCAGCCTGACGAGGCGGTGGATCACATCCTCGGCCCGGCGTCCGCCGCGGTCACCCTGCTCGAATACGGCGACTTCGAGTGCCCGGCCTGCGCGCAGGCCCATCCCGCGGTCGCCATGCTGCGTGCGCATTTCGGCCGGCGCCTGCGCTTTGTCTACCGTCACTATCCGCAGCGCGATGCTCATCCGCATGCCGAACTGGCCGCCGAAGCCGCCGAGGCGGCCGGCGCCCAGCGCAAATTCTGGGCTTTCCACGACATGTTGTTCGAGAACCCGCAGCACCTGCAGGACAAACACCTGGCCGGTTATGCCAGCCTGGTCGGGCTGGACATGGCGCGTTACCAGTTCGAGATGAAGGACCGGGTGTACCTGCAGCGGGTGCAGGAGCATGTCCAGAGCGGCCGGCGCCTGGGCCTGCGCGGCACGCCGGCGTTTTACGTCAATGGCGCCGCTGCCGACGTGTCCTTCGGCCTGCAGCACCTGCACGAGGCCATAGACCGCGCGCTGGCCAGCGTATCCTGAGCGGCAACGCGCCTTGGCGCAGGGCGGCTGTTGCTTTTGCGCCATGCAGGACGCCACAGGCGAAAACGTCTGACACGCCCATGTCATGCGTCCGGTGCACCATCGAGGGCTTATTGACACCCCCTGCACTGATGGCCATGATCCGGACCCGCTCCCTTTGCCCGCACCAAGCCTGCGTCATCGCCGTCGCTGCGCTGGACGATCTGGTGACCCTGCTGGTGAAGTCCTGCCACCTCAAGCTGCCGCCGGTGTTCCTGGACTGGGTGGCGGATGAGGCCACGCCGCTGATCGAGCAGCAGGTCGCCGAGTGGTTCGATCATCCGGCGTTTGCCGCCAGCCTGCGCCAGGGCGACCACCGCCTGGTGCTGGCGGGCTGGATGCGCCAATGGATCAGGCCGGGCCTGGCAGCGCGTTTTGCCGAATTGCTGCCGCATCTGCCTGCGGCGGATGCCCGTTTGCCGGTGTTGCTGCCCGCCGCGGCCCCGCCCACCCTGGCGGCCGCGGCGATGCCGCCCCTGGCACGCCCGCCCCTGGCCCGCCCGCGCCTGCCTGCCGGGCTGCCGGTGCCGGCCTGAGCCTGCCGCGGGCTTTTGGGGTGCTATCAATTCGATAGCTTTCCACGCAAGTCGGGCCGGATCTGATGCCGGATTTGATGACAAAACGGCGGTATGTCCGGTTCCGGCCAGCGCGGGCTGCCGGGGGCGCCTACCCTTGAAGTCTTGCCACCTTCTTCCCTGTTCATGGACTCACTCCCCGACCCGCAGGCCCCTGGCCTGGCCGAGATGCTGCGCGGCCGCGGCCACGCGGTGCTGCCGCAACTGCTCAGCCCCGCCGACTGTGCGGCCATCCGCGGCCTCTACCCGCAGGCCGGGTGCTTCCGCAGCCGCGTCGTGATGGCGCGTCACGGCTTCGGCCGCGGCGAATACCAGTACTTCAGCTACCCGCTGCCGGACATCGTCCAGCGCCTGCGCAGCACGCTGTACCCGCAGCTGGTGGAAGTCGCCAACCGCTGGAACGAAGCCATGGGCCTGGCCATTCGCTACCCGGCCGGGCACGCGGCTTTTCTCGCACGCTGTCACGCGGCCGGCCAGACCCGGCCGACGCCGCTGCTGCTGCAATACGGCGAAGGCGACTACAACTGCCTGCACCAGGACCTGTATGGCGAGCATGTGTTTCCCTTGCAGGTGGCCATCCTGCTGTCGCGGCCGGGTGAGGACTTCGCAGGCGGCGAGCTGGTGCTGACCGAGCAGCGACCGCGCATGCAGTCGCGCGCCACGGTGGTGCCGCTGGCGCAGGGCGATGCGGTGGTGTTCGCCGTAAACCAGCGGCCGGTGGCCGGCAGCCGCGGTTGTTACCGCGTCACGATGCGCCACGGCGTCAGCGACATCCGCGCCGGCCAGCGCCACACGCTGGGCATTATTTTTCACGACGCCGTATAGCGGCGGGGCAGGGACAATGGCTCTGTGACTGCCGACCTGTTTGAAGACATGGACGCCGTGGAACCGGCGCAGCAGGCGCTGGCACCGGGCGCGGTGCTGCTGCGCGGCTTCGCGCGCGGGAACGACGGGGTGCTGCTGGCGGCGCTGGACAGCTTGCTGGCCGCCGCACCGCTGCGCCACCTCGTCACGCCGGGCGGCCACACCATGTCGGTGGCCATGAGCAACTGCGGCGCGCTGGGCTGGGTGTCGGACCGCCGCGGCTACCGTTACACCGCGGCCGATCCGCTGTCCGGACGCCCCTGGCCTGCCATGCCTGCCGTGATGCGTGAGCTTGCCGCGCGTGCGGCGCAGGCGGCGGGGTTCGGCGGCTTCGCGCCCGATGCCTGCCTGGTCAACCAGTACCTGCCGGGCAGCAAACTTTCGCTGCACCAGGACCGGGACGAGCAGGACTTCTCGGCGCCCATCGTGTCGCTGTCGCTGGGCCTGCCGGCGGTGTTCCTGTTCGGCACGCCCGAGCGCAGCGAGCGGCCGCAGCGCTACCGGCTGCAACACGGCGATGCGGTGGTCTGGGGCGGGCCGGCGCGGCTGGCTTTCCACGGTGTGGCGCCGCTGGCAGATGGCGAACACGCGCTGTTGGGCCGCCGCCGCATCAACCTGACCTTCCGCCAGGCCGGCTGATTCCTGTCAAGTCAAATTGGCCTCCAGCCCTTTCGCAACAAGCGTAAGCAGCTATCAAAACAGGAGCAAAACCACTCAGCGGCAGATGCCGTAGCCGCCGGTTTCCAGGTGAAAGTGGTCCTTGTGGGCGGCGTTGTAGTCCGGGCCCAGCACGCCCTTGAAATAACGGCAGGCGCCGCGCTGGGCCGCCTTCAGAAACTGAGCCTCGGGTCCGGCTGCGGCCGCGGCATCGTCCGCTTGCCACTGGCGCAGCACCGAGATGGACTTGCCGTTGGCCAGCGTGAAGCCGGCGATGTCCAGGGCATCGGCCGTGGCGTGGCGGCTGCGCTTGCCCGGCGGGGCATCGGGCGCAGGCGTGCATGGCGAAGGGCCGCCCCGAGCAGGCACAGCCCCCTCGGGGGGCAGAGAGTCACACGAAGTGGACGAACGTGGGGGCGCTATGGCTTCACCGCGATTGACGTTGCGGCAGGCGTAGCTGCCGAGGTGTTCGATGCCGGCGACGCGTCGGCCCATGTGTAGTTCAGCCGCCGGCTGCAAGGCATGGCGCTCCCACATCGCAAACGACAAGGCCATCGGGCAGCTCAGCGACACCGGCGCACCCAGCTTCACGCCGGCCTCACGCAGCAGCACCGCGTTCTCGAAGCCGCAGCCCGGCCCGGTCACCCGGTCGGGAAGCACGCTGTAGCGCATGCCGGTCTGCGCCAGCGCGGCCAGGCAGCGCTGCGGATCGCTGCGGGCCCGCGACAGCTTGGCGGCCGTGAGGACGTTGGGCGGCGCCGCGACATCCAGCGGCGCCCAGGGGTTGAAACGTTCGGGGATGCTGATGGCACCGGCATACACCGAATAAGCGGCAGCCACGGCCGCGCCCCACAACAAGGCCAGGAGCCAGAGGCCCCAGCGTGGGCGGCGGGCGGCAGTGGACGTGCTGGCGGTGGCGGGTGGGCGCGGGGCAGGGGGCATGCCCCGTTTGTAGGCTTGCAACAGGCCTGCGTCTGCCAGCCAATGCCGCCTGTGGGTGACAGGCGGGGTAGGGACCTAGAAGTGTTCAGCGCCCAGCACCAGCGGATGGTCCGCGGTGTAGGCCACGCCGGCCACGAGCTGGTCGGCGGCACGCGCGTGAATCATGTCTGCGTCGAGTTCATAGGCTTTTTTCAGCGAGCCGGGTCCCTGGCCGGCGTCGAAGTGTTCTTCCATGGCCGCCCGGGAAATCCTCACCGGGACGATGCCGTCGCCGTGCGGCATGCCAAAACTGAGCCAGTCGCCGTGATCCTCGGCGTTCAAGGACGATTCCATGCTTCCCTCCGGAAAAAAGCCAAGAATAGTTCCACTTCCCGGGCAGGTACAGGCTGGAAAACCACTAAATCCGGGTCCGGTGTGCACGCAGGAAAGCCGGGTAGCGACTAAATTCGGCAGATGGGTGATTTACGTTTGGCTTACGAGCGCGCCGTCGCGGAGCTCGGCGCGCAGGTCGCGGACAGGGTCGCTGCCGGCGTGGCGCAGGAGCAGGTCGCGCGCTGGGCGGCAGGCGAGCGCGACCGGCTCAAACAGCTGTACCGCGGCAAAACGCCGCCTGCTGCGCTGGCCATCATCGAGGCCAGGAGCCTGGCGCAGTATGGAAACAGCATCGGGCCCTCGGTGGACCAGCTGCGCGCCGGCGGCAAATCCTGGGCGGAGATTGCGGCATCGGCCGGTCGGGCGGGAAAACAGCCCGACGGCATTTGATGCAGCGCGCCAGACGCCAGCTGTTATCGCAGCACGTAGCCGGCGAGCACGCTTTGCACTTCGTAAATGCTCAGCTTCTTGTTGAAGCGTTTCTGCACCGGCAGGGCCGTGCTGGAGATCCAGATCTTCAGCTCGGCGTCGAGATCGAGGTTCCCGCCGGTTTCAATGCTGAAATGCGTGATGCTCTTGTACGGGATCGAGTGGTACTCGACCTTGCTGCCGGTCATGCCCTGCTTGTCGACCAGCACCAGGCGTTTGTTGGTGAACACGAAATAATCGCGGATCAACTGGTAAGCATGTTCGACCTGCTCGCCGCCGGCCAGAATCTGGCTGAACTCCTGTTGAATCTTCGCGGCATCGATCTTTGATGCGTTGCCCAGCATGCCATCGAGCAAACCCATGATGTCTCCCTGAAATAAGGCCCATTGTGGCGCAGCCAGGACTACAACCCGCAGCCGAGTGCCGCGAGCGCTGCGCGCACATCGGCCGGGCTGCGCACAAGCACGGCCTGCAGCCCGGCTGTACGGGCGCCGGCCACGTTGTCGGCCAGGTCATCAAAAAACAGCAGGGCATCTGCGGGCAGGCCGACTGCACCGGCGATGTGTTCGAAGGCGCGCCGCTCGGGCTTGCGCAGGCCGATGTCCGAAGACACGAAGATGCGGTCGAAGGCCTGCACCACCGACGGGTACAGCCGGGACCAGGCCGCCTGGTGCGCGGCGTTGGAGTTGCTGAAGGCATAACAGGGGAGATACGCGCGGGCGGCTTGTACCAGCGCCAGGGTTTCGCTGATCTGGCCGATGAATATGGCGTTCCAGCCCCGGGCAATGACCTGGTGATCAGGCTGCAGTTCAAGCAGCTGGACCAGGTGTGCGAAGTAGGTGTCGGCAGTGATCTCGCCGCGCTCGTGTTGTGCATAGGCCTCGTCAAAGCTGAACCTCGCCCGGATGCCTTCCAGTGACAGTGGGGAGAGTGTCTGCCAGTGTTCAAAGGCGCGGTTGAAGTCGATGTCGATCAGCACGCCGCCGAGGTCGAACAGCAGCGCCTGTACGGCTGCTGCCGGTGCCGGGGCGTCCGTTGCGGGCGCGCGCCGGCCGGGACTCATGGCGTGCCTTTCGCCTTGTCCAGCAATTGGGTCATGAGCCGGATCTGCTCCTGCTGGATCTTGAGCAGTTCGTCCCACTGGCCTTCGCGCAGCAAGTCGACCTTTTCGTGCAGCAGCATGATCTCCAGCTCTGCCTTGAGGTTGACTTCGTAGTCGTGCGCGGCCACGAGACGGTCTTTTTGCGCCTGGCGGTTTTGCGACATCAGGATGATGGGCGCCTGGATCGATGCCAGCATCGACAGGAACAGGTTCAGCAGGATGTAGGGGTACGGGTCGAAGCTGCGGTCGTAACGCGCGAGGATCAGCGAGTTCAGCACCACCCAGGCCACCAGCGTGACGCCAAACAGCATGATGAAGATCCAGGAGCCGCCGAAGCGCGCGACCGCATCGGCCGCCTTTTGCCCGGTCGTGGCGCCGGAATCGTCGGCGGTGTTTCGGGAAATGTGCTGGCGCGCGGCGACATGGCGCGCCACCTTGCGGGTCGCCTCGTCCAGCGACTCATACGGCATGCCGAGCTGGCGGGCAATTTCTTCGGGCTTTTTCATGGTGCTCCTCGCGGGACGCATGCGGGGCATGCGGTGCGGCCAGTGTAGGCGCGCGGCGCGACCGGCAGGGCCTGCGTAACAAGGCGTTGACGGCGTGGTGGATGACAGACAGGGTGTTACGCGGCTTTGCATAATGGACCGGACGCCCCCCGCGCGCCATCCCTTTATTTTTTCCAGGAGTCACCATGGCCCAGTACACCATCGCCGTTGTTGTCGGCAGCATACGCAAGGATTCCTTCAACCGCCAGCTCGCCAGGGCCATCGAAAAGCTGTTCCCGGCCGAGTTCACTTTCACCCAGGTCCGCATCGATGACCTGCCGCCGTACAACCAGGACGACGATGCCAGCCCTGCGGCCCCGGTCACGCGCCTGAAGGGCGAGATCAGCGCCGCGCAGGGGGTGCTGTTTGTCACGCCCGAGTACAACCGCTCGATTCCCGGCGTGCTGAAAAACGCCATCGACCATGCTTCACGCCCCTATGGCAAAAGCGCCTGGAACGGCAAGCCGGCCGGCGTGATCGGCGCCTCGGTCGGGCCGATAGGCACGGCGCTGGCGCAGCAGCACCTGCGCAACATCCTGGCCTACCTGAACATGCCGACCCTGGGCCAGCCCGAGGCCTTCATCCACAACAAGGACGGCCTGTACGACGCGGACGGCAACATCGGCGAAGCCAGCAAAAAATTCCTGCAGTCCTGGGTCGATTCCTATGTGGCCTGGGTCAGGCAGCACCAGGCATAACCATGGCCGGCGCCGCGAAAACACCATCGCCCGCCGGCGCGGCGGAGCAGCCTTCACTGCACCGCGTGATGGGCCCCTGGCTGCTGCTGCTGTTCATCGTCGGCGACATCCTGGGCACCGGCATTTACGCGCTGACCGGGCAGGTCGCCAAACAGGTGGGCGGCGTGGTCTGGCTGCCTTTCCTGCTGGCGTTTGTGGTGGCGCTGGTCACCGCCTTCAGCTACCTGGAGCTGGTGACCAAGTACCCGCGCGCGGCCGGCGCGGCGCTGTATGTGCACAAGGCCTTCGGCGTGCATTTCATCACCTTCATCGTAGCCTTCGCGGTGATGTGTTCGGGCATCACCTCGGCCTCCACCGCGTCGCGCGCCTTTGCGGCCAATCTCGCGGGCGCCTTCAGCCTGGACCTGGGCAGCGGCTTGGGCATCACGGCGGTGGGCCTGGGTTTCATGGCGCTGGTCGCGGCGGTGAATTTGCGCGGCGTCGGTGAAAGCGTCAAGGCCAATGTGCTGCTGACCTGTGTCGAGCTCACCGGCCTGCTGATCATCATCGGCATCGGCTTCTGGGCCATAGGCACGGGGCAGGGCGATGTCGGGCGGGTGCTGGAGTTCAAGGCCACGACGGACGGCGGCAGTGCCTTCTGGTCGGTGATTGCCGGCACCTCGCTGGCGTTTTTTGCGATGGTGGGTTTTGAGGATTCGGTCAACATGGCCGAGGAGAGCAAGGACCCGTCGCGCATCTTTCCCAAGGTGTTGCTGGCCGGCCTGGCCATCACCGGCCTGGTTTATGTGCTGGTGTCGATCGCGGCGATCACGCTGGTGCCGCCCGACAAGCTGGCCGAAGGCGAAACCCCGCTGCTGCAGGTGGTGCAGGCCGGTGCGCCGGGCTTCCCGGTGGAGCTGTTCGGCTTCATCACCATGTTTGCGGTGGCCAACAGTGCGCTGATCAACATGCTGATGGCCAGCCGGCTGGTCTACGGCATGAGCCGCGAGGGCGTGTTGCCGCCGCTGCTGGGCAAGGTGCATGCGGCGCGCCGCACACCGTATGTGGCGATTGCCTTCACGACCTTGCTGGCCTTCGGCCTGATCAGCTTTGTCGGGGAGGTGCCGGCGCTGGGCGGCACCACGGCGCTGCTGCTGCTGCTGGTGTTCACCATCGTCAACATCGCCGTGCTGGTACTGCGCAAGGACAAGGTCGACCACCCGCATTTTCATGCGCCGCTGGTGCTGCCGGTGCTCGGCGCCCTGTCCTGCGCCTTCCTGGTCGGGCCGTGGACCGGCCGCGACCCGGTGCAGTACACCATTGCCGCAGTGCTGCTGGGCATAGGCGTGCTGCTGTGGGGCGCGACGGTGCTGTTCCAGCGCGGCGCGCGGCGCAAGGCCGCGGCTGAACAGCCGTCTTAGGCGGCCAGTGTGGCCTCGGGCTGGTTGGCGGCCCGGGCGGCCATGGCCTTGATCTCCAGATCTGCAGCGGCCAGTGCCGCGGCTTTGGCGGCTTCACCCATGGCCAGGCCTTCGGCACGCACAAAACGCACGTCGGTGATGCCGAAGAAACCGAACACCACCTTGAGGTAGCTTTCCTGGTGTTCGGTGGCATTGCCGGCTTCGCTGGTCGAGTACATGCCGCCGCGCGAGGAGGCCACGATCACGGTCTTGCCGCCGGCCAGGCCGACCGGGCCTTTTTCGGTATAGGCAAAGGTGCGGCCGACTTGCGCCACGCGGTCTATCCAGGCCTTGAGCTGGCTCGGGATGCTGAAGTTGTACAGCGGTGCGCCGACCACGATCACATCGGCGGCCAGGAACTGCGACACCAGGGCTTCGGACACTGCGTTTTCACGCTGCTGCACCTCGCTCAGTGCGCTGCCGGCGGGCAGGCGGAAACCCAGCGATTCGGCCGACAGGTGGCTGGGTGCGTCGGCAGCCAGGTCCAGGTAGCTGACTTCGGTGCCAGGATGGCTGGCGCGCCAGGAGGCGACGATTTGCGCGGTGAGCTGGCGCGAGACCGAGTTGCCGCCGAGGATGCTGGAGTCGATGTGAAGAAGCTTGCTCATGAGGGATTCCTTGAATTGGGGTCGGTTGTTGGCCGGTTCACCTGAATCTCAGCCATGGATAGATTGTGTGGGTGGGTCGATTGATTGATAAGTCGGCAAAATCGCGATACATTGTTCTATCAACAGGACAATGAGGCTGGCCATGCAGGACTTGAACGACATGTTGTATTTCGCCGAGGTGGTGGAGCGGGGCGGTTTTGCCGCCGCCGGGCGCGCGCTGGGTTTGCCCAAATCGCGCCTGTCGCGCCGGGTGGCCGAGCTGGAAGCCCGTCTCGGCGCACGCTTGCTGCAGCGCACCACCCGCAAGCTGTCGCTGACCGCGGTCGGCGAGATCTATTTGCGCCACTGCAGCGCCATGCGCGACGAAGCCCTGGCCGCCGACGAGGCGGTGGCGCAATTGCAGGTCGAGCCGCGCGGCACCTTGCGCATCAGTTGCCCGGTGACGCTGGCGCAAAGCACCCTGGGCTACCTGGTGCCGCGCTTCATGGCGCTGTACCCGCAGGTCAAGGTCGACATGCGGGTGACCAACCGGGTGGTGGACCTGGTGGAGGAGGGGGTGGACATCGCGCTGCGGGTGCGGCCCACGCTGGACGACAGCGGCAGCCTGGTGGTCAAGAACCTCGGGGTCAGTACCGGGCAACTGCTGGCCAGCCCCGAACTGCTGCGCCGCCAGGGGGCGCCGCAATCGCCGGAGGACCTGCACAAACTCGACACGGTGGCCATGTCCTGGACCGACGGGCGCGCTGCCTGGACGCTGCTGGGCCCGGGCGGCCGGGAGTTCGTGCTGCAGCACCAGCCGCGTTATGTGGCGGACGACTTGCTGACGCTGAAGCTGGCCATGCTGGCCGGCACCGGCATGGGTTTTTTGCCCGACTCGCTGAGCGCGGCGGAGCAGCAGGCGCAGTTGCTGGTGCCGGTGCTGCCGGGCTGGGCGCTGCGCGCCGGTGTGGCGCATGCGGTCTTTCCCTCACGCCGCGGCCAGGTGCCGGCGGTGCGCAGCTTTCTGGACTTCCTCGGCGAACACATGCGCGGGGAGATGCTGGTCTAGCCGCTGCATCGCTCCCTTTTTGATAGCTGCTTACGCTTGCTGGACGAGGGTTGGAGACCGATTCCCTTCATCAACAGATCGACTGGGGCTGGCAGTGTTATTCCTTGTCAGGCATTAATTAACAACGATATATTCTTTTGAGTTTTAACGATGACTCCCCAAAATGCATTTTTTGAATATGCATCGCAGGAGTTTCTTGATGGCCATCGTTCACCGCAGCAACCGCTCTCTCAAGGCTTGAGACCGGTCCGGCCATGCGTTTCATCATCGTCCCCGGCTGGCGCGACTCCGGCCCCGGCCACTGGCAAAGCCTGTGGGCCGGGCGGCTGCCCGATGCCGTGCGCGTGCAGCAGGACGACTGGATCACGCCATCGCGCAAGGCCTGGGTGGCAAGCCTGGCGCAGACCATTTTGTTGCAGCGCGAGCCGGTGGTCATCGTGGCGCACAGCCTGGGCTGCATCGCCACCGCGCACCTGCCGGCCGCCGCCCGCGCCGCCATCCGGGGTGCCTTGCTGGTGGCGCCGGCCGACCCCGAACGCCGTGCCGTCCTGAGCGACTTCGCGCCGGTGCCCTGCCAGAAGCTGCCCTACCGCAGCGTGCTGGTGGCCAGCAGCAACGATCCGTATTGCCCGGTGCGCCTGGCCGGCGCCTATGCGCGGGCCTGGGGCAGCGAGTTTGTGCGCATCCAGGACGGCGGCCACATCAACATCGAATCGGGCCATGGCGAGTGGCCGCTGGGCGTGGCCTTGCTGCAGTCGCTGGCCGGTGACATCGATATCGCTTCCCGCCTGCATTCACCTTTTTCGTCTTCCTCTTCTCCCTCTGCTCCCCTGGAAACTGTATGACCACCACGATCAAACTCGCTCTCGCCTCCCTGGCGCTCGCTACCGGCGGCCTGGCGTCCGCCCAGACCCTGCTCAACGGCTCTTACGACGTGGCGCGCGAGTTCTACAAGGACTACAACGCGGCCTTCATTGCCAACTACAAGAAGACCACCGGCAAGGACATCCGGATCGACCAGTCGCACGCCGGCTCCAGCGCCGTGGCGCGCTCCGTGGCCGACGGCCTGGACGCCGACGTGGTGACCATGAACACCACCACCGACATCGACTTCCTGGCCGACAAGGGCCTGGTGGCGAAGGACTGGACCCAGCGTTTCCCGAATGACGCGTCGCCCACCACCTCGACCATGGTGTTTCTGGTGCGCCATGGCAACCCCAAGGGCATCAAGGACTGGACCGACCTGGTCAAGCCCGGCGTGCAGGTGATCGTGGTCAACCCCAAGACCGGCGGCAATGGCCGCATGGCCTACCTGGCGGCCTGGGGCTCGGTGCGCAAGAAAGGCGGCAGCGATGCGCAGGCGGCGGAGTTTGTCGGCAAGCTCTATAAAAACGTGCCCATCCTGGCCAAGGGCGGGCGCGATGCGACCTCCATCTTTTTGCAGCGCAACACCGGCGATGTGCTGATCACCTTTGAATCCGAGGTCTTGTCGGTCAATCGCGAGTTCGGCGAAGGCAAGGTGGACGCGGTCTACCCCTCGTCCAGCATCGTGGCGGAAAACCCGGTCGCCGTGATCGAACGTACCGTCGCCAAAAAAGGCACGGGCGAAGTGGCGAAGGCTTACCTGGCCTATTTGTATTCGGACGTGGGCCAGGAGATTGCGGCCAAACACGCGATCCGCCCGCGCTCAGCCGCCGTGCTCAAAAGGTATGCCAACGTCTTCAAGCCTATCCAGCAGTTCACGGTGAAGGACTATTTCGGCTCGCTGGCCGAGGCGCAGAAAGTCCACTTCAACGACGGCGGCCAGTTCGACAAGCTTTACACCGTCAAATAACTGGCCCCCACGCTCGGCACTGACGTGTCCTCGCTGCCCCCCGAGGGGGCTAATTTCCCTTGGGGCGGCCCGGCGGGAAATTTCATGGCTTGGTTAAATAAAAAAATGTCAAAAAAATCTGCGAAGAAGGTGCTGCCGGGCTTCGGCCTGACCCTGGGCTACACGCTGTTTTACCTCAGCATCATCGTGCTGATTCCCTTGTCGGCGCTGCTGTTCAAGACCTTCTCGCTGAGCTGGGAGCAGTTTGTGACGGCCGTGACCTCGCCGCGCGTGCTTGCGTCCTATCGCCTGACCTTCGGCGCTTCGCTGTTCGCCGCACTGGTGAACCTGGTGTTTGGCCTGCTGCTGGCCTGGGTGCTGGTGCGCTACAAATTCCCGGGCAAAAAAATCGTCGATGCGCTGGTGGATTTGCCGTTTGCCTTACCCACCGCGGTGGCCGGCATTTCGCTGACCGCCCTCCTGGCCGGCAACGGCTGGATCGGCCAGTACCTGGAGCCGCTGGGCATCAAGCTGGCCTTCACGCCGGCCGGTGTGGTGATCGCGCTGATCTTCATCGGCCTGCCGTTCGTGGTGCGCACGGTGCAGCCGGTGCTGGAAGACGCCGAGAAGGAACTCGAGGAGGCCGCGACCTCGCTGGGCGCGACGCGCCTGCAGATTTTTACGCGGGTGATCCTGCCGCACATCACGCCGGCGCTGCTGACCGGTTTTGCCATGGCGTTTGCGCGCGCCATCGGTGAATACGGCTCGGTGATTTTTATCGCCGGCAACATGCCCATGATTTCCGAGATCACGCCGCTGATCATCATCGGCAAGCTCGAGCAGTACGACTACGCCGGCGCGACGGCCGTGGCCGTGGTGATGCTGGTTATTTCCTTTGTGCTGCTGCTGGTGATCAACGGGCTGCAAGCCTGGCAACGGCGGTTTTCGGGAGCGCCGGCATGAGTGCTTCCTCAGAAACCAAGGCCGCCGCAGCGCAGGGCCGCCCCAAGCAAGGCACGGCCCCCTCGGGGGGCAGCGCATTACGCGCAGCGAAAAGCGTGGGGGCTCGTTCAGGCACTACAGAAGCGCCGTGGGTGCGTTACACCCTGATCACCGTTGCGCTGGTCTTCGTATTGCTGTTCCTCGTGCTGCCGCTCGCGGCGGTGTTCACCGAAGCGTTGCGCAAGGGTTTCGACGCCTACTGGGCGGCGCTGAAGGAACCCGATGCCTGGTCGGCGATCAAGCTGACCTTGATCGCCGCCGCGATTGCCGTACCGCTGAACCTGGTGTTTGGTGTCTCGGCCGCCTGGGCGATTGCCAAGTACGAGTTCCGCGGCAAGTCCTTCCTGACGACGCTGGTGGACCTGCCGTTTTCGGTCTCGCCGGTGGTCGCGGGCCTGATGTATGTGCTGGTCTTCGGTGCCCAGGGCTGGTTCGGGCCCTGGCTCGCGGCCAACGACATCAAGGTCATTTTTGCGGTGCCCGGCATTGTGCTGGCCACGGTGTTTGTGACTTTCCCGTTCATCGCGCGTGAGCTGATCCCGCTGATGCAGGCCCAGGGCAGCGAGGAGGAGCAGGCCGCCATCGTGCTGGGCGCGACCGGCTGGCAAACCTTCTGGAACGTGACCCTGCCCAACATCAAGTGGGGCCTGCTGTACGGCGTGATCCTGACCAATGCGCGCGCCATGGGCGAGTTCGGCGCCGTGTCCGTGGTGTCCGGCCACATCCGCGGCCAGACCAACACCTTGCCGCTGCATGTGGAGATTCTCTACAACGAATACCAGTCGGTCGCCGCCTTTGCGGTGGCGTCCTTGCTGGCGCTGCTGGCCCTGGTGACCCTGCTGATCAAGTCGATCGCCGAATGGCGCGCCGAGCAGGAGCTCAAAGCCGCGGCGGACCTGCCGCCCGAGCGGCCCGCGGCAGCGGTCACCGCCGGCGCGACCTGAACACAACGAGAACCCCCATGAGTATTGAAATCCGCAACATCAGCAAACATTTCGGCAACTTCCAGGCGCTGGGCGACGTGAGCCTGGACATCGCCTCCGGCGAACTGGTCGCCTTGCTCGGTCCCTCGGGCTGCGGCAAGACCACCTTGCTGCGCATCATCGCCGGGCTGGAAACCGCCGACCAGGGCAGCATCCTGTTCAGCGGCGAGGACACGACCGACGTGCATGTGCGCGAGCGCCAGGTCGGTTTTGTGTTCCAGCATTACGCCTTGTTCCGCCACATGACGGTGTTTGAAAACGTCGCCTTCGGCCTGCGTGTCAAGCCGCGCGGCATGCGCCCCAGCGATGCCGAGATCAAGCGCAAGGTGCATGAGTTGCTGGGCCTGGTGCAGCTCGACTGGCTGGCTGATCGTTTTCCGTCGCAGCTCTCGGGCGGGCAGCGCCAGCGGATCGCGCTGGCACGTGCGCTGGCGGTTGAACCCAAGGTGTTGCTGCTCGACGAACCTTTCGGCGCGCTCGACGCCAAGGTGAGGAAAGAGCTGCGCCGCTGGCTGCGCCGCCTGCATGACGACCTGCATGTGACCAGCATTTTTGTCACGCACGACCAGGAGGAAGCGCTGGAGGTTGCCGACCGCGTGGTGCTGATGAACCAGGGCAAGGTCGAGCAGATCGGTTCGCCGCAGCAGGTCTGGGACCACCCGGCCAGCCCTTTTGTTTACGGATTTCTCGGTGATGTCAACCTGTTCCAGGGCCGCGCGCACGAAGGCAAGATCCAGCTCGATGGCATGCGGCTGGATTCGCCCGAACACAGCGGCGTGCAAAACGCCAGAGCTTTCGCCTATGTGCGCCCGCACGACTTCGACGTGCAGCGTTATGCGCCCGGCGCCGAAGGCATTGCCGCGCAACTGAGCCGCGCGATTGTGATCGGTCCGATCGCGAGGCTGGAGCTGATTCCCTCGGAAGACAGCGGCCAGGCCGACCCGCTGATCGAGGCCCAGATCCCGTCGCAACAGTACCGCGACATGGGCCTGCGCGAAGGCGACCTGCTGGTCCTCACGCCACGCAGCGCGCGCGTGTTTGTCGATGCGGGGGAGGGGATTTGAGACGGAGAAAAGAGAGTCCGCCCACATGGACTTAGGCGGGCGCCTACAAATCCGTATGCCAGTTCACCGGGAAAATTTATTCAAAGTTGCTGCTTTGCCAGTCCTTCACTGCAGTAAAGCCAGCTTTTAAATACCCTGCTTTCAATAACTTTTACCGGGAGTCCCCATGTTGAAAACCACGCTTGCTGTCGCCCTCGTTTCCGTTGCTGCACTGGGCCTGAGCGCTTGCGACGTCAAAAAAACCCAGGAAGGCAACATCACTGTGCCCAAGGTTGAAATCACCAAAACCCAGGAGGGTGACGTGACGTTGCCCAAGTACGACGTCAAGGCACCGGACGTTAACGTCAGCACCACCGAGAAAACGGTGGCTGTTCCAACCGTCAAGGTGGAAGAGAAAAAAATCGAGGTGCCGACCGTGACGGTGACGCCCGCCAAGTAAATCCCGTCCCGTGTTTTTCTCCAAAGTGCCGCACGGCCTTGCCGTGGCGGCACTTTGTGTTTGCGCGGGCAACAGCGCGCCGCTCCGGCCGGCGGGAACTAATCAGCGCCTAAACTCACGAACCATCGGACAATTCCTGTATTGATGATTAAAGGACCGTGATGTTGTTGACGTATTTCGAAGCCGCGCCGCGCCGCGTGCTGGCGCTGGTATCGGTGGCCTGTGTGGCCATGCTGGCTTTCGGGCTGTATCTGCAGCATGTCGTCGGGCTGGAGCCTTGCCCCATGTGTATCGTGCAGCGTTATGCGCTGATCCTGGTGGCGATCGTCACCGGCCTGACGGCCTTCGCTTCGAAAAAAGGTCTGCTGATGACGGGTGCCTTCGTGACCCTGCTGCTGGCTGGTTTCGGTGCTTTTGTCGCTGCGCGCCAGAGTTTCCTGCAGTGGTACCCGCCCGAAGTCGCTTCGTGCGGCCGCGACTTCTACGGAATGATCGAGACCTTTCCGCTCCAGCGCGTGATCCCGATGATTTTCAAGGGCAGCGGCGACTGCAGCAAGATCGACTGGACCTTTCTGGGCCTGTCGATTGCCAACTGGTCTTTTCTCTGTTTCACCGCGATTGCCCTCGTGATGCTGGCGCTGCTGGTGCTGCGGGCCCGTCAGCCCGCGCGCTGACGCCGGGCCATGGATTGCGGGTCAGGGCCCGCAATGACAAAGCCGGGGAACCGGCTTCAATGCGCCAGCGGTGCGCTTCTGGCCGGGACCATGGCGATCTCCACGCTGCCGCCCGGGTGCTTGCTGCGAATCCTGAAGTCCTCGTTGCTCAGGTTCAGGATATCGACTTGGTATTCCTGCCCGTCTTCAACCATCGCGAGCGCGCCGCCCTGGTAAGTCCAGGAGCCGACGGCAGCTTGGCTGTCCTTTGACGTCATCACCAGCGTGCCGTCGGACAGAAACACATACAGCATGCCCGGCGCCACGCCGGT
>JAUXPP010000043.1 GCA_030683705.1 Polaromonas sp. | reverse complement strand
GACCTGATGCTGCCCGACATGGATGGCCTGGAGGTCTGCCGTCGCATCAAGAACCTCGGGGGCGACAGCGCACGCACCGCCGTGCTGATGCTGACCGCCAAGGGGGATCCGATGGACCGCATCGTCGGCCTGGAAATCGGCGCCGACGACTACCTGCCCAAACCCTTCGAGCCGCGTGAGTTGCTGGCCCGTATACGCGCCGTGCTGCGCCGTGGCGGCGAGACCAGCACCGCGGCCGGCGCGCAGAAAACCATGCGTTTCGGCTCGCTCGAAATCGACCGCGACGCGCGCTCCGTGCAGGTCAGCGGCAAGACCTGCGACCTGACCTCCTACCAGTTTGACCTGCTGGTGGCGCTGGCTGAACGCGCCGGCCGCGTGCTCAGCCGCGACCAGATCATGGAAGCCGTGCGCGGCCGCGAACTCGAAGCCTTTGACCGCTCCATCGACGTGCACATGGGCCGCATCCGCAGCGCCATCGAACTCGACGCCAAGGATCCCAAACGCATCCTGACCGTGCGCGGCGTGGGTTATGTTTTTGCCAAGCAGCAGGACTGAAGCGCGCAGCGGCGCGGGATGATTTATGTGGTCAAGATTCACGACACACCTGTATGTGCGCATCTGGCTGGCGGTGGTCGCCACCGTGGTCGTGCTGGCTTTTCTGGTGGGGGCGGCCTGGCAGCTGAGCACCGACCCGCCGCAGCTGCCGATTCGTGAAGTCCTGATCCACAACAAGGCCGGCGAGCTGATCGGCAAGGCCCAGACCAAACCCGACCGCAAACTCGGCGAAGGCCTGGAGTTTGATGTGCAGATGCTCGACGGTCAAAACCTGCACCTGGTGCTGCCGCGGCCCAAGCGCCCGCCGTCCAACTCGTGGACCCGCGCACCGTTCGGCTTCGGCTGGATGCTGGGCATGGTGGCGCTCGCGGTGGCGCTGGGCACCTACCCCATCGTGCGCCGCCTCACGCAGCGGCTGGAAGGCCTGCAGCGCGGTGTCGAACGCTGGGGCGACGGCGACCTGTCGGCCCGCGTGACGGTGCAGGGCAGCGACGAGGTGGCCTTCCTGGCCGAACGTTTCAACCACGCGGCCGAACGTATCGAGACCCTGATGGACACGCAGAAGTCGCTGCTGGTGTCGCACAAATCGCTGCTGGCCAATGCCTCCCACGAGCTGCGTTCACCGCTGGCCCGCATACGCATGGGGCTGGAGCTCATGGAAAACGAGACCCCCACGCTTGTCGCTTCGCGTACGACGCTGCCCCCCGAGGGGGCCAATTTTCCTGGGGGCGGCCCGGCGGAAAATTCCACGGTCAAACGCTCATCCAAAGCAATCGAGGAAATCTCGCGCAGCATCAATGAGCTGGACCAGCTGATCGACGAAATCCTGCTGGCCAGCCGCCTCGATGCGCGCCAGGCCGACGCCGAGCCCTTCGAAACCCTGGACCTGACCGGCCTGGCCGCCGAGGAATGTGCGCGCGTGCAGGCCGAGCTGGGCACCGCCGCGCAGACGCATAGCCTGACGGTGCAGGGCTCGCCACGCCTGCTGCGCCGGCTGATACGCAACCTGCTGGAAAACGCCAGGCGTTACGGCACCGGCGAGATCAGCCTGGAACTGTCGCAATCCGGCATGGGCACGCAGGAACGTGTGGTGATCCGGGTCAACGACCGCGGCCCCGGCGTTCCGTTCAACCAGCGCGAGCGCATCTTTGAACCCTTTTACCGCCTGCCGGGCGCCAGCGAGCGGGAAGGCGGCGTCGGCCTGGGCCTGGCGCTGGTCAAGTCCATCACCGAGCGCCATGGCGGCACGGTACGCTGTGAAGACCGTCCGGGCGGCGGCGCGTCTTTTGTGGTGGAGCTGCCGGTGCGGGCTGCCGTTTAGCAGCCTGGGCGTCAGGCGTCCGACCGGTACTTTTCAACGCGCCGTTTTGCGGCCGCAAAATATACAATCGCCTTCACGCCAGCCCGGGTGAAAGGAAGCCATGTCGCTTGATGCCGCAGCCGCAATCTGCCACGCCCACCCCGGGCCGGGCGGCCGCCTGCGGCGCCAGCACCGGATCGCGCGATGAGCCTGCCGCTGGCCACCCTGCAACGCCAGTCCAAAACTGTCTGGCTGCAGGACCGCTTCAGCGCCCTGCCGAGCGGCCGCGGGCCCGCGCTGGCTTTCAGCCGCGCTGACGAAGCGGCGGCCTACCTGAACTTCTGGACGACCGAAGCCGGCGCCGTGTCTGCCTTGCGTTATGCGCTCTACCGCTGTGAACACTCGCCCTCGGTGTTCGCCCTGTCGGACCGGCAGGTGATCCAGGCGCTGGCGGCCAGGCTGGCGCAGGGCGCGCTGCTGCTGACGGAAGCCGGCATCGCGTCCGGGGGGGGCGGCTGGCCCGTCATCCCCGCCGCGGCCGCCGCGGTGTCCGGCGCCGCAGGGGCCGCCGCCGCGGCGCCCATCAGTCTCAACAATCTGCCGGCCACGCCGATACCGCCGCCCCCGCTGCTGCCGCTGCTGGAAGAGTTGCAGATCGAAGGCGCCGAAGTGCTGCCGGAAATCGAGCAGACCTTGGAACAGATCGACCTCACCATGGGCAGCATCGACCTGGCCGGCGTGTCGCTGGAACCGGCGCCGTCGAAAGTGCCGCTGATCGAAACCGCCATGACCGATGCCAGCAGCTCGGTGACCAAGACGCTTGACGACCTGTAGGCCAGCCCGCACCCATGAAGTTCGTCAGCAAGGCCGGCACGGCGATCAGCACCGGTGCCGCAGAGGTGGTGCAGTCGGTGGCCACCGCTTCCAGCACGCTGCAGACCGAACTCGGCGCCGGCATCGGCGAAGCACAAACCGCCATCACCACGGTGACGCAGCAGCTCAGCGCGGTGGCGACGCAGCTTGCACAGCTGAGCCCGCCCATCAACCCGCAAGCCCTGGTGGGGCCGCTCGCCACTGCGCTGACCAGCCTGCAGGCCGACCTGGGCGGTGTGGTGACATCGCTGGCCGGCATGGGACCCCGGCTGGCGACAGCGGGCCAGAACCTGGCCGGTGTGGCCGGCGACATCCAGGAAGCGGTGGGCGTCGCCACCGGCCTGCCGGGCCGGCTGGCCGCGATCCGGCCTGATGTCTCGGCCATCCCGGCGCGGCTGCAAGCGATTGCGGCAAGCGTGCAGGACCTGGGCGGTCGCGCCGTGGCGCTGCAGCCGCGCCTGAGCCAGTTTGCCGGCACGCTGGCCCCCCTGCAGCAAAGCCTGGCCGCGCTGCCGGCCAGTCCGCCGGCTGGCGCACAGGCGGCGATCGAGGCCGAGGTGCAGGCGGCACTGGCAGCTGTCAACGGCGACATCGCGACGGTCCGCCAGGACGTGAGTGCAGCCGCCGCCGGCATCCACGCGGAAGTCGATGCCACGGGCCAGAGCGTGACGGCCCTGCTGGACGGCATCAAGGCGCAGGTCGACGCGGTGGTGGCCGACGTGACCGGCGTGTTCGACGCGGTGATGAAACGTGTGGACGCCGCCATCGCCGCGCTGGAAACCGAAGTCACCGGACTCAGCGACCAGGTCGGCGGGTTCAAGAGCCGCACCCATGAAGTGGCGCTGGCAGTGGCCACGCCCATCGTGCTGGTGGAGGCCGCGATCGATGCGGTGGCGGCGCAGGTCGAGGCGGTCGGCCGGGCCATCGACGGCATCGTGGCCAGCATCGAGTCGCAGATCGGCCGGCTGGAAAGCGTGATCGCCGCGCTCAAGCAGACGGTGGACACGGCCGTCACCAGTGTGGACAACACGCTCGCGGTGCTGAAAGATACGCTGGGCGAGGTCATCACAGAGATCGACGAACTCAAGGTGACGCTGGAAGCCCTGCCGGAGCGCTTCCAGCCGGTCGAGGCGCAGATCGACGAGGCCAAGCAAACGATTGAAGACATCCAGCAGCGCATCCGCGAATTCATGGCGCGTGCCGACCAGACGCTGGCGCAGGCGGCGAGCGAGATGGACCAGGCCGACGCGCTGTGCGACAACGCGATTGCGGTCTGCAGCAAATACATCACGCGCTCCTTCGCCATGGCCGCAGCACGCACCCTGTTCATGGGGGTCAAGGCCATGATTCCCGGCATACGCACGACGATTGCGAGCGCGCGCAGCGCGGTCAAGACCTCGGGCAACAGCGCCATCACCCTGCTGGACCAGGCCATCACCATCGTCGAGCAGCTGCGCAGCGTGCTCGAGCAGGTGATCAAGCAGGTGCGCCAGGCGATTGCCAAGGTGGTCGCGGTGCTGGACCAGGTGCGCGCGGCGCTGGTGCAGGCGCAGGAGCGCATGACGCAGGTCTCTGCCGAGCTGCATGCCGCGGCCGACAAGGTCAAGGCCCAGCCGGACAAGCTGGTGGCGCAGGTGCGGGAGGCGCGCGACAGCTTTCTCGCCGCCGCCCAGCCACGCGAAAAAGTCAATGCCGTGCATGCCCAGGTGCTGGGCTTCAAGGGTCGTTTTGTCGCGCCGGTGCGCGCTCAGGTCGACAGCGCCGAAGCCAGGGTGGTGCAGGCCATCGGCGATGTGCAGGTCGCCATGCAGCCGCCGATGGACCAGCTCAAGGAGAAGGTGGAGGCGCTGCGCAGCCGCATGGCAGCACTCAAGGCGCAGATCGCGCAGCCGCCGGCCAAACTGATGGCGCTGATGGAAGACCTCCAGGCGCAGATGAACGCGCAGATCGGCAAGGCGCGCCAGGTGCTCGACGACATGCTGGCGCAGGCCGATGCCCTGATCGGCAAGGCGCAGGAGGCGGTGCAATCGGCGGCCGGGGAGACGGCGGCCGCCGGCCAGGCGCTGTCGGGTATGGCCGCCAGCTTCGACAAAGCCGGTGGTGATGCGCGCAGCCTGGCCGCCAAGGCCCAGGACGCCGCACGCGCCGCCAGCGACGGCGCCGGCGGGCTAGGCAGCCAACTCGAACGCTTTCAGTCCGAAGTCCAGGCGGCCCTGCAACAGGCCCAGGACCAGGCCCAAAGCGCGGCCGACAGCACCGCCGCCCTGCGCGACAAGTTCGAAGCCGCCGGCGACACCGCCACACGCCAGCCCGCGGCCACCTCGGCCATGATGACCCTGCTGCTGAGCGCGGTGCAGCCGATGCAGCAGGCGCTGGCCGCCGCGCGTGACGATGCGCTGGCGCAAGCGGAGCAAGCCAGCCAGGCCATGGCCGCCGAGCAGGAAAAACTCGCCGCTGCCAGCCAATCCCTGGCCACCCTGCTGCAGGATGCACTGGCCGCGGTGGCGCCGCCCGGTGATGCCGCACGCCAAGAACAGGAAAAAATGGACCGTGAACTGGCCTCGGTGGCAGCCGAAGTCGACGCGCTGCGCGCCCAGGTCCAGCAGGCTTCGCAGGAGATGGCGGAGCGCACCGCCGAGGCCAGAGCCGGGGTCGAGCAGCGCCGCGACCAGGGCCAGGCGCAGATCGACAAAGCCATGGCCGAGGTGGAGAACGCCAAGGCGCAAACCGAAGTCGCGCGCGCCGATGTGGTGAGTGCCGAAGCCATGGTGGACGCCGAGGTGGTCAACCAGGGCGGCGAAGCCAAAGCGCCTAAACCTCCCCCCAAACCCGCAGCGGCAACGGACGCCGCCGACCCGGCGGGCAGCGGCGCCAAGGCAGCCGCGCCAGCGGGCAGTTCCGGCGCCGGCGGCAGGGCAGCGCCGGGCTCACCGGCCCCCGGGTCCGGTGCAGCTGCAGCGACAGGTGATGCAGGCGGCGCGCCGGCCAGCCCGGGCAACAGCACGAGCCCGGCACCAGGCGCGGACAGACCGCAAGACAAGCCCCCGGATGCTGGCGCAGACAGCCCTGCTGCGACGCAGCCAGAAGCCGCAGGCGCACAGCCCCCCGCGCAGGACATGGAATCGCCGCCCGAGGCCGGCGACGCTGTGCCGGACGGCGATGCTCAGGCCGCAGACGCGGCTGCCGGTCAATCCGGCGGCAAGCCGTCCCTTCCCGAAGCAGCGGGACAGCCCCTGCCAGACGCGTCCGCTGCGGATCAAAAATCACTCACCCTGCCGGAAACAGACCCGTCCGCCACCCCCGCATCGGTGCAGTCGCCCCCCACCCCGCCCGGGGGTGCCGCACCAGTCGACGGAATGCCGCCAACGCCTCCAGCCCCGGACCGGCCCCCCGGTCCCGCCAGCGCCGGCAGCCCGCGCGCTGCGGGCGCACCGGGCACTCCGCCAGAGCCCGCCAGGCCTGCCATCGACAGCGATCCCTTGGGACGCGCACGGCAGCTCCAGGATGCGCTCGACCAGGCGGCTTCGGCGAAACCGGCCGGCGCAGCCAACCCGCTGGTCGACCTGCCCAAGCCGGGCCTGGAAGAGCTGGTCAAGGGTGCGACCCCGCCGGTTGACCCCGCGGGCGCGGCTGGCGATGCTGCCAAATTTCTGGACGGACTCAAGGACGCTGCGGCCGGCAAGCCGCCAGCGTGAAATAAATCCGGATTTCAGCGGCTTTTCATGCTGAAAGCGACAGCTCTCCCCTATTTGGGGGATGCCGCAAAAGCAGCCCCGCCCCTACAGTCAAGAGGTTGCTGTGACAACATCGGGGATTCAAAAACAAGGCAAAAAAGCGGGGAAGCAGGTCGACCAACAGACTGAACTGAACGTATCTCAACGACGTTCTCGAAAGAGGACTTTGAAAGCCACCGCAAGGTGGCTTTTTTTTGGGCTGGCCCCTGATGGCACCGCGTTACCATCGGTCCCCTCAGCCACTCGCCTGCAGGAGTTCACCGTGAGTCCAAGCACCCCGCCCGCGCCAGCCAGCCAGGGCTTTTCGTCCACCCCGCGGCAACGCCTGCCAATGATGGCCGCGCAAGACATGACGGCGGCACAGCGCGCATCGGCCGACGAGCTGATCGCGGGTCCGCGCAAGGCCGTGCTGGGGCCCTTTATTCCGCTGCTGCGCAGCCCCGAACTGATGGCGCGGGTCGGCAAGGTCGGTGAATACCTGCGCTTTGACTGCCTGCTGGACGTTCGCATCCGTGAACTGGCGATGTGCCTGGTGGCGCGCCAGCTCAGCAACCAGTTCGAGTGGCTGGTGCACGCGCCCCTGGCGCTCAAGGCCGGCGTCGCCCAGGCGGTGCTGGATGCAGTCGAGGTCGGCCGGTACCCGCACAGCGCGGCCGCCGACGAGGCCGCCGCGATCGACTTCGTGACCGAGTTGCTGGCCCATCACGGGGTGTGTGATGCGTCCTATGCCGCAGCGCTGGACATTTTCGGGGAACAGGGCGTGGTGGAACTGACGACGCTGGCCGGTTACTTCGCGATGGTCTGCTGGGTCATGAATGTGGCGCGTACGCCGGGCCAGCCGCAGGCCGGCTTCAGCGCGCTGGACGCCTTCCCGGCCTAGTACCGCCCCCCGAAAATATCGAAACACGAAAGCGCGTCTTCGCACCCATGGCGGCGTTGCAACCCTTGCGAAGGCGTCCAGCCTTCGCTGCGGCTAGCGCCTTGCCCTGGGCACGAATCCATCACTTTCATTTTGTTTCGCTACTTCCAGATTGCGGTACCGGACAGCGCCGCCAGCACCCGGGCCGGACGGATGTCGTTCAGGCAGCGGGTGTGGCCCAGCGGGCATTCACGCTCGAAACAGGGCGCGCAGTCCAGCGGCGGCTGATAGTCCGTATCGTTCTTCAGCCACAACACGGCGGCGCGTTCACTCAGCGGCGGCGTGTGCAGCGGGCTGGACGAGCCGAAAATCGCGACCTGCGGCACGCCGAAAGCCGCGGCCACATGCATCAGGCCTGAATCGTTGCTGACGACATGGCGGGCGGCGGCGATGGCGCACAAGGCCTGCACCAGCGTGGTTTTGCCGGCGAAGTTGAGGCATCGCCCCGGTTGCAGGGCATTGACCGGGGCAGCAATTTCTTCGCATAAGGCTGCCTCCTTGCCGGAGCCGAGCAGCACCACAGGCAGATCCAGGCTGCGGGCCAGCGCCGAAAAATGCGCGGCCGGCCAGCGTTTGGCCGGGCCGTATTCGGCGCCCGGGGCGAACACCACAAAAGCGCCGCCCTGCAGGCCGAGTTCTGCCAGTGACCGCGTTATCTCGCCGTCCGGCATCTGCAGTACGGGCCTGTCGCCCGCCAGGTCGGTATCCCCGCTGAGGGCCGAATAAAACGCCACCATGGGCGGGCGCTGGCCTTTGGCCGGATTTTTCAGGCGGTGCGTCAGCAGGCCGATACGCGCCTCGCCGAGATAGCCGATACGTTTGGGGATGCCGGCCAGCAGCGGCAACAAGGCGCTTTTGAGCGAGTTGGGCAGCACGTAGGCCGTATCGAACCGGCCGGCGATGCGTTTGGCGAGCGCGCGGCGCGCCTTCAGTTGCAGGCCGCCGTGCGCAAACGGGAACTCGATGACTTCGTGGACCTGCGGCATGGCACGGTACACCGGCGCCACCCAGGGCAGCGCGCCGACGGTGAGTTGCTCGCCGCGCGCATGCAGGCGCCGCAGCAGCGGCTCGGTCATCACCGCGTCGCCAATCCACTGCGGAGCAATGATTAAAGAAGCCCCCCCGGAGCGGCTTTCAGCCGCCTCCCCCCCAGGGGGGCGCCGCTGGCGGCCCGGCGAAGCCGGTTCCGCGGCGGCCGCTTGGCTGGGGACAGGCACGCCGGAGACCCTAGTGGCCCGCGCCGAAGTGCTCGCCGTCTTTCAGCTTGTACAGCGTGCCGCAATATGGGCACTTGGCCTGGCCGGTGCGCGCCACGTCGAGGTAGACCTTGGGGTGGCTGTTCCACACGGCCATCTCGGCCTTGGGGCTGGGGCAGAACACACCGCCTTGCGGGTTCAGGTCTTTGGCGAGCAGTTCAACAGTGAAGGAGGTAGTCATGGTCAGACCTTGGCAAGCCAGTGGGAATATTTCGGGTTGCGGCCGTTGACGATGTCAAAAAACGCACTCTGGATTTTTTCGGTGATGGGGCCGCGCGAGCCGGCGCCGATCTCGATGCGGTCGAGTTCGCGAATCGGCGTGACTTCGGCGGCGGTGCCGGTGAAGAAGGCCTCGTCGGAGATATAGACCTCGTCGCGGGTGATGCGCTTCTGCACCAGTTCCAGGCCGAGGTCCTTGCAGATGTGCAGGATGGTGTTGCGCGTGATGCCGTTGAGCGCGCCGGCCGACAGGTCGGGGGTGTAGACCACGCCGCCCTTGATCACGAAGATGTTCTCGCCCGCGCCTTCACTGACAAAACCCGAGGCGTCGAGCAGCAGCGCTTCGTCGTAGCCGTCGTCCAGCGCTTCCATGTTGGCGAGGATGGAGTTGGTGTAGTTGCTGACCGCCTTGGCCTGCGTCATGGTGATGTTGACGTGGTGGCGGGTGTAGCTCGAGGTCTTGACGCGGATGCCGCGGCGCATGCCCTCTTCGCCGAGGTAAGCCCCCCAGGCCCAGGCGGCGACCATCAGGTGGATGGTGTTGCCCCGGGGCGAGACGCCGAGTTTTTGCGAACCGATCCAGGTCAGCGGGCGCAGGTAGCAGCTTTCCAGCTTGTTCTCGCGCACCACGGCTTTTTGCGCCTCCATGACCTCGTCCATGCTGAAGGGGATTTTCATGCGCAGGATCTTGGCGCTGTTGAACAGGCGTTCGGTGTGTTCCTCCAGCCGGAAGATGGCCGTGCCGCCGGCCGTGTTGTAAGCGCGCACGCCTTCGAACGCGCCGCAGCCGTAATGCAGGGTGTGGCTCAGGACATGGATCTTGGCGTCGCGCCAGTCGACCATCTGGCCGTCCATCCAGATTTTGCCGTCACGGTCTGCCATCGAAGGGGGAAGGGGGGACATGGTGCGAATCCTCTGTGGGTGGTTCTGTAAGTCGCGGCAGGCCGCCGCTTGCGGCAGACCCCGAAAGCCTGATTTTACGGGGCGGGCGGCGCCTGGCCGGAATCGCCGGCCGCCGGCAGTGCAGGCGCCGCCTCCTGCTCCGGCTGCGCGGGCCGGAACAGCTCGTAGTGGCGCAGCTTGCCGTCGGCGAAGGTGCAAGTCACCGACGAGCCGGCGGTGTCGGTCCAGACAAAAATTTCGGGCTGCTCGTTTTTGGGGGAACGCAGCGCGCCCAGCGAGCGCGTCATGGCCACCACATGCAGCAAGGTCAGCCCGGGCTTGAGCTTGGCATTGAGCATGACGGCGCTGGCGACATAACCGATGGGCTGGTCGGCCGCCCGCCTGAGCACCTGCATCATGCGCGTGAAATGCAGCAAGACCCACATCAGCAAGCCGCCCACGGCAGCGGCCACGCCGGCCCAGCCGAAGCCGCGGTAAGCCAGCAGCACCACCGCCACACCCGCGATCGGGACAAGAATTTTCTGGAAGTTCATGGCGCCATTTTCGCAGCCGCGGGCGCGCGCCTGCTGCGGACACTGCGTAGCCGGACCGGCCAGCCCGTCGCCACCCTGCAATTCACAGGCCTTTTCGTGCTCCAGCCCTTGTTCGACAAGCGCAAGCAGCTATTATTTTTATAGCGTCGAGGGCGCTCAGGGGGTTCAGATCCGGCCCGGCATGAAGCCCGTGGCCAGCGCATGGGCCCAGTCCGGCCGGTGATTGCGCGCTGCGGCCAGTGACTGCGCCCTATGGTCGTAGGGCACGGCGCGCAGCGACACCTGCCAGCCGGCGGCGTCTGACTGGAGCAATGCATAACGCGCATGCGGCGCGCCGTTCTCGACCACATGCGGCCAGGGGTGCGCATCGCCATAAGCCTGCAGGCCCACGCTGCCGGGGTTCACGATCAGCACCGGGCCCTGCGGACCCTGGCACTGCGCGACACGCGGCACATGGGTGTGGCCGCACAGCACCACGGGGTGGGTGACGCCGCTGCCCAGCCGCTCGGCCACCTCGGCGGCGCTCGCCGCGCGCACACCCGGACCCTGTCCCTGCTCGAACCCCGGCACCACGGTTTCCAGCCAGTACTGCAGGTCGCTGCCCGGCGTGCCGTGGCACAACCAGATCTCGTCGTTCAAGGCCATGGACGCCGGCAGCGAGGCCAGCCATTCTGCGTGGGCCGGCGACAGCTGGGTGGCGGCATAACCGTCGCTGGTGAGCGGGTCGAGCTGATCCCGGGGCTTGTGCATCAAGGCCAGCAACTGCCGCTCATGGTTGCCGCGTATGGTCGGAAAGTCCTGCGTCATCAACAGGTCGGCGGTCTCGGCCACCTGCAGCGGGCCGCTCAGGATGTCGCCCAGGTTGACGGTCTGGTCCACGCCCTGCCGCGCGATATCGGCCAGCACCGCTTGCAGCGCCAGCAAATTGCCGTGGATGTCGGAAATGACGGCGAGTTTCATGCCGTGTTTGTACCGCAATCCACCCTGCCCGGTGGTTCAGGCCAGGCTGCGCACCAGGTCGATCGCCTGCTCGACCCGCTCGACCGCATGGATGGTCAGGCCCTCGATGGGCTTTTTGGGCGCATTCGCCTTGGGCACCACGGCCACGCTGAAACCCAGCTTGGCGGCTTCCTTCAGGCGCTCCTGGCCGCGCGGCGCGGGACGCACCTCGCCGGCCAGGCCGACTTCACCAAAGGCAATAAAACCCTTGGGCAGCGGCTTGCCGCGCAGGCTGGAGGTGATCGCCAGCATCACCGACAGGTCGGCCGCCGGCTCGCTGATGCGCACGCCGCCGACCGGGTTGACAATCACGTCCTGGTCCATGCAGGCCACGCCAGCGTGGCGGTGCAACACCGCCAGCAACATCGCCAAGCGGTCCTTGTCCAGCCCCACGCTCAAACGCCGGGGGCTGGGTCCGCCACTGTCGACCAGAGCCTGTATCT
>JAUXPP010000042.1 GCA_030683705.1 Polaromonas sp. | reverse complement strand
GGCAGCCTCGGCCAGCGCTTTGACGCGGCCATGGTACGCAAAGCCAGCGCGGTCAAACGCTACTTTTTCCACACCTGCCGCTTTTGCCTTTTCGGCAATACGCTTGCCAATGGCCTGCGCAGCAGCTACGTTTGCACCTTTGCCCGCAGCACCGAGCTCCTTGCGGACTTCGGCTTCCGCAGTCGAGGCGGAGGCGAGGATCTTGGCGCCGTCGCCAGAAATGACGCTGGCGTAAATATGCAAATTGGTCCGGTTGACGGTCAGACGTGCAACACCTTGCGTAGCAATGCGGATGCGGGTCTGGCGTGAACGACGAAGGCGCTGCTCTTTTTTGGTCAACATGATGCAGCTCCTTATTTCTTCTTGGTTTCTTTGATCGTGATCTTCTCATCCGCATAACGGATGCCCTTGCCCTTGTAAGGCTCGGGAGGACGCACCGCACGAACTTCAGCGGCGATCTGGCCGACGCGCTGGCGATCGGAACCCTTGATCACAACTTCAGTAGGGGTGGGCGTCGTCGCGGTGATGCCGGCAGGCATATCCATGATGACGGGGTGCGAATAACCGACGGTCAGATTCAGCTTGGCGCCCTGGGCCTGGGCTTTGTAACCCACACCCACCAGGCTCAGCTTCTTCTCGAAACCTTTGGTAACGCCGGTGACCATGTTGTTCACCAGCTGGCGCATCGTGCCGCTCATGGCATTGGCCTCACGCGAATCATTGGCCGGGACAAACGTCAGCTTGCCAGCGTCATTCTTGATGGTCACCAGTGCGTTCTGCGTCAGTGCCAGGGTGCCGAGGCTGCCCTTGACATTGATCTGGTCGTCTTTCATCGCCACGTCGACGCCCTGGGGCACGACGACTGGCATTTTTCCTACACGAGACATTTCAGTTACTCCTCAATGCCGCCGTTAAGCCACATAGCAAAGCACTTCACCACCGGTACCGGTAGCGCGCGCCTTGCGATCAGTCATCACGCCCTTGGGGGTCGTAACGATGGCGACACCCAGGCCATTCATGACCTGGGGAATGGCGCCGTGGCCTTTGTAGACGCGAAGGCCAGGACGACTGACACGCTCGATGCGCTCAATCACGGGCTTGCCTGCGTAATACTTCAGGGCGATTTCCAGCTGGGGTTTGCCGTCGTCGGTCTTGACGGAGAAGCCATCGATGTAGCCCTCATCCTTCAACACCTGCGCGATGGCGACTTTGACTTTTGACGATGGCACCATCACAACGGCTTTTTCAACCATTTGTGCATTGCGGATGCGCGTCAGCATGTCGGCAATAGGATCACTCATGCTCATTTGTAGTTCTCCTATGCTTACCAGCTTGCCTTGGTGATACCAGGGATATCACCAGCAAAAGCCAATTCGCGGATCTTGGCGCGAGCCAGACCGAATTGACGGAATGTGCCACGCGGGCGACCGGTGATCGCACAGCGATTGCGCTGACGGGTCGGGTTCGCATTACGGGGCAACTTTTGCAGCTCCAGACGGGCCAGCTGGCGCTCTTCATCGGAGCGCTTGGCGTCGTTGGACGTTGCCTTGAGTTCTGCGTATTTCTTGGCGAACTTGGCAGCGAGTTTTTCGCGCTTCAGTTCACGTTGCAATAAAGCCTGTTTTGCCATGTCCGCCTCAGTTCTTGAACGGAAAACGGAAGCCAGTGAGGAGCGCCTTGCACTCTTCATCGGTCTTAGCCGTGGTGGTGATGCTGATATTGAGACCGCGCAAGGCATCAACCTTGTCGTATTCAATTTCAGGGAAAATGATCTGCTCTTTCACGCCGATGTTGTAGTTGCCACGACCATCAAACGCACGGCCGGAAATGCCGCGGAAGTCACGGACACGCGGCAGGGCCACGGTCACGAAACGGTCCAGGAATTCATACATCTGCACGCCGCGCAGGGTCACCATGCAGCCAATGGGCAGGTCTTCGCGGATCTTGAACCCGGCGATAGCCTTCTTGGCCTTGGTGACCACCGGCTTCTGGCCTGCGATCTTGGTCATGTCGCTGACAGCGTTGTCCATGACCTTCTTGTCGGCAACCGCCTCGCTCACACCCATGTTGAGCGTGATCTTGGTGATGCGGGGAACCTGCATCGGCGACTTGTAGCCGAATTTTTCCATCAGCGCCGGTGCGATTTTTTCGCGGAACTGGGCCTGCAGGCGAGCCTGCGAAGGTGCAGCTTTTGTAGGTGCGGTCTTTGCCATGTTTATGCAGCCTTGATTTCGTCGCCGCTGGACTTGAAGACGCGCACTTTCTTGCCGTCAGCCAGAAGCTTGATGCCAACACGATCCGCCTTGCCGGTTGCGGCATTGAAGATGGCCACATTGGACTGGTGAATCGGCATGCTTTTTTCCACGATGCCGCCAGTGGTGCCCTTGAGGGGGTTCGGCTTGGTATGTTTTTTTACCAGGTTGATGCCCTCAACCAGCACATAGCTGTCGTCCTTGCGGAGCGTGATCGTGCCGCGCTTGCCCTTGTCACGGCCCGCGATCACGATGATTTCGTCGCCTTTGCGAATCTTGTTCATGGCGTGTCCTTACAGAACTTCAGGAGCCAGGGACACGATCTTCATGAACTTCTCGGTGCGCAGTTCGCGCGTGACCGGTCCGAAGATGCGGGTGCCGATAGGCTCCAGCTTGGCGTTAAGCAACACGGCTGCGTTGCCATCGAATTTGACGAGGGAGCCATCGCCGCGGCGGATACCCTTGGCGGTGCGAACGACCACAGCACTGTAAACCTCGCCTTTTTTGACGCGGCCACGTGGAGCGGCTTCTTTGATACTCACCTTGATGACATCACCAACGCTGGCGTACCGGCGCTTGGATCCGCCCAGCACCTTGATGCACATCACGGATTTGGCACCCGTGTTGTCAGCAACATCGAGTTTGGATTGCGTTTGAATCATTTAAATTAGTCCCAACTTGCACCGGCGCCTTTTCCCTTGCAGGAAGACTTGCCAGTCAGTCTTGGGCCCGTCGTCCACATCGCAAACCACTTGCAATGCTTCCGTTAGGCAGAATTCTCAGCTTTTTACAGCGAAGCCCACGATTATGGGTAAATTCGGAAGGCTTGTCAACTCCCTCTTCCGGAAATTGCACACTCCGTGGCGATTTTCACCACTGGGCGCCGCCTCAGTCTGCAGAGCCCGTCAGACCTGCACGAATAGCTACTATTTTGATAGCAAATCAGTCTCGCTGTAGCCCTGGACGGGGCTCTAGCCAGGGCTGGTTCCATCTGGAAGGGTCAGATACTGGTCGGCGAGGGCCAAAAACTCGTCCAGCCGGGGCGCCGCATGCCCCTCCTGCTCCAGCAGGCCGGCCACTGCGACTGCCAGGGATTTGGCCAACGCCGCGTCCAGGAACAGCAGGCGCGAGCGCCGTGCCAGCACGTCCTCGACGGTGCGGGCGTATTCGTAACGCGCGGCGAACCTGACCATGGCTTCTGTCAGCCCGCCGCCCAGTTCCACACCGCTGCCAGGCAAGGCAAGCACCCCCGCGGCCTCGCTGCCATACAGGTGCAGCCCCGGCGCGTCGCTGATCCGGTGGGCGGAAGGCTGGGCACCCACCAGAAGCAGGTCGTCCGTCACGCCGCCCGGGCGTTGGGGCAACAGCCCCCCGGCAAAACAGTTGTCCAGCACGTCTTCGGCCATGGCGCGGTAGGTTGTCCATTTGCCACCGGTCACAGTGACCAGGCCGCTTTTGCTGACCAGCACCGTGTGTTCCCGCGAGAGCGCCTGGGTGCGGTCGCCGTCGTTTTCGGGCGGCTTGACCAGCGGCCGGAGACCGACCCAGATACTCCTGATATCGGCTGGTGTCGGCGCCTTGCTCAGGTAGCGGCCGGCCTCGCCCAGAATGAAGTCCAGTTCTTCCCGGAAGGCCATCGGCTCGCGCGCCAGGTCGTTGCGCGGCGTATCGGTGGTACCAAGAATGGTTTTACCCAGCCAGGGCACAGCAAACAGCACGCGGCCATCAGCGGTTTTGGGAACCAGCAAGGCATGGTCCGTCGGAAGAAACGATCGGTCCACGACGATGTGCACCCCTTGGCTAGGCGCCACCATGGGCCGGGCCTCTCGCCCGATGGCCTGGCCATCGAGGCCCCGCAGGCGATCGACCCACACACCGGTGGCGTTCACGATGCATTTGGCGCGAACCGTAAGTGCCTGCCCACTTTCCTCATCCGAAAGCTGCAGGCCGACCACCTTGCCGGCCTCATGAATCAGGCCGGTGGCTGCACAATAATTGACCAGCAGGGCGCCCGCACGCGCCGCGCTGCGCGCCAGCGCCAGCGCCAGCCGTGCATCGTCAAACTGGCCATCCCAGTACTTGACGCCGCCCTTGAGGCCCTGTGTCTGGACGGTCGGCAGATCGCGCAAGGTCTGGGCGCGGCTCAAAAACTCGGTGGCGCCCAGCCCCGCCTTGCCCGCCAGCGCGTCGTACATCTTCAGGCCCACGCCATAAAAAGGTGCCTCCCAGAACTTGTAGGATGGCATCACAAAAGGCAGCGGCTGCGCCAGATGCGGCGCGTTGGCCAACAGGCGGGTGCGTTCGTGCAAGGCCTCGCGGACCAGGGAAATATTGCCCTGGGCCAGATAACGAACACCCCCATGCACCAGTTTGGTGGCACGCGAGGAGGTGCCTTTGGCAAAGTCGTGGGAGTCAACCAGCACCACGGAAAACCCGCGTGCGGCGGCATCAAGGGCCACGCCGAGCCCAGTGGCTCCGCCGCCAATGATGGCTATATCGTAGGTTTGGGACGCCTTCAGGCGTTGTATCAGGTCTGCACGCTGCGTCGGCAAGGCCGGAAATTCAAGAGTCATGGGCTCCATTGTCCATCTCCAAGGAAACCCCAGGGCAGTTCGCCTCGCGGCCTTTGTTGGCGGATGCGTGCAAACGCTGATCGCTCACACGCACCCTTGCCGTCAAGCAACATGCGGACCGGGCCCGCCAGCCATGGGCTTAGCGGACCTTGCCGTCCTTCCACGCCTGCAACAACTTGTCGTAGTTGATGGTTTCACCCTTGGGCTTCTCGTTGGAAAGCTTTTTCCATGGCGCGCCGGTGTCGCTGAGGTACTTGGCGGGATCACCCTTGGGGTTGAGCTTGGGCGGGCACTGCGCCATACCCGCGCGCTCCAGCCGGCCCAGCACCTGGTCCATCTCGTCAGCCAGCGTATCCATCGCACCCTGCGGCGTTTTCTCGCCCGTGACAGCCTGCGCCACGTTCTTCCACCACAGCTGCGCCAGCTTGGGGTAGTCAGGCACGTTGGTACCGGTTGGCGACCACGCGACACGCGCGGGGCTCCGGTAGAACTCGACCAGACCGCCCAGCTTGGGCGCCATGTCGGTCATGGCTTGTGAACGGATATCGGACTCGCGAATCGGTGTGAGTCCTACCATCGTTTTCTTCAAGGAGGTCGTTTTGGCCGTGACGAACTGCGCATACAGCCAGGCGGCGGCCGTCCGGTTGGCATCGTGGTCCTTGAAGAAAGTCCATGAACCCACATCCTGGTAGCCGTTCTGCATGCCCTGCTTCCAGTAAGGCCCGTTGGGTCCGGGTGCCATGCGCCACTTGGGCGTCCCGTCGGCATTGACCACGGGCAAGCCGGGCTTGACCATGTCTGCGGTGAACGCGGTGTACCAGAAGATCTGCTGGGCAATCTGGCCCTGCGCAGGCACCGGCCCGGCTTCGCCGAAGGTCATGCCCGTGGCCTCCTTGGGTGCGAATTTCTTCATCCAGTCGACATACTTCGTCAGGGCATAAACAGCGGCTGGCGAGTTGGTCGCGCCACCGCGGGCAACCGAGGCTCCCACCGGCGTGCACTTGTCGTCAGCCACGCGAATGCCCCATTCGTCCACCGGGAGTCCGTTGGGGTTGCCGATGTCTGCCGTTCCGGCCATCGATAGCCACGCGTCCGTGAAGCGCCAACCAAGCGACGGATCCTTCTTGCCGTAATCCATGTGGCCATAAATCGGCTTGCCGTCAATCTGCTTGACGTCGTTGGTGAAGAAGGCCGCAATGTCTTCGTAGGCGGACCAGTTGAGCGGAACACCCAGGTCATAGCCATACTTGGCCTTGAACTTCTCCTGCAGTTCAGGCTTGGCAAAGAGGTCGGCCCGGAACCAGTAGAGATTGGCAAACTGCTGGTCCGGCAGCTGGTAGAGCTTCTTGTCGGGACCGGTGGTGAAGCTGGTTCCGATGAAGTCCTTCAGGTCCAGGCCGGGATTCGTGAACTCCTTCCCGGCACCTTCCATATAGTCGGACAGGGCCAGGATCTTGCCGTAACGGTAGTGGGTTCCGATCAGGTCCGAATCGGAGATCCAGCCGTCATAAATCGACTTGCCCGACTGCATGGAGGTCTGCAGTTTTTCAACCACGTCGCCTTCCTGGATCAGGTCATGCTTGACCTTGATGCCGGTGATTTCCTCGAAAGCACGCGCCAGGGTCTTGGATTCGTACTCGTGCGTGGTGATGGTCTCCGACACCACGGATATTTCGTTGACGCCCTTGGCCTTGAGCTTGGCCGCGGCGTCAATAAACCATTTCATTTCTGCTGCTTGCTGGTCCTTGGACAGGGTAGACGGCTGGAACTCGCTGTCTATCCATTTTTTCGCAGCCTCGGATACCGCGGCCGGCGCGGCAGCAGGGGTCGCGGCAGGCGTTGCGGCCACCGGTGGCGCGGTAGTGGCTACCGGCTCCTCCTTTTTGCCGCAGGCCGACAACATCAGCGCAGCAGCGCCGACAGCCGAAAGTGCATACATAGAGCGTTTCATGGTTTAACTCCCTGGCGTTTGGCCGCAGCGGAAGCTGCAGCGGTCGGGTAAAAGTTCATCGTTGTCTCCTCATTGACTTCCCCATGTCTCCTGACACGCCGGCGGGGAAGGATTGCCGGGCGCCGTTCTCCTGAAAACCTGCACTAGCCCTTGCGCATGACGAACGCAATCCACGCCATGGAAATGACGAAACTGATCCAGATGGATGGATCCGCCTGCAGCCCCAACAAGGCACCGAGCTTGCCGCTGAGACCCACAAAGATCAGATTGATATAGGCCGCCCCCAACAGCCCGATAAACAGGCGGTCGCCACGCGTGGTCTCCAGAGGAAGGAAACCCCGGCGCATCGCGGTGGGTGATTTGATTTCCCAGACCGTCATGCCGATCAGCATCAACACGATGCAGCTGAAAAAAACCGCCACCGGCAGCGTCCACGCCATCCACTCAAACATATGTCTTCTCCTTGTGCCCGCGCTGCGGCCACCAGTTGTCAGCGGTGCAAAATGGGCATGCAGGGGCCATCGCGGAACCGGCTTTGCCGGGCCGCAGGTGGCGCCCCCTTGAGGGGGAGGTGCCGAAGGCACTCCGGGGGTGGTTCATACCCGCCCCATCGCAAAACCCTTGGCGATGTAGTGCCGCACGAACCAGATCACGATGGCACCCGGAACAATGGTCAGCACGCCAGCGGCCGCCAGGGTTGCCCAGTCCATCCCCGAAGCGGACACCGTGCGTGTCATGGTCGCCACGATGGGTTTGGCGTTGACGCTGGTCAGGGTGCGCGCCAGCAGCAATTCGACCCAGCGGAACATGACGCAGAAGAAGGCTGCCACGCCGACGCCGGCCTTGATCAGTGGCAAAAAGATGCGGATGAAAAAGCGCGGGAAGGAATACCCGTCGATATACGCGGTCTCGTCGATTTCGCGCGGAATGCCGCTCATGAAACCTTCCAGTATCCAGACCGCCAGTGGTACGTTGAACAGCAGGTGGGCCAGTGCCACCGCGATGTGGGTGTCCATCAGTCCCACCGTGGTGTAGAGCTGAAAGAAGGGCAGGAGGAACACGGCAGGCGGCGTCATGCGGTTGGTCAGCAGCCAGAAAAACACGTGTTTGTCGCCGATGAAGCTGTAGCGGGAAAACGCATAGGCCGCCGGCAAGGCCACGGTGATCGAGATCACGGTGTTGATGGCCACGTAAATCAGGGAATTGATATAGCCCGAATACCAGGAGGGATCGGTAAAGATGGTCCGGTAGTTGGCCCAGGTGAACTCCTGCGGAAAGAAGGAAAAACTCGACAGGATTTCCGAATTGGTCTTGAAGCTCATGTTGATCATCCAGTAGATGGGCAACAGGGCAAACACAATATAGGCAATGAGGAACAGCGTCCTTGCCTGGAAGCGGGGCTTATTCACCAGTGTTCTCCTTGGTCGCCGTCCCCACCCGCTGCATCCAGTTGTAAAGGATGAAGCACAGCAGCAGGATGATCAGGAAATAAATCAGCGAAAACGCCGCCGCCGGCCCCAGATCGAACTGGCCCACGGCCTTTTGCGTCAGGTATTGCGAGAGGAAGGTGGTCGCGTTGCCTGGCCCACCGCCGGTCAGCACGAAGGGTTCGGTGTAAATCATGAAGCTGTCCATGAAACGCAACAACACGGCAATCATCAACACCCCGCGCATCTTCGGCAGCTGGATGTAGCGGAACACCGCAAACTTGCTGGCGCCGTCGATGCGCGCCGCCTGGTAATAGGCGTCCGGGATGGAACGCAGGCCGGCGTAACAAAGCAGCGCAACCAGCGGCGTCCAGTGCCAGACATCCATGACCAGCACGGTGATCCAGGCGTGCAGCGCGTTGCCGGTATAGCTGTAGTCGAAGCCCATTTTCTGCAACACCATGCCGAGCAGGCCGATATCGGCACGACCGTAGATCTGCCAGATCGTGCCCACGACGTTCCAGGGGATCAGCAGCGAGAGTGCCACCAGCACGAGAACCAGCGAAGCTTTCCAGCCCTGCGCCGGCATCGACAGCGCCAGCGCAATGCCCAGGGGAATCTCGACCGCCAGCACCGCAAACGAAAACGTTAGTTGCCGCCACAGCGCTGCATGCAGGTCTTCATCGCGCATCACCGCCGCAAACCACTCGGTCCCGACAAACACGCGCCGCTCCGGTGAAATGATGTCTTGCACTGAATAGTTGACAACCGTCATGAGCGGCAGGATGGCCGAGAAGGCAACGCAGATGATGACCGGCAGCACCAGCAGCCAGGCCTTCTGGTTGACAGGTTTGGTGGTGGTGCTCATGCCACCAGCTCCTCGTTGGCATAAAAACAGGTATGCGCCCCCAGCACCTGCAGCCAGATGCCCTCTCCGGCCTGCGGCAGCGCCGCCTCTGAAGGGAGGCGCACTTTCACGGGCGTCTGGCCGACCATCGCCGTCAGCATCGTGTGGGTCCCGATGTCCTGTACCCGCATGACGGTGGCAGGCAGGGCGCCCGCGGCCCCCGCTGCGGCCAGGCTCACATATTCGGGACGCACACCCAGCTTGAAGTCACCCGGCGGGAGTTCGCGGCCGGCTGGCAGGGTCAGCGAATGCCCGGCAATGTCCAGGGCATCGCCGGCAGCGCGTGCCGCCAGAAAATTCATGCCAGGCGAGCCGATGAAATGTCCGACAAAGGTGTGCTGCGGCCGTTCGAACAGCGCATCGGCCGATCCGACCTGTACCGCGCGGCCGCGTGTCATGACCACCACCTGCTGCGCAAAGGTCAGGGCCTCGACCTGATCGTGCGTCACATAGATCAGCGTGAGCTTGAGTTCGTGATGAATCTGCTTGAGCTTGCGGCGCAATTGCCACTTGAGGTGCGGGTCGATGACGGTCAACGGTTCGTCAAAAAGAACCGCCGACACGTCGGGCCGCACCAGCCCGCGCCCCAGCGAAATCTTCTGCTTCGCGTCGGCGGCCAGGCCGGCCGCACGCTGGTTCAGCTGGCCGCTCATTTCGAGCATCTCGGCAATCTGCCCGACACGCTTGCTGATCTGGTCCTCCGGCATCTTCCGGTTACGCAGCGGGAAGGCGAGGTTTTCGGCGACAGTCATCGTGTCGTAGACGACCGGGAACTGGAACACCTGCGCGATGTTGCGCTCCTGCGGCGTGGCATGTGTCATGTCACGCCCGTCGAACCTGACCGTCCCCTGCGACGGTGCCAGCAAGCCTGAAATCAGGTTGAGCATGGTGGTCTTGCCACAGCCTGAAGGGCCCAGCAATGCGTAGGCGCCGCCGTCCTCGAAGCTCATCTGCAGCGGCAGCAACGCGTAATCGGCGTCCTCATGCGGGTTTGCCTTGTACGAGTGCGCCAGGTCCAGCTCTATGCGTGCCATCTCAACGCCCTCCCTTGCGCTGCGGCGCCACCAGCAAGGCGCCGCCGTCATCGAATACATAGGCATGCGCCGGCTGGAGATACAGCGTGATCGGCGCACCCAGGTCGAAATAGTGCACGCCGGTGAGCTGGGCGACCAGCTCACCGACGGCTGTGCTCACATGCACGAACGTGTCTGAGCCCGAGATTTCCGCCAGCTCGACTTTTCCCGGCAGGCTCACGTCGCCGTCGCGCGGCACTTCACGCAAAGCACTGGCACGCACACCCACGGTCAGGCCGGCTGTTGCGCCCGCCGCGAGCACCAGGGGCAGCTCCGGGCCACCCCGCAACTGCACGCCGCGAGCACTGACCTGAGCACCGATCAGGTTCATCGGCGGGTCACTGAAAGCGCGTGCCACCCGCAGCGATTTCGGCGCATGAAAGACTTCGGCGGTCGGGCCGTACTGGAGCAGTTCGCCGCCGTCCAGCACGGCGGTATAGCCGCCCAGCAACAAGGCCTCGCCGGGCTCGGTCGTTGCGTAAATCACCGTCGAATCACCAGCTGCAAACAGCTGGGCGAGTTCTTCGCGCAGCTCCTCACGCAGCTTGTAATCCAGATTCACCAGGGGTTCGTCCAGCAGCATCAGGGGCGCGCCCTTCGCCAGCGCGCGCGCCAGCGCCACGCGTTGCTGCTGCCCGCCCGACAGCTCCGCCGGATAACGGTCCAGGAACATGTCGATGTGCAGACGCCCGGCGATCTCGCGCACCCGCTGGTCTATGCCTTTCTCACCGCGCAGCTTCAGCGGCGAGGCGATGTTGTCGGCGACCCTGAGCGAGGGATAGTTGATGAACTGCTGGTAGACCATGGCCACATTGCGCTCGCGCACCGGCATGCCGGTGACGTCGGCGCCGTCCACCAGGACGCGGCCGGCGCTGGGCACGTCGAGCCCGGCCATCACGCGCATCAGGCTGGTCTTGCCGGCCTGGGTGGCACCCAGCAATACCGTCACTTCGCCCGGGCGCGGTGCCAGGCTCATGTCGTGCAACCAGGTGTCGGGGCCGACTTTTTTGCTGATGGTGTCGAGCAGGAGTTGCATCACACGCCTTTTCGGAAGACAGCAGGCGCGGGAGTAGGAAAAAGGATTGGATACAAGTCTGCCTACCTTGGTTCGTATCTTTTCTATTTTTCTTCCTTTAAGCGCGTTTTGAATAGATACTTTCCCTAATTTGTTTCTTTTTGTTTCGATATACAGTCGAATGACCTACAGATCTGACCACCCACTTGAAGCACGCGTGAACTCCAATCCCCGGCAACTCAAACTTCTTGAGGTGGTCCGCACCCGCGGCTCCGTCACTGTCGAGCAGCTCGCCGATGTCCTGGCGGTCACGCTGCAAACCGTGCGCCGCGATGTGCAGCGGCTGTCCGAGGCGGGCCTGCTGGCGCGCTTTCACGGCGGCGTGCGGATGCCCAGTTCGACCACTGAAAACCTGGCACACCGGCAACGCGAGAACCTCAATGCGGATGGCAAGGCCAGGATTGCGCGCGCCGTGGCGGCCGAGGTGCCCGACAACTGCTCGCTGATCCTCAACATCGGCACCACCACCGAGGCCATCGCCAAGGCGCTGCTGCACCACAAGGGGCTGCGCGTCATCACCAACAACCTCAACGTCGCCGCCATCCTGAGCAGCAATTCCAACTGCGAGGTGATCGTGACCGGTGGCGTGGTGCGCCCGCGCGACCGCGGCATCGTCGGGGAGGCAGCGGTCGATTTCATCCGCCAGTTCCGGGTGGACATTGCGCTGATCGGCATTTCGGGCATCGAGGCCGACGGCTCCCTGCGCGACTTCGACTACCGCGAGGTCAAGGTGGCACAAACCATCATCTCGCACGCGCGCGAGGTCTGGCTGGCCGCGGACAGCAGCAAGTTCAACCGGCCCGCGATGGTGGAACTCGCCACGCTGTCGCAGATCACCCGCCTGTTCACCGACCAGCCGCCGCCCGAACCCTTTCCGGCCTTGCTCGCCGAAGCCGGCGTCAGCTGTGACATTGCCCCACTACTTCCATGACCTACCTGCTTGCCCTGGACCAGGGAACCTCCAGCTCCCGCAGCATCGTGTTTGACGAACAGGGCCATATCGTGGCGCTGGCGCAGCAGGAGTTGCCGCAGATTTATCCCCGGCCGGGCTGGGTCGAGCATGACCCGATGGAGATCTGGCGCACCCAGTTGGCCACCGCGCGCGAGGCGCTGGCCAGGGCGAAACTCCAGGCCAGCGACATCCGCGCGCTGGGCATCACCAACCAGCGCGAAACCACAGTGCTCTGGAACCGCAAGACCGGCCAGCCGGTGCACCACGCCATCGTCTGGCAGGACCGCCGCGCCGAGGCCACCTGCGCGAAACTGCGCGAGGACGGCAAGGCCGGGCTGATCCAGCAAAAAACCGGCCTGCTGATTGACGCCTATTTTTCGGGCACCAAGCTCAAATGGCTGCTCGACAACGTGCCGCACGCCAGGCAGCAGGCCGAACGCGGCGAGCTGGCCTTCGGCACGGTGGACAGCTGGCTGATGTGGCAGCTCACCGGCGGTGCCCTGCATGCCACCGATGTCACCAATGCCTCGCGCACCATGCTGTTCAATGTACGCGACAACCGCTGGGACGCCGAGCTGCTGGCGCTGCTGGACATCCCGGCCTCGCTGATGCCGGAGGTGCGGGCCTCCAGCACACACTATGGCGACGTATTGCCGGGGCTGCTGGGTGCGCCTATCCCGATTGGCGGTGTGGCGGGCGACCAGCAGAGCGCGCTGTTCGGGCAGGCCTGCTTCAAGGAAGGCATGGCCAAGAATACCTATGGCACCGGCTGCTTCATGCTGATGCACACCGGCAACAAGTTCCAGACCTCACACAACGGCCTGCTCACCACCAGCGCGGCACAGGTGACGCCACAGACCGAGTTTGCGTTCGAAGGCAGCGTGTTTGTCGGCGGCGCCGTGGTCCAGTGGCTGCGCGACGGCCTGCACGCCATCCAGGGCAGCGGCGAAGTCCAGGCCCTGGCGCAAAGTGTTCCCGATTCCGGCGGCGTGATGATGGTGCCGGCCTTCACCGGACTGGGCGCCCCCTACTGGAAACCGGACGCACGGGGCACCATCACCGGCCTGACACGCGGCACCACGGTGGCGCACATTGCCCGGGCGGCGCTGGAAAGTATTGCCTACCAGAGCGCGGCTCTGCTGCAAGCCATGAGCCGGGACGCCGTGGCTGCCGGTGCTGCGCCGGTGGCAGAACTGCGGGTGGACGGCGGCGCCTGCATCAACGACCTGTTGATGCAGTTCCAGGCCGACCTGCTGGGGATCCCGGTGGTGCGGCCGGCCGTCACCGAAACCACCGCCCTGGGCGCGGCCTACCTGGCGGGCCTGTCCAGCGGTGTGTATGCCAGCACCCGCGAACTCTCGGACATGTGGCGCGCAGAACGGCGGTTTTTGCCGACCTTGAGCGCCGACCGCGCAGCGGCCCTGATGGCACAGTGGGAACACGCGGTGCGCCAGACGGTCGCGGACTGAATCCTGCCGCGGGGATGGGTGACAATCCGGGGCTAAGCGGATGCGTTCACAAGCCGCCCCACCCAGCGAGCCCCACCCCATGAGTACCCCGATACCCGGCCTTTCAGGCAGCAGCAGCCACGAACAGATCGCCTTCATAGGCGGCGGCAACATGGCCAGCGCCATCATCGGCGGCCTGCTCAAGCGCGGCATGAACGCCGGCCAGCTCCAGGTGGTGGAACCCTGGGACGAGCAGCGCGCCAAGCTTCACAGGCAATTCCCCGGCGTCCAGGTGCACGAAAACCCTGGCGAAGCCCTCGCCAGCGCCACCCTGGTGGTCTGGGCCGTCAAGCCGCAAACCTTCAAGGATGCGGCCCTGCTGACCCGCTTTCACACCAAAACCGCCCTGCACCTGAGCGTGGCGGCCGGTATCCGCTCGGACAGCATTGCCCACTGGCTGGACACCCAGCGTGTGGTGCGCTCCATGCCCAACACACCGGCCCTGATCGGCAAGGGGGTGACCGCCCTGTTCGCCCGGACCGCGGTTAGCGAAGACGATCGGCTCGCGGTGGAGAGGGTGATCCGGACCACTGGCGACCTGCTCTGGCTGGACGACGAAAAACAGCTGGATGCCGTCACCGCCCTGTCGGGCTCCGGTCCGGCCTATGTCTTTTATTTCATCGAGGCCATGGTGCAGGCCGGCGTGGACATGGGGCTCAGTCATGAGCAGGCCCACAAGCTGGCGGTGGGCACCTTTGTCGGCGCGGCAGAACTGGCACGCGCCTCGGACGAGCCGCCGGAAATCCTGCGTGCGCGGGTGACCTCCAAAGGCGGCACGACCTACGCCGCCCTGACGTCGATGGAGCAGGACGAGGTCAAGAAGCAGTTCATGCGCGCGATCCACGCCGCCAGGCAGCGCGCCGCAGAACTCGGCGACGAGTTTGGTGCTGCCTGACGTTCACACCAAAAAAGGGCTTTCCCCCTTGTTCCACGAGCGTGGGCAGCTACCGTTTTGATAGCAAATCGGGGCCCGGCCGTCAGGCGCCCGCCAGCGCATACGACAGGACAATGCCGGCAAACACCGTGAAGCCCAGCCAGTGGTTCAGGCGAAAAGCCCTGAAGCAGGCATCACGGCCGCGTCCGCGGATCAGCCAGACATGCCACAACGCCTGCCCGAGGGCGACTCCAATTGCTATCAAATAAATAGCTGACTGCGCAATATCCATAAGGGCTACAGCCCAAATCGACAGGTAAACCAGGTAGCTGGCCAGCACCGCCGCCACATCGAAGCGCCCCAGCGTGATGGCCGAGGTTTTCATGCCTATCTTCAGGTCGTCGTCGCGGTCCACCATGGCGTATTCGGTGTCGTAGGCAATCACCCAGAACAGGTTGCCCAGCAGCAGCAGCCCCGCCAGCGCCGGCACGCGCGACTGCACGGCGGCAAAAGCCATCGGGATGCCGAAACTGAAGGCCACACCCAGCACCGCCTGCGGCATGGACACAAAGCGCTTGGCATAGGGATACACCACGGCCACCACCAGCGCGGCGAAAGACCAGGCGATGGTCGCTGTGTTGGTCGTGAGCACCAGACCGAAGGCCATCAGGGCCAGCACGGCGCCCAGCAGCAAGGCTTCACGCACCCCCACCGCGCCACGCGTGACCGGGCGCCCGGCCGTGCGTTTGACATGCCGGTCGAAGTCGCGGTCGGCGACATCGTTGAGGCAGCAGCCGGCGCTGCGCATCAGGATGGTGCCGAGCGTGAACACCGCGACCAGGTGCCAGCCGGGAAAGCCGTGCGACGCGATCCACAGCGCCGACAGGGTGGGCCAGAGCAGCAGCAGCCAGCCGGCCGGGCGGTCCCAGCGGATCAGTTCAAGATAGAGGCGGAGTCGGCTTGGCACCCGGCGATGTTAATCGCTGCCGGACACATCAGAAATTCAGATTTTCGGGATGAAGTGCGAGGCGCGCGGCGCACTAGCCGCCGGAATGTACCGACGTCCATGAGGATTGCGACAGGAGGGGAAGACAGGGCCCTCCCCCATCCCGGCGCAACGACGCAATTCGCCCGAAAAATGGATTTATTCCTCCAGCAGGGAACGCAGCATCCAGGCGGTTTGCTCGTGCACCGTCAGGCGCTGCGTCAGCAAATCGGCCGTCGGTTCGTCACTGGCCTTGTCGGCCAGCGGGAACAATTCGCGCGCGGTGCGGGCCACCGCCTCATGGCCCTTGACCAGGATGCGCACCATTTCCAGTGCCGGCGGCGGCTTGACCGGTGCATCCGGCAGCGAGGTCAGCCGGCCAAACTCGGCATAAGAACCGGGCGCGGGGTGGCCCAGCGAGCGGATGCGTTCAGCCACCGGGTCGACCGCATTCCACAGCTCGGTGTACTGGGTCATGAACATCACATGCAGCGTGTTGAACATCGGCCCGGTCACGTTCCAGTGGAAGTTGTGCGTGGTCAGGTAAAGCGTGTAGGTGTCGGCCAGCAGCCGGCTCAGGCCCTGGGTGATCGCGGCACGGTCTTTTTCACTGATGCCGATGTTGATGGGCGGTGCGCTGGTGCGGCTGACAGGCGAGGTTTTTTTGGGGGCGGATTTGGCCATGAAATGTGTTCCTTTCAAGAACGTCAGTCTTTACTCTAAGCAATCAGGCAGCACGGGGCAACAGTCAAACTGTATGGCCTTGATAGACATCATGAAACGCCCGGACGGACGGCTCAGGACAGGCGCGCCACCCCCGGCAGCTCGCAGGCATAAATGGCATTGCGCAAGGCCGCGATCGCCTCATACCGCGTGAAGCTGCGGCGCCAGGCCAGAACCACGCGCCGGCTCGGAACATGGCCTTCGAAGGGCAGGTATTTGATGTAGGAGGGCAACTCCGGTACATCCTTGGCTTTCCCTTTTGCGCTGGCTTTCGCAGGGACTGGCGGCAGCAGGGAGTCTTTGGGCACGCTCAGGCGCGGCACCAGCGTCACGCCCATGCCGGCCGCCACCATGTGTTTGATGGTTTCCAGCGACGAGCCCTCGAAACTCTTGCGTATGCCTTCGGCGTTGCTGGAAAAACGTGCGAACTCGGGGCAGACCTCGAGCACATGGTCGCGGAAACAGTGGCCGGTGCCCAGCAGCAGCATGGTTTCCTTTTTGAGCTCCTCGGCGGTGATGCTGTCGCGCGCCGCCAGCGCATGCGTGCTGGGCACGGCCGCCATGAAGGGCTCGTCGTACAGCGGCGCGATCGCCAGGTTGGTGTCGGGAAAAGGTTCGGCCAGGATGGCGCAGTCGATCTCGCCGGTGCGCAGCTCTTCCAGCAGCTTGACGGTGAAGTTCTCCTGCAGCATCAGCGGCATCTGCGGCGTGTGCGCAATCGCCTGGCGCACCAGGTCCGGCAGCAGGTAGGGGCCGATGGTGTAGATCACGCCCAGCCGCAACGCACCGGCCAGCGGGTCCTTGCCGCGCTTGGCGATCTCGCGGATGCTGTCGGCCTGCTCGAGCACGCTTTGCGCCTGCCGCACGATCTCTTCACCCAGCGGCGTCACCGTGATTTCGTTGGCGTTGCGCTCGAACAGCTTGACCTGCAGTTCTTCCTCCAGCTTCTTGATCGCCACGCTGAGCGTCGGCTGCGACACATGGCAGGCCTCGGCGCCCCGGCCAAAGTGTTTTTCGCGGGCGACGGCCACGATGTATTTGAGTTCGGTCAGCGTCATGGGCTTATTGTGCGGCTTTTCCTGCGTCCGAGACAGATGTTCGGCCGCAAGCCGGGCCTCCCACCGGCGGGGCTGGCCGCCGACCCAGGCGTCACGCTGTGCCTCGGGTCCGCTCTGGGCAGCAGGACTAACTCCCCACTCCCACCCCTAACCCCTCCCTCGCCCCGCTGGGCGATGGAGGGGGACCTCAGTTGGCCGCGTGCGCTGCTCTCGCGTGCACGCATGACCGACTCTTGGGATTCCCGTGCAGGAAGCTCTGCGCGCTTCCTGCACTCCGGATTTCTGAATTCGGTATTTGGGGTTTGGTTTCTACCCCACCCTTCTGTCTGCGCCGAGGAGCGCAGGGCCAGACGGATCAGGACGGGCGATTGTCTGAGCCGAAGGCGAGTTCGAGCCCGGCCCCGGCTGGACCGAGCACCGCGGGTTGCCCCGCAGCGCAGCGGAGGGGACGCAGACAGCAGGGTCGCCTTTTCTTTGCTTACTTTCTTTTGGCGAAGCAAAAGAAAGTGAGTTGCCGCCGGGCAACCCCCGGCTTGCTGGCGTACCAACAGTCACGCCTTCAAAAACTCCGCCTTCCCCCCCAGCCACCGCAAGATATGCCGCTGCGCCAGGTCGGGATACTTGTCCAGCATCACCGGCGCCAGCGCGCGCGCCCAGGCCAGCAGCTCGGTATCCGTCGCCAGGTCCGCAAAACGCAGCAGCGGCGCGCCGGACTGGCGTGCGCCCAGAAACTCCCCGGGTCCGCGGATCTCGAGGTCGCGCCGGGCGATCTCGAAGCCGTCCTGCGTCTCCACCATGGCCTTGAGCCGGGCACGTGCGGTCTCGCCCAGGCGCGGCGCCTCGCCGGTCGAATACAGCAACACACAGGCCGAGGCCGCCGCACCGCGCCCGACACGGCCGCGCAGCTGGTGCAGCTGGGACAGGCCAAACCGTTCGGCATGTTCGATCACCATCAGCGAGGCGTTGGGTACATCGACGCCGACCTCGATCACCGTGGTGCTGACCAGCACGCCGAGCTGGCCGCTGGTGAACAGCGCCATCACCGCCTTTTTCTCGGCCACCGGCATGCGCGAATGGAGCAGGCCGACCTGCGTGCCGGCTCCACCGCCGGGCCGCCCCAAGGCGGAGCCAGCCCCCTCGGGGGGAAGCGACCCGCGCAGCGGCGGAGCGTGGGGGCTATTCAGCGCGGCGCTCAGCGCCTCATGCGTCTGGGTGGCATTGATCAGGTCCACCGACTCGCTTTCTTCAATCAGCGGGCAGACCCAGTAGACCTGCCGGCCTTCGGCGAGCTGGCTGCGTATGCGCTCGACCACCTCGTCGCGCCGGGACTCCGCCACCACCTTGGTGACGATGGGTGTGCGGCCTGGCGGCAACTCGTCAATCGTGGACACGTCGAGATCCGCGTAATAACTCATGGCCAGCGTGCGCGGAATCGGTGTCGCCGTCATCATGAGCAGGTGCGGCTCTTCACCCCCTTGCGTCATCTTGCTGCGCAGGGCCAGCCGCTGGGCGACACCGAAGCGGTGCTGCTCATCGATGATGGCCAGCGCCAGGTTTTTGAAGATCACCTTGTCCTGGATCACCGCATGGGTGCCCACCACCAGGCCGGCGGCGCCGCTGGCGATCATCGCCAGCGCCTCGCGCCGTTCTTTGGCCTTCTGGCTGCCGGTCAGCCAGGCGGTCTGTATGCCCAACGGCTCCAGCCAGCCGATCAGCTTGCGGAAATGCTGCTCGGCCAGGATTTCGGTCGGCGCCATCAGCGCGCACTGCCAGCCGGCGTCCATGCAGCGTGCCGCGGCCAGCGCCGCCACCACGGTTTTGCCGGAACCCACGTCACCCTGCAGCAGGCGGTGCATGGGCAGGTTTTTCTGCAGGTCGGCGGCGATCTCGGCGCCGACGCGCTGCTGCGCCGCGGTCAGGCGAAAGGGCAGCCGCTCCAGCAACTGCTCCTGCAAGGTGCACTGGGGCCCATGCACAGGCGCCCGCAACGGCGGCGCGCGCATCGCGGCGCGCACACGGCGCGCCTGCAGTTGCGACAGTTGCTGCGCCAGCAACTCCTCGGCCTTGAGCCGCTGCCAGGCCGGGTGGCTGCGGTCTTCCAGCGTCGCCAACAGCACATCGGGTGCCGGCTGATGCAAAAATGATAGCGCCTCACGCAAGCTGGACAAGGGTTGGGGCAGGTTTTTGTTCATAAACTCTGCGGGAAGGGTCTCCGAAAGATCGGCACGTGCCAGGCCGCCCAGCACGGCCTTGCGCAGGTAAGCCTGCGGCAGCCCGGCGACCGTCGGGTACACCGGCGTCAGCGCCGTCGCGAGTTCACCGCCGGCCACGCGAAAGCCTGGATGCACCATTTCGCGGCCGGCAAACCCGCCGCGGATTTCACCGCGCACCCGCACCCGCGCGCCCACGCTGAGGGTCTTCTGATGCGAGGGGTAAAAATTGATGAAACGCAACACGCAGGTGTCGCTGCCGTCATCAACCGTCACGCGCAATTGCCGGCGCGGGCGGAAAGTCAATTCGCTGTGGGTCACCTGCCCCTCGATCTGCACCATGTCGCCGTCACGCGCGTCGGCCAAGCGGGTGAGGCGGGTTTCGTCCTCGTAACGCAGCGGAAGATGCAGCGCCAGGTCGATGTCGCGGCGCAGGCCGAGTTTTTCCAGGGCTTTTTGCGGTTGCGACTTGGGCGCCGCTGCGGACGCAGCGGGCGGCGTCTTGGGGACGGGTGCAGCAGAGGCAGACCGGGAGGGCATGGGACAATTGTGCCTTCATGCACACGTCTTTCAAGCTCAGTGATTTCGATTTCACACTCCCCGACGACCTGATCGCCCAGCACCCGGCGGCCGAGCGCAGCGCTTCACGCCTGCTCGATGGTCGCGCTGCCACACCGGTGGACCGGCGTTTTACCGAATTGCCGGAGCTGCTGCAGCCCGGCGACCTGCTGGTGCTCAACGACACCAAAGTCGTCAAGGCGCGCCTGTTCGGCCAGAAGAGCAGCGGCGGCCGGCTCGAGCTGCTGATCGAGCGGGTGCTCTCGCCCACGTCGGAGGCCGGCCATGAGGTGGCGGCACACATGAAGGTCAGCAAGAAACCGTTGCCGGGCGCGGTGATGCAGATGGACGGTGGCTTCACCGCCACGCTGCTGGGGCGCTGGCCCAACAAGGACGGCCCGCTGTATCACTTTGCACTGAGTAGCGACCCCTACGCGTTGATGGAAAGCCACGGCCATGTGCCGCTGCCGCCCTACATCACCCACAGCGATTCGCTAGAGGACGAGCGTCGTTACCAGACCGTGTTTGCCAAAAATCCGGGCGCGGTCGCCGCCCCGACAGCCGCGCTGCATTTTGACGAGGCGGTGCTGGCCCGCATGCAGGCGCGCGGCATCCGGCGCGCCAGTGTCACGCTGCATGTGGGCGCCGGCACCTTCCAGCCGGTGAAAGCCGAAAACATCGCCGACCACGTGATGCATTTCGAACGTTTCGAGGTGCCGGAGGCGACGCTGCAGGCAATCCGCAACTGCAAGGCCAGCGGCGGCCGGGTGGTCGCCATCGGCACCACCAGCGTGCGCGCGCTGGAGTCCGCCGCGAAATTCGGTCCCGGGTGCAAGGACACCAACATCTTCATCACGCCGGGCTTCGAGTTCGAGGTGGTCGACCTGCTGCTGACCAACTTCCACCTGCCCAAAAGCACGCTGATGATGCTGGTCAGCGCCTTTGCCGGTTACGAACACATCATGGCGCTCTACCAACACGCCATCGCGCAGCGATACCGGTTTTTCAGCTACGGCGACGCCATGCTGCTGCAAAAAACCACCGCCTGAGACAATCACCCCATGCTGAATTTTGAAGTATTGAAAACCGACCCGGCCGAGGGTAACTACCTCGGCTCGTATGCCCGGCGCGGCACCCTGACCCTGAACCACGGCGTGGTGCAGACGCCGATCTTCATGCCGGTCGGCACCTATGGCACGGTCAAGGGCGTGATGCCGCAGTCGCTGCACGAGATGGGCGCGCAAATCATTTTGGGCAACACCTTTCACCTGTGGATGCGCCCGGGCCTGGACGTGATGCAGCAGTTCGGCGGCCTGCACAAGTTCGAAAGCTGGCACAAGCCCATCCTCACCGACAGCGGTGGCTTCCAGGTCTGGTCGCTCGGCGAGATGCGCAAGATTTCCGAGGAAGGCGTGAAGTTCGCCTCGCCGGTCAACGGCGACAAGCTGTTTTTGACGCCCGAGATCTCGATGCAGATCCAGACCATCCTGAACAGCGACATCGTGATGCAGTTCGACGAATGCACACCCTACGACACCCGGGGCCACATCACGACCGAGGCCGAAGCCCGGATCTCGATGGAGCTCAGCCTGCGCTGGGCCAGTCGCTGCATTGACGAATTCAACAAGCTCCAGAATCCGAACGCGCTGTTCGGCATTGTGCAGGGCGGCATGTTTGAAAACCTGCGCCAGGAGTCGCTGGACGCGCTGGTCGAACTCGACCTGCCCGGCTACGCCGTCGGCGGCGTCAGCGTCGGCGAGCCCAAGGAAGAGATGTTGCGCATCATGGCGCACACACCGCACCGCCTGCCGGCGAACAAGCCGCGCTACCTGATGGGCGTGGGCACGCCGGAAGACCTGGTCGAAGGTGTGGCGGCGGGCGTGGACATGTTCGACTGCGTGATGCCGACACGCAATGCGCGCAACGGCCACATGTTCACGCGTTTCGGTGACCTGAAGATACGCAATGCGCGCTACAAAAGCGAAGAAGCCCCGGTGGACAGCACCTGCAACTGCTACACCTGCAAAAACTTCAGCCGCGCCTATATGCACCACCTGGACCGCTGCGGCGAAATGCTGGGCCCCATGCTCAGCAGCATCCACAACCTGCACTACTACCTGAACCTGATGCAGGAAGTGCGTGATGCGCTGGATGCCGGCACCTTCGGCGCCTTCGTGCTGCAGTTCAAGCAGGACCGGCAGCGCGGCGTCTAGCCCACCTCACACTCAGGAGCAGTCATGCACTACCGCCGCCTCGGAAACAGCAACCTGAAAGTCTCCGTCCTGTGCCTGGGCACCATGATGTTCGGCCAGCAGACGCCGGACGACGAGGCCGCGCGCATCGTCGCTTCGGCCCGGGACCACGGCATCAACTTCATCGACACCGCCGATGTCTACAACGAAGGCCGGTCCGAAACCCTGCTGGGCAAACTGCTGGCGGGCCAGCGCGAGCACTGGGTGCTGGCCAGCAAGCTGGGCAACAAGGCCGGCCAGGGCATCAATGAGGGCCACTACTCGCGCAGCTGGATCATGCGGCAGACCGATGCCATGCTGGCGCGGCTGGGCACCGACTACCTGGACATCCTCTACCTGCACCGCGACTTCCACGGTGAAAACCTCGAGGAAGCGGTGCGCGCCATCGGCGACCTGATTCGCGCCGGCAAGATCCGCAGCTTCGGCCTGTCCAACTTCCGCGGCTGGCGCATCGCCGAGATTTTGCGTCTCTGCGAGAAAACCGGCGTGGCGCAACCGGTGGTCTGCCAGCCCTACTACAACCTGCTCAACCGCGGCCCCGAGGTCGAGATCCTGCCGGCGTGCGGCCACTACGGCCTCGGGGTTGTGCCTTACAGTCCGCTGGCGCGGGGCGTGCTCACCGGCAAGTACCCGCCAGGCCAGCCGCCGGCCGAAGGCACACGCGCCGGCAGCGGTGACAAACGCATTCTGGAAACCGAATTCCGGGAAGAGTCGCTGGTGATCGCCCAGAAGATCAAGGCGCGCTGCGAAGCCAGAGGCTGGGTGCCCGGGCAGTTCGCGGCTGCCTGGGTGCTGGCCAACCCGCTGGTCAGCGCGGTGATTGCCGGGCCGCGCCTGTTGTCGCACCTGGAAGACGTCTACGGCGCCGTGGACCTGGTACTCGACGCCGAAGACGAGGCCTTTGTGAATGAGCTGGTGGTCCCGGGCCATGCGTCCAGCCACGGCTACAACGACCCGAGTTACCCGTTTTTTGGCCGCCCGGATCGTTCAAGCGCTATTTGATTGATAGCTGCATGCGCCCGCCAGACAAGGGCTGCATGCACTTTGTGTCCGCAAGCTGGCTTACGTTATTTCTGGAACAACACCAGCTTCGCTTCAGTGGCCGTCATCCCGTCCTTGCCGGCAGTCATGGAGATCTCATAACGTGTGCCCGGCAGGGGCAGCTGCGGCGTGAAACTGAATGAAAAGTTGCCGTTGCCATCAGCCTGGACGCGCTGGGTCAGCAAATCCTGATTCATGCCGAACAGGCCCGCCAGGGTTCCCACAGCGCTCACCTTGACGTCAACCGCCGCACCCGGTGCGGTACGCCCGCTCACCGCGACCGGACCGCTTCCCACGCTGGCGTTGGCTGCAGGACTGGTGACCTGCAGCAGCACGGTGGCCGGTGCAGCGTTGGCAGCGGCTGTTACATCGAAAGTCCAGGTCTGGCGCACGGCGTTGCCGGCCAGGTCGCGGGCAGACACATCCACCGGGTAGCGTCCGGCGGGCAGGTCGGCGCGGTAGGTGAAGAACTGCGCCGTGATCTGCGAGGCAGCCGTGACGTCGCGCCCGGCCAGCAGGATCCTCACGCTTTTGGTATCCATGCCCACGCCACCTACGTCGTCAAATGTGCCGGACACTGAGGTCGCAGCACCGCGCACCACCGACTCGCCATCTCGGGGTGAGAGGTTGCGGATCACGGGCGGCTTCGCATCGACCATCAGGGACTGGGCCAGCGTGGAGGTCACCGCCCGGTTGCCGGCACGCAGGGTGGCGACAGCGGGTCGTGAGGGCGCGAGGTTGTCGAGGCGGCGAATCGTGTAAGCCCCCTCATACACGCCGGGGCGCACTTCGCGCATGGGCACGTTGCTCACGACGCCGGGAATGTCAAACTCGGCCGTGCCGCCCGGCATGCCGTTCACGGTAAACCGCAGTTCGGCGCCCGGCTCGAGCTTGTCCACCGGCGCGACGCTGAAGCGGTCGATTTTCAGGCCCGTGGTCGGCGCTACCGCGACGCTGCTGTTGGCAATACCGGCAGGCAAGCTGTAGTCGGCACCCACGCTGCGGTTGCGAACCTTGAGCGTCGCACGAACGGCGCTGCTCTCGCTGATGCGGTCCTGCCGCCGGAGCGTGTAGCTGCCGGTGTAGACGCCGCGCGCGGTCTCCTTGAGCACGATGTTGCGCGGCACGCCGCGCAAGCGGAGGCTGGCCTGGCCACGCGGCGTGCCTTCCACCGTGAAGTCCAGGCGGGCGCCGGCATTGAGGCCATCGTCGGTGGCGACCTGCAGTGAGCGAAGCTCGGGCTGGGCCGGTTGCGCCAGCGCGCTGGCAGGCACAGCCAGCATGACGCTGGCGGCGGGGAGCAACAGGAAAAGGGCTGCGATGTGGTTACGGAGTTGTGTCTTCATGGTGTGGCTACCTGGTTGTGGGGTCAACCTACTGTGGGGCCTCGCCTGAAAACAACCGTAGGCGCCGAAGGCCGGCCGACGTAGGCCCGCAGCCAGACCCCGGCAAGGACGGGGCGCCGCGCATACCATGCACGTCCCGATGCTGCGCCGCAGGGGTAGCGGGACAGCAGCAGTCGATGGGGGTGGGGAAAGCCTGGCCGTCGCGAGGGGGCAAACCGGCATTTTCACTGCCTCAATCGGCCTCACACCCGGTAGTACGACCACAGGGTGTTGGTCAAACGGGACGCGCCCAGCTCCTGCCGCAGTTTGCTGAATCTGGCGGCGCCCGGGTAAGCCCGCACAAACTGTTCCATCGTGGCATGCAGTTGATAGGGCAGGTAGTAGCTTCCATCGTGCGACAGCGCCAGGTCGATCATGGCCCGGGTCCACTGGGCCACTTGCCGCTGCGCGGCCAGCGACACACCCTGCTTGTAATAGACAACAAAAGAAAACACATCCTGCCGGGCCCATGCCATCCAGACCGGCTCATCGGCGGGGGAGTGCCGTATCGAAACGTTCACCGTGCCGGTTCGCGTTGACTGCATCAATGCCGACATCTTCCGAGCGAAACTCACGAAGTGGTGCTCCGGAACGAAATACTCCTGCAGCACATAGCTTGAATCATCCCGGCTGGCGGGTTCGAGCTGCGCCACGTCGAGACTGGCCTCGAAGTTCCGCCACACCACGGCCGGTTTGTCCTCCATCGTTTTGGCAACACCTTTGCGGAGCGAGGAACCCCCGGGCAATTCGGTCATGGCCCACAAAAAGAGCTGCTCTTTGGTGTACTTCCCGCCGGTCGGCGTCAGCCTTGCGGCAACGGACAAAGGCTTGCTCGTTCTTGACCATGTCACGCAGCGCGGCGCGTCGAAGTCGCGGGGAAACAGATCGGCGTTGTGCAGCAGAACCTGGGGATCGGACTGGACTTTTTCGCGAAACCATGCGGGGTAGTCTTCCAGCGCGACAGAAGCCGTTGCTCTCTCAATCCGGAAATTCTCATCCAGATCGAGTTCGACTTCGGTGATGACCCCCACGCCACCATAGCCGCCGATGGCCGCGTAAAAAAGATCGGACTGGGTTTGCCTGTTGGCCTCCACCACCTCCCCATGGGGTAAAACCAGCTGGAGCGCCCGAACCGACCTGCTGACGGGGCCGTGCCCCACATAACGACCATGGCAATTGACCGAGACGGAGCCGCCCACGGTAAAGCTGGCGTAACTTTGCATGGTCCGCACAGACAGTCCGTGCGGGTCGATGAGGGACTGGAGATCCCGCCATCGCATGCCCGCCTGGACCCGCACCGTTTTTTTTGCGGGGTCGAAATTCACCACGGTATTCATGGGGCGCATGTCCAGCTGCAATCCGCCCTCAATCGCGGTTTGCCCGCCCATGCTGAAGCGGCCGCCACCCACGCTGACCTTGCCTTGCCACTTTCTCAAGGCCTGCCTGACATCACTGGTTCCACGGACATCCGCGATACCGGCAACCTTCACCGAGTTCAGGTGGGTCACGTCGCAAACAGTCAGCGGGTCTGCCGGGCAACGGGCGTCGGCGACCGAATGCGGCAACACCAGACTGCCTGCCATGAGAGACAGGGCAGTTCTGCGGGAAGGACCCGTGCTCATCTTGCCGTCAGTCTTGCGAAACCGTACCCGCACGCCGGGCGCGTTTGGCATCGGTTCCGCAAGCGTGGCAAAACTTCGCAAACGCGCTCTTGCGCGCACTGCAGGCGCCGCAGTGATCGAACAGGCCGATGCCGCAATGCGGGCAAAAATCGATCGCCGGGTTCTTCAGGTCCACGGCGCGCTCACAGCCGGGGCAGACGCCTTTGGACAGGCGTGTCAGCGCCGTGTCGTAACTGAGTTCTTCACGGCGTTGCGCATCGGGCAGTTGCTCGGCCAGCTTCTGCTTTTCCAGGTAGCGGTTCAGCGAAACAATCGCCTGCCGCCCCACCAGCACGGTGGTGACAATGCCGACGATGTAGCGCACATAACCGCCATAACTGGGCAGGTAGGGCACCAGTTCGACAAAAAAAGCGAACAGCGCAAAAAAGATGAAGCCCCAGACAAACGGCCACCAGGTGCTTTTGCGCTTCTTCGCAAACAGCCAGCCCGCAGCCACCAGCAGCGGCAGGGTCAGGGCCAGGCGGTACAGAAACACCCGCAGTTCCTGGGCGCGCTGGGCGCTCTGCCATTTGTCCTGCGCCACCCGCTCGAGTTCGGCCAGGCTCTCGCGCGTGCGAACCGCGCCCTGGCTGGCATCCAGCGCCTTTTGCTGCTGGGCCTCCATCGCCGCCAGCGCCTGCCGTTCGGCCGCTTTCAGGCCGTCCAGCGCGCGCGTGCGTTCTATCAGTTCGGGGTCCTGTTCCGCCCGCTCGGTGGCGCGCCGCGTGGCCAGCCAGTTGCTGAAGGTTTCGCTGGCCGTGCGGGAGTTGGCCTGGGCCACCCGGTGCCTGAGCCGGGCCTGCTCGAGCGCCTCCTGCGCCTCCCGGCCGGTGCGCTCGTCCGCCTTGAGTCTGTCGCGCAACTGCGTCGCGGCGGGCTGCTCGAGGAAGTCGTCCACCCCCAGGCTGCGCTCGACCTGCGGCAGGTCGCCCACCACGGTGCCGCCCAGGCCGATCAGGAAAGCCGCAAACACCAGCGCCACCAGCCACAGGCCGCGCTGGAACCATTTTTCGGACAATCGCAAGGCCTTGCTCATGCTCACTCCATGGGTTTCAGAAAAAGGAATGCCGCCGCTTCAGCGCCCGGGACGGCCGGAACAGCGCGGCCAACACCTCAGGCGGCGGGCGCGGTGAACACCGTCAACACACCGGTGTAGCCGTAGAGGTGGTGACGCGCGATCTCGCCGCCGGCAAAAAACCCGACCAGCGGGACATCGCCCAGCGCGCGCCGCACGATCTGCAACTCGGCGCTGGGAGCGCCGAAATGCGGACCGCCGCGGCCCGAACAGCTGACATAAATCGCGCCGGCAATGCGGCGCGCGGGATGCGGCGCCGCGTCGGCGTGACTGCCGCTCAGGGCACTGGCAACTTCCAGCGGCAATTCCTCCGGCTCCAGTTCCTCGCGGATTTCGGCACACACCCGCACCAGGTCGGCGCGCGCGGCCTCGGCATTGCGCTCGCAGAAAGCCAGTTTCATGCCCACCGCCGGCATGTCCGCCACCGCGATTCCGTTGCGCGCCGGGTCCAGGCCGATGATGTGGCGCACCACCACGTCGGCGCCGAACTGGCCCGGGCGCCGGATGCGGCCGTCCTGCAGGTCCGCATCCGCGCTGCGCAAGCCGACCAGCGTCGCGCGCACTTTTTCGAGGGCTTCGCGCGGCTGCTCCAGCGACACACCGAGGTCGGCCAGCATCACATCCAGTGCGCTGCGGCCATCCAGCGCGGTGACCACATTGCCCTCGCAGGCGGTGACCTCGTACTCGCCGGAAACCGGCTGGCAGCCCTGGGTGACGCGCGACATCAGCGCCGCGCCCTGCGCAAAAGCGACGCCGCTCAGGCCGCCGCTGAACACGCCACCGGCAGCGCCGTGGCCCTTGACATTGCCGTTGCCACTGAGCGCGAACTGCACCACGTCGCTGCGGCTGGAGGCCAGCCCGCCGAAGACGTAAGCGCTGCCTGTGCGCTGGGCCATCTCGGCGATCAGCTCGGCCACGTCGGGTGTGCCGGCGTCGGCATGCACCAGCGCGGTATGCGCCTTGAAGTGGGTGGCGTGTGCGGGCGGCAGCGGCGAGATGCCCGAAAAAACGCGGTACTGGTCACTCGGCAGCCCGCACAACATGACGGCCAGTGCCGGCTCATCGAAATACTCCACGTTATTGGAGGCAATGCCTATGCCCACCGTGCCGGCCCAGTCGGTGATTTCCGGCAATTCGCCGCTCATGAAGTCAAGAATGTCCTGCGCCTGGCCCGCGTAGTGGTCGGTGATGTACAGCAAGCCCAGCGTAGGCGCACTCGCATAGGCAGGCAAAGCCATGTGGGCGCGCAACTGGGCCAGCACCAGCCCGGCCGCCATGCGCCATTGCGGATGGGTGGCGTGGCCGTAGGGGAAAAGCTTCATGGGATCCAGGATGAAGAAATGAAAAATGAAAGCTGCCGCACGTCCGGCCCCTCACCGCATCACGGCGCGTCCGTCAACGAGCCGGTTTCCGGGTGGTTTTGCCGGCCGCCTTGCGCGCCGGCGCTTTGGCTTTCGGCTTCGCACGCGACGCCGCCGGCGCGGCCGGTGTGGGCCAGGCCTGGGCACTGCGCAGCGCCGAGTTCATGGCCGACCGCGCGCCCTGCGTCACGGTCCTGCCGGCCGAGTCGGCCATGCCTTTGGCCATGCCGGTGGCGGTTTTCACCGCGTCCCTGGCCAGGCCGGCAGCCAGCCCTTTGGTGGCATCCATGGCGGTTTTTTTGGCCGCATCCTGCATGGCGGTGGTGGCGATGTTCTGGAACTGCTGGGTCAGCGCGCCCCACCACTGCATCGGGTCCACCACACCGGGGGCTGCCGCCGCTGCGGGTGCTTTCGCGGCCCGGGCCTTGGGCGCAGGCTTTGTGCCCTTGTCATAACTGGTGGGCGGCACCTCCAGGCCCGAGAAGGTCCTGGCCTTGTCGGCGGCCTTCTGCACCCCACCGGCGACGGTATCGGCCACCTTGAGCTTGAAAGCATTGGCGACGTCGCCCATGTTGAAGTTCATGCCCTTGAGCGTGGCCAGCGTCATCTTCTGCACCTCCAGCGCCTGGATGGTCGCCTTCAGCGCCATGGCGTTCTGGTCCAGCCAGAACTGCACCGCCTTGAGCTCCTCGATGCGTTTGTCGAGCTCCTCGACGTTGAGCGTGGGCGCCACCCAGTTGCCCAGGTTCGGCAACTGCGGGATGCTTTGCGCGGCGCTGCCGGCCGCCTGTTTCGCGAGGTTCTGCAAAAAGTCGAAGCCCGGCACCAGCTTGCCGAAGCCGGCCAGGGAAGAATTGTCCGCGTCACTCATGGCTGTCTCCTGTTGTTGTCTGTCTGCCGCCCGCTGCAAGCACCGGTGGCTGATGGTTCATTGTGCAGCCTCAGGGCGGCACGTCAACCGGTTTTCCACAAAAGGCCGCGAGGCGCCGGCACCATGCCCGGGTTGACAAGCCAAACAGGCCTCCAGCCCTTTAGTCACGCGCGTGGGCTGCTCATTTTTTCATAGCGCACGAGTTGCAGCGCTCAGTAGGACGGCGGGCGGCGCTCGCGCAGGCTGGCCACGCCTTCGCGCACATCCGGGCCGGCAAAGCCCATGAATTCCAGCGCCAGCGAAGCGTCGAAGGCCGGTCCCGCCTGGCGCAGCCAGTTGTTGAGCGCGTATTTGGTCCAGCTGATCGCGGTCCTGGAACCGGCGGCAAGCCGGTCGGCCACCTCGTAGGCTTTGGGCAGCAAGGCGTCGTCGTCCACCGCCAGCGACACCAGGCCGATACGTTCGGCTTCCTCGCCGCTGATCGGCTCGCACAGCATCAGGTAGTACTTGGCCTTGGCCATGCCGCACAGCAGGGGCCAGACGATGGCCGCGTGATCGCCGGCAGCCACGCCAAGCCGCGTGTGGCCATCCACGATCTTGGCGCTTTTCGCGGCAATCGAGATGTCCGCCAGCAGCCCCGCCACCAGCCCGGCGCCCACCGCCGGCCCGTGCAGCGCGCTGACAATCGGCTTGTCGCAATTGATCACGTTGTAGACCAGGTCGCGCGCTTCCTTCCAGACGCGGGTGCGGGTCTCGAAATCATCGGCCATGTCCTGCACCAGCGCCAGGTCGCCGCCGCCGGAGAATCCCAGGCCTTCGCCGCGCAACACGGCGCAACGCACCGAGTCGTCGCTGCCCACGTCGCGCCAGATCTGCGCGAGTTCCCGGTGGCCGGCATGGCCGGCGGTCGGCAGCTTGCCGTTGAGGGCCTTCATCTGGATGTCCAGCACGGCGCCGGCGGCGCCGCGGCGCGTGATGTGCAGGGTCTGGTAGGCGCTGTAGTCCACAGGCTGGGCAGTCATGGGGGTCTCCACGGGTGGCAAAGGAATGCCCGGATTGTGCCCTGCACAGCTCAGGGGCCGCCCGCTTGACCTTCATCAACCGGGGCCATGACACCATGGCGCATGATGAAGGCGAACACAAGAAGGAAGCACCATGGACAAACAACACAACGCGCCCTACCAGCAGCAATTGCTGGTCATGCGCACCGCCCTGCTGGCACAGATCGCGGCGCAGCGCGGCGGAACCGTGAGCCGCGCTGACGCCGCCGCCGACCATTTCGGCCAGCCCGAGGACTCGCGGGCGCAGGTGGCCACCGAACGCGAACTGGAGTTCGCCCTGGGCGAGCGCGAAACCGCCGAACTCACCGCGATTGACGCGGCACTGACCCGCATCGAAGCCGGCACCTACGGCTTGTGCACAGACTGCGGCGTCACCATCCCGGCCCCGCGGCTGCAGGCCAGCCCCGAAGCGGGGCGCTGCATCCCCTGCCAGGAAAAAGCCGAGCAGACACGTCCCGCCTGAGCGTCCCCTTTTCCCCCTTTTTCTCTACCAAGGATGTCATGAGCACTTTTCACGCCGTTGTCTGGATCGACCAGTCCGAAGCCCATGTGGTGATGTTTGACCGCGAGCACATGGAAGCCCAGCGCATCAAGTCGCGCACGCACCACAAACACCAGGGCAAGGCCGAGGACAGCGCCGCCTTTTTTGCGGATGTGGCGCGCGCGCTGGCCGGCAGCCACGAGGTGCTGCTGACCGGTCCGGGCCTGGTCCGCAACCAGCTGCGCGACTGGTGCACCAGCCACCTGCCGGCCGTGGCCGATGCCATCGTGGACTCGGTGGCCAGCGACCACCCCAGCGATGCGCAGCTGGTCGCGCTGGCGCGGCAGTACTTCCGGAAATTCGACACCATGGCCGGCGACCCTGCCAGCGCCTGAGACCCGCCCCGGCGGGCACAGCGCCCAGGGACGGGCTGCTATTCTTCAGGCATGAAAAGCCTGTTCCATTTCGCCTTCAACGTCACCGACCTCGACGCAGCCCGCCGCTTTTACGGCGCGGTGCTGGGTTGCACCGAGGGCCGCTCCACCGCCACCTGGGTCGATTTCGACTTCATGGGCCACCAGCTATCGCTGCACCTGGGCACCCCCTTCAAGACCGAGCGCACCGGCCATGTCGGCGACACGCTGGTGCCCATGCCGCACTTCGGGCTGGTGCTGGGCCTGCCCGACTGGCAGGCCATGGCAGAGCGCCTGCAGGCCGCCGGCACCGACTTCCTGTTCGCGCCGCAAGTGCGTTTTGAAGGCCAGCCGGGCGAGCAGTGGACCATGTTTTTCTGCGACCCCTTTGGCAACCCGCTGGAAATCAAGGGCTTCCGCGACCTGGCCTCGGTTTACGCGGCATGAGGACGGGCCGCGGCCTGACCGGGCCGGGCCGCTCGACCCGGCGCTGACAGCCGGCTTATTTGGCGGCCGCGACCAGGGCGCCCAGCTCGCTGGACATCGGCAACTGCAGGTTCTTGCCGGACGGCGGCACCGGCCGGGTGAACCACTTGTCATAGGTCTGGCTGAATCGCCCGCTGCGCATGGCCTCGACCACCGAGACATCCACCAGCTTCTGCAGTGCCACGTCGCCCTGGCGGTAGGCAATCGCAATCGGCTCGGACGACAGGCGCTCAGGCAGCAGGGCGAATTCCGCCGGATTTTTCTCATTCATCATGGCGTCCACCAGCAGGATGTCGTCGCGCGCATAAGCAGCGGCCTGCCCGAGCCTGAGCTGGCTCATGGCCGCATCGTGTTCCAGCACATTGGCGACTTTCCAGCTCAAGCCCTTGACCGCGGCATAACTGTTCAGCGCCGTCCTGGCCGTGGTTCCGCCCAGCACCACGAGATTTTTTCCTGCGAGCTGGTCCAGCGAGGCCGGCTTGTCGCGGCTGCGCACCATGACCCGGACCGCCGCATAAAAAATCGGCGGGGAAAAGGCCACCAGCTTGCGCCTGGCCTCGGTGTCGCTGGTGTTGGCGCACATCAGGTCGATGGCGCCGCTCTGCAGTTGCCTGACCAGGCGCTCGGGCTCGACGGCCTGGTAAACCACGCGCAGGTTCTTCGCGCCTGACGCCTGGGCGATGCGTTCGACGATGGGCGCACACAGCTCGATGCTGTAGCCGGCGGCGGCCTGGCCGTCGGTGAAGGAGAAGGGGAAAGCCTTGTCGCGGTAGCCGACCACCAGCTGGCTGCGGGCTTTGACCTTCTCGAAGGTGGCCTGCGCCAGCGCCGGTGGCGCCAGCAGCGCTGCCAGCACCAGAAACACCAGGCCCTGCCCGGGCGAATGCTTGCGCTTGTCCATGGGTCCTCCCGCAATGAGCTGTGTCGCCTGCATTATTGGAGGAAAGCCGCAGGGCCGCAAACCCGCGGGGCGGGGCGGGCTCCGCGAGCCCCACAGCGCCTTATTTCAGTGGCGCGGCGGCAACAATCTTCTGGTCGATGGCGCCGAACACCAGCTCGCCGTCCTTGCCCTTCATCTCGATGCGGATGGTGTCGCCGAATTTCATGAATTCGGTGGAGGGCTTGCCGTCCTGGATGGTTTCGATCGCGCGCTTCTCGGCGATGCAGCTGTAACCCTTGGGCCAGTCCATCTTGCCCTTGGCCTCGACGCCCTTGTTGCTGACGGTGCCGGAGCCGATGATGGAGCCGGCGCGCACATTGCGCGTTTTGCAGACGTGGGCGATCAGCTGGCCGAAATGGAAAGTCATTTCCGGGCCCGCATCACACATGCCGACCTTGCGGCCGTTCCAGGTGCTCTGCATGGTCAGGTTGATGCGGCCCTGGTCCCAGGCGTCGCCCAGCTCGTCCAGCGTCACCGCCACCGGGCTGAAGGCCGTCGCCGGCTTGCTCTGGAAAAAGCCGAACCCCTTGGCCAGCTCGGCGGGGATCAGGTTGCGCAGGCTGACGTCGTTGGCCAGCATCACCAGGCGAATGCCCTCGAGCGCCTGCTCGGGTGTGCTGGTCATGGGCACATCACCGGTGATCACCGCGACCTCGGCCTCGAAGTCGATGCCGTAGTCCTCGCTGGGGCAAACCACGTCATCGCAGGGGCCGATGAAGTCGTCGCTGCCACCCTGGTACATCAGCGGGTCCTTGTAGAAGCTGCCGGGCACATCCGAATCGCGCGCCTTGCGCACCAGCTCCACGTGGTTGATGTAGGCCGAGCCGTCGGCCCACTGGTAGGCGCGCGGCAGCGGCGCCATGCACTGCACCGGGTCAAAGGGAAACGCATGGCGCGCCTTGCCGTTGTTCAGCGTGTCGTACAGGTCCTGCAGCTGCGGCGACAGAAAGCCCCAGTCGTCGAGCACCTGTTGCAGTTTGCTGGCGATGCCCGTCGCATAATGGGCCGTCGCCAGGTCGCGCGAGACGACCACCAGCTGGCCGTCACGGGAGCCGTCTTTATAGGTTGCAAGCTTCATGGGGTTCCTTCGGGGATGTTGGGGTGCACGGCGACCGGTGACGGCGCGCGATTGGAGTTACGATAAGTGAAATCAATTTACCTAAATGTAATTTTCAATTTTAGTCGAATTCCATGAAAGAGCGCACCCTCCCCGCCACATCGCCGGCCAGCCAGGCCGCACAACGCGCCGGCATCCAGTCGGTGGAGGTCGGCTTCAGCCTGCTGCAGGTGCTGGGCACCTCGCCCGGCCCGCTGATGCTGCGCGACCTGGCGGCCGCCGCCGGCATGAGCGCCGCCAAGGCCCATCGCTACCTGGTGAGCTTTCAGCGCCTGCAACTGGTGACCCAGGACCCTGCGACCACACGGTACGACCTCGGCCCCGCGGCGCTCAAGCTGGGCCTGGCCTCGCTGTCGCGGCTGGACAGCGTCAAACTCGCGCGCCAGCGCATGGCGCCGCTGATGGAACAGATCGGCCAGACCCTGGCGCTCGCCGTCTGGGGCAACCAGGGGCCGACCATCGTGCACTGGGAAGAGTCGCCGCAGGCCATCACCGTCAATTTGCGCCTGGGCGACGTCATGCCCTTGTTGTCCTCGGCCACCGGCCTGTGTTTTTCAGCCTTCATGGCACAGCCGGGAGGTGGCCGCGCGCGCGCCGGGGCGAACAACAGCCACCAGTCGCACGACCGCCTGCCACCGCTGCTCAGGGACGAGCTGGCCCGCATGCAAAAACTCGCGCGCCAGGACGTGCCCAGAACCATGGCAGAAGTCACGGCCCTGCTCGACGAGGTCCGGCGCCGCGGCATGGCACGGGTGGTCGACACCCTGCTGCCCGGCGTGGCCGGCTTTTGCGCCCCGGTGTTCGACGCCGACGGCCACCTGGCGCTGGGCATTGTGACCCTGGGCTCGCTCGCCAACTTTGATCCGGACTGGGACGGCGCCGTGGCACGCCCGCTGTCCGCCGCTGCCCGCCAGCTCAGCAGCGACCTGGGTTACGCCGGCGCATGAACGCCCTGCCGGCCCGGACCAGCGCAGCGCCGCCCTTGCGGCCCCTGGTCATGTTGACCGGCGCGGTGGTGCTGGCCCATGTGCTGCTGCTGCAGGCCGCGCCCACGCAGTGGGGCATGGCCGGCGAGCCGGTCACGCTGCGGCCGCTCATCACCCGCAGCATAGAGATCAAGCCACCCAGCCCGCAAACCGCCGAACCGGCGCCGCCGCCCGTTCCGCGCCAGGCCCGGCCGGCTCCTCAGGAAAATCGGGCCTCAACCCTTGCCACACAAGCGCAGCCAGCTATCGAATCCATAGCGGAACCGGTACCCGAGACGCCCGCCCCCGAGGCGGCGCAGGTGGCGGCAGCGCCCCTGCCCGACCCCGCCCCGGCGGCAACGCCGGAGCCGACGGCACCGGTCGCGCTGGCCGGTGCCCTGAGCATTCCGGGGTCATTGCGCCTGAAATACAGCATGACCGGCCGCTCGAAAAACATGGACTACCACGCGCTGGCCCAACTCGACTGGCTGCAGGACGGGGAGTCCTACCAGGCCAGCATGGTGGTCAGCGCTTTTGGCCTGGGCGAACGCTCCATGGCGAGCAGCGGCCGCATCACCGGCGACGGGCTGGCGCCCACGCGTTTCCTGGACAAGTCGCGCAGCGAACGCGCCGCGCATTTCCAGCCCGACAAGGGCAAGATCACGTTCAGTGCCAACACGCCCGACGCCCCCTGGCTGGTGGGCGCGCAGGACCGGGTCAGCGTGTTTGTGCAACTGGCCAGCCTGCTGGCCGGTGAACCGGCCAGCTACCCGCCCGGCAGCAGCATCTCGCTGTACACCGCCGGACCCACCGCCGCCGACACCTGGACCTTTGTCGTCGAGGCCGAGGAACAGCTGACCCTGCCGGCCGGTGACATCCGTGCCGTCAAGCTCGCGCGCAAGCCGCAGCGCGACTACGACCAGACGGTCGAGGTCTGGCTCGCCCCGGCGATCGGCTGGCTGCCGGTGCGTATCCGCATCACCCAGCAGAACGGTGATTTTGTGGACCAGCAATTGCGGGCGGGCGAAAAACCGCTTTGAACGGGTTCTGCCGCCCGATTCGTGACTTTTCCCGCAATTCGCGGATTTACCCTGTAAGCCTTGAACTTGGCCCGTTCGTTGCTATCTGATGGACAAGGACCCAAGCTCTATGCACATGCTCTACGACTCCGAATCATTTGTGGTGGTGCAAATCCACGCCAACGCGCCCGAAGAATCGGCGCCGGCGCCGGCTGTGCCCGAACTCGCACGCCATGGCTTCGAGATCGTCGACAAACGCTCGGGCAAAGAGGTCTACCTCGATGGCTCCTGGGCCGAGATGTTCCAGCAGCGCCTGAACGGCTGGCAACAAAACACCCCGACCCAGGAAGAAATCGAGGACACGCTCGAGGGCTACGCCGAGCTGGCGCACACCCCGGTCTCGCTGCACTAAGGAAGCGCTGAACCAGCCCCTGCGGCGCGCGATCATCCGGACTCGGGCGGTCTGCTGCGTTGAATTTCTTGTCAATAGGCAGCTATTGACTGCGAAATCCGCCTTGCATCCCATCCCGACCCGGCTGCCGCCCATCCACAAGGGCTGGCTCAGCGCTTCCTGCCGCGTTCACCGTCCGGCGTTTGCGCCGCGGCATCCGCTTTGCCGTACAGCCAGCGAAACAGCGGCGCGACCAGCAGCAGCACCGCCACCAGCCGGCACACCTGGAACGCCGTCACGACCGGCACCCCCAGTTGCAACACCTTGGCGGTGATGGCCATCTCGGCAATGCCGCCGGGGGATGTCCCCAGAATCATGGTTGCCAGCGGCAGCCCGGTGGCCAGGGTCAGCAGCCAGGCAAAACCGCTGCACAGCGCAATCATGCCCAGGGTTCCCGCCGCCACCGACGCCAGCCAGCGCGGCGCGGCATGCAAAAAGGCCCGTGAAAACCGCACGCCCAGGCTCACCGCGATCAGCAACTGCGCACCATTGGTCAGCCATGGCGGAATCCCCGACAGGGACACGCCGGCCATGGTCAAGCCCATGGACACCAGCAACGCGCCCATGAACCAGGGATTGGCGCGGCCCAGCCGCTGCAGCAGCAGCGCCCCCAGGGCCGTGGCCAGCGCCAGCCCGGCAAAACCCGGCCACTGCACCGCGCGCGCCAGCGGCGGACTCAGGTCCAGGCCATGCAGGCCGCTGAACTGCATGGCAACAGGCACGGTCACCGTGACCAGCAGCAGGCGCAGCCCGTGCGAGGCGGCCACCAGGTCGGTGCGCGCATGGGCGCGTTCGGCCAGCAAGGTCATCTCCGACGCCCCGCCGATCGCACCGGCGAAATAACTGGTGGCGCGCATCGCCGCCGGCGCCACCTCGGGCATGCGCTGCGCGTTGACACGCTGCAGCCAGGCGCCAAAGGCCAGCCCCAGCAGCAGCGCCCAGGCAATGGCCAGGGCGATGGCCCACCACAGGCCGGCCACCAGCGCGCTGACTTGCGGCGTGAAATACAGGCCCAGCGCGGTGGCAATCACCCATTGCCCGAGGTTGCCCAAAGGCGGCCAGTTGCGCGTGGGCGCACCGGCGATCGAGGCGCAGGCCGTGGCCAGCAGCGGGCCTATCATCCAGGGCAGGGGTGTATGCAGGTAGCTACACAGGCCGGCGGCGGCCAGCGCGAGCAGCAGGGTCCAGGCAATGTGGAAAGGCTTGACGGGCATCAACAAGGCAAGCAGGGGATCAAGGTTAAAAGCTGGACAGTCAGGCGCCAGGCTTTACGATGGCAGGGCCTGTTCACACTGTTTATGCAAGATGCGTTGCGAGTCAAAAAGGTCATGCGCGAGGCGCAAAATGCAGCCGGGCTGGCGCCCGGCAAGGCTTTGCAACGCTGCGCATGGCCTTTTTGGCCGCAACCCGGAGGGAAGGTGGTGAAAACAACGCCACTCGTTGTTGCACTCCTAGCCCAGCCCGCCAGGCTGAGCGTCGTCGCGCGCCTAGATTGGCGCTGTTTCACCACCTTCGCACTTGCATAAACAGTGTGAACAGGCCCTAGTATGAACCCAGCCACCCTGCCTTCTTCTTCCGCGCGATGGGCCGCCTGCGCCCTGCTTGTCATCCTGTCGGCATGCGCCCGCGTGCCCGAGCCCAGGCTGTTTCCGGAGGCGTCCAATGACATCACGGTGCGCACCGATGCCCTGCTGCCGGCCGACGCGATCCTGCTGGGCGAGCAGCATGACGCCGCCGAACACCAGCACATCCACCAGCATGTGGTGGCACGGCTGGCCGTGGACGGCAAGCTGGGCGCGCTGGCGCTGGAGATGGCCGAGGCCGGCCGCAGCACCGCCGCGCTCAAGTCCAACAGCACGCAACTGCAGGTGCAGCAAGCGCTGGGCTGGAACAGCAAAAGCTGGCCCTGGGCGGCCTATGGCCCGGCGGTGATGGTGGCGGTCAAGGCCGGCGTGCCGGTGCTGGGCGCCAACCTGCCGGCAGCGCAGATGCGCAGCGCCATGGCCGACACCCGGCTCGATACCCGGCTGCCAGGCCCGGCGCTCAAGGCGCAGCAGCAGGCGATACGCGCCGGCCACTGCGATCTGTTGCCGGAGAGCCAGATTTCACCGATGACACGCATCCAGGTGGCACGCGACATCAGCCTGGCCCGCACGATCCAGCAGGCGGCGCTGCCCGGCAAGACCGTGGTGCTGCTGGCCGGTAGCGGCCATGTGAATCGCGAGCTGGGGGTGCCGCAACACCTGCCCGCCGACATGCAGGTCAAGGCCGTGCTGCTGCGCGCTGGCCCGCCACCCGCGCTGGAGGCGGGTGCGCGCGCGGGTGGCGGCCAGGCGCCGGCCTTCGACGTGATCTGGACCACGCCGGCCGTGCCTGAGAAAGACCATTGCGCGGAGCTGAAGGACAGGATCAAGCCGTCCTGAGCTGGCGCCATGGCCTGAGGGTCAGGCGTTCTTCCTGATCGCGTCGCTCACCACGCTGACGATGCGTTCCACATGTTGCTTCTCGACGATGTAGGGCGGGCAGATCACGATGTTTTCGCCGGCCGGCCGCACCAGCACGCCGCTGCGGAAACAGTCCATGAAGATGTCGTAGGCGCGTTTGCCGGGCGAGCCGGCGATGGAGGACAGTTCCACCGCCGCGGCCAGGCCCAGGCTGCGGATGCCGACTACATTCGGCAGGCCCTTGAAGGCGCTGTGCGCAGCGTCGCCCAGCACCACACCCATCTGTCCGGCGCGCTCGAACAGCTTTTCTTCCTTGAACAGCGACAACGTGGCCATGGCCGCCGCGCAGGCCACGGGGTGGCCGGAGTAGGTGTAGCCATGGAAAAACTCGATGGCATGCGCCGGGCTGCCGGCGTTGGCCTCCATCATGGTGTTGTAGATGCGGTCGGTGCAGATCACACCGCCCAGCGGGATCACGCCGTTGGTCACGGCCTTGGCGAAGTTCAGCATGTCAGGCACCACGCCGTAATAATCAGCGCCGAAGTTGCTGCCGAGGCGGCCGAAGCCGGTGATGACCTCGTCAAAAATCAGCAGGATGCCGTGTTTGTCGCAGATCTCGCGCAGGCGTTTGAGGTAGCCTTTGGGCGGCAGATACCAGCCGGCGCTGCCGGCAATCGGCTCGACGATGACGGCCGCGATGTTGCTCGGGTCATGCAGCGGCAGGATGCGGTTTTCCAGTTCCAGCAGCAGGTCCTCTTCCCAGACCGGTTCGGCGCCGTGGATGTAGGCGTGTTTCACCGGATCGTGGATGAAGCGCAAATGGTCCACACGCGGCAGCAGCGCCGCGCCGTAGACCTTGCGGTTGGCCGGGATGCCGCCCACGCTCATGCCGCCGAAACCGACGCCGTGGTAGCCCCTTTCGCGGCCGATGAAGACATTGCGGTGGCCTTCGCCGCGAGCCCGGTGGTAGGCCAGCGCGACTTTCAGCGAGGTGTCGGCCGCTTCCGAGCCGGAGTTGCAGAACAAGACCTGGTTCAGGTCGCCCGGCGCCATGGCGGCAATCATCTCGGCGGCCTGGAAAGCCTGGTCGTTGCTGGCCTGGAAGGCGGTGGCGTAGTCCAGCGTGTCGAGCTGTTTCTTGATGGCCTCGTTGATCGGTTTGCGGTTGTGACCGGCGCCCACACACCACAGGCTGGAGATACCGTCGAGCACCTGCTTGCCGTCGTGGGTGGTGAAAAACATGCCGTCGGCCGCCACAAACACGCGCGGCTCCTTCTTGAAGCTGCGGTTCGGCGTGAACGGCAACCACTGGTGGTCCATGTTGAAGTCGGGGTAGGCCATCAAAATTCTCCTGCGGGGAAAGGGCGTGTATGCCGGGGGGTCAAACTGCATTCTGGCACCGCCGCAGCCCTCTTGAGGCAGGACGGCGCCGCTCCTGCGACAATTCTTCCATGAGCCCTACTTATATCCTCAACCTGTCCTGCCCGGATCGCCCGGGCATTGTCCACGCGGTGTCCGGCTTTCTGTTCGAGCGCGGCGGCAACATCCTCGAAGCGGCGCAGTTCAGCGACGACAAGGAGGGCGACACGGCGGCCGACGCCACCGGCCTGTTTTTCATGCGCGTGAGCTTTGGCTGCAGCCAGTTGCCCTTCGAGGCGCTGAAGGAACAGCTGGCGGCGCTGGGCACGCAGTTCGGCATGTCCTGGAGCCTGCACCAGGCGACGCAACCGATGCGCACGGTGCTGCTGGTCAGCAAGGAAGGCCATTGCCTGAACGACCTGCTGTTCCGCTGGAAGTCCGGCCTGCTGCCGCTGGACATCCGCGCCATCATCTCCAACCACCGCGACTTCTACCAGCTCGCCGCCAGCTACAACGTGCCCTTTCACCACATCCCGGTGACGGCGGCAACCAAGGCGGAAGCCGAAAAACGCCAGTACGACATCATCGAGGCCGAAGGCGCCGAACTGGTGGTGCTGGCGCGTTACATGCAGATCCTCAGCAACGACCTGTGCAAGAAGCTGGCCGGCCGCGCCATCAACATCCACCACTCGTTTTTGCCCAGCTTCAAGGGCGCCAAGCCCTACTACCAGGCGCATGCGCGCGGCGTCAAGCTGATAGGCGCGACCGCGCACTATGTGACGGCGGATCTCGACGAAGGCCCGATCATCGAGCAGGACGTGGCGCGCGCCGACCACAGCAAGACCGTCGAAGCCCTGACCGCCATGGGCCGCGACACCGAAAGCCAGGTGCTGGCGCGTGCGGTGCTGTGGCACAGCGAGCACCGCGTCTTGTTGAACGGCCATAAAACCGTGATTTTCAAATGACTGCCCCCATAAATCCGTGCGCCGGGCGCTTGGCTGCGTTGCGCGGTACTCGGAATCCTCATGCACCGAAGTGCATTCCGGTGTCCTGCGCGCCGTGCGCCTTGCCCTGCATCCCGGGGCCCGAATTTCTGGAAGCAGTCTAGGGATGGGGACGGTGAGCAGGATCCCGCCGATCCAGTGCCTGCTGACCTTCGAAACGCTGGCGCGGTTGCGCAGCGTCACGCAGGCGGCCGAGGAACTCAACGTCACGCCCAGCGCGGTCAGCCACCGGGTCAAGCAGCTCGAGCAGATCATCGGCACCAAGCTGTTCGGCCGGGCCGACTTTTCGCTGACCACCGAGGGCAGCGAATACCTGGCCCATGTGCGCGAAGGCATCGCCATCCTGCAGAAGTTCCCGGGCCTGGCCGGCCAGAGCGGCACGCCGGGCAAACGCAAGCTGCGGCTGGCGGTCACGCCGACCTTTGCGCGCTCCATCCTGATCCCGCGCCTGCGCCAGTTCACCGATGCCTACCCCGAAATCGACCTGACCCTGCAGGTGTCGATTCCCCTGCTGGACGTGGTCGCCGAGGACGCCGACCTGGTGGTGCGTTTCGGCACCGGCCGTTATGCCGACGTCGAGCATGTCTGCCTGATGAAGGACGAGGTCACGCCGCTGGCCTCACCGGCCTATGTGCGCGAGCACGGGCCCTTCGAGGCGCCGGAGGACCTCGACGGCGAGGCGCTGCTGCGCTCGCCGCTGGAGCCCTGGCGCACCTGGTTTGCCGCACATGCGCTGGACTGGCCCGAGCCGGTGGACGGCTCGCAGTTCAACGACATCGGCCTGATGTGCGACGCCGCCGCCGCCGGCATGGGGGTGGCGCTGGTGCGGCTCAAGCTGGGCGCGCCCTGGCTGGACAACGGCTCGCTGGTGCGCCTGTACGAACGCAACGTACCCAGCCCGCACGCCCACTACCTGTGCTGGCGCACCGGCATGATGGACCGCTGGGAATGCGCGGCTTTTGCCGACTGGCTGAAAAGTTCGGTGCTCTGAGCCCCCGGCTTCAAGCCTTTTCGGCCTCCAGCCCTTGATTGACGCGCATCACCAGCTACGAATTTAATAGCACCCTGTTTTTCACGATCGGCCTGCATTTTCTTCACACCGGCAGCCTGCGCTTTGCATTACAGTGGCCGGAACCACCTACCCGTGAGCCCGACCATGAACGCACCCCTGGATCCCCTGCAGCAGCAACAGCTTGAACGGGCGCAGCGCCAGGCCGAGGTGGTCACAGCGCTGCAGGCCGTGCTGCCGGCCCACGCGCTGCTCTGGAACAATGAAGACACCACGCCCTACGAATGTGACGGCCTGACCGCCTACCGGCAAAGGCCGCTGGTGGTCGCCCTGCCCGAAAGCTACGACCAGGTGCAGGCCGTGCTGCGTACCTGCCACGCCTTGCAGGTGCCGGTGGTGGCGCGCGGCGCCGGCACCGGCCTGTCCGGCGGCGCCATGCCGCACAAGCTGGGCGTCACGCTGTCGCTGGCCAAGTTCAACAAAATCCTGAAAATGGACGCGGCCAGCCGCACCGCCGTGGTCCAGGGCGGCGTGCGCAACCTGGCCATCAGCGAGGCCGCCGCGCCGCTGGGCCTGTATTACGCGCCGGACCCGTCCAGCCAGATCGCCTGCACCATAGGCGGCAACGTCGCCGAAAACTCCGGCGGCGTGCATTGCCTGAAATACGGCCTGACCCTGCACAACGTCTTGAAGGTGCGCGGCTTCACGGTCGAGGGCGAAGCCGTCGAGTTCGGCAGCGATGCGCTGGACGGCCCGGGTTATGACCTGCTGGCCGTGCTGGTCGGCAGCGAAGGCATGCTGGCCGTCACCACCGAAGTCACCGTCAAGCTGGTGCCCAAACCGCTGCTGGCGCGCTGCATCATGGCCAGCTTCGACGACCTGCGCAAGGCCGGCGACGCGGTGGCGGCGGTGATTGCTGCCGGCATCATCCCGGCCGGCCTCGAGATGATGGACAAACCCATGACCGCCGCGGTCGAGGACTTCGTGCACGCCGGTTACGACCTGAGCGCCGAAGCCATCCTGCTGTGCGAAAGCGACGGCACGCTGGAAGAGGTCGAGGAGGAGATCGGCCGCATGAGCGCGGTGCTGCGCAGCTGCGGCGCGACCGCGATTGCCGTCAGCCAGGACGAGGCCGAACGCCTGCGCTTCTGGAGCGGCCGCAAAAACGCCTTCCCGGCCTCGGGCCGCATCAGCCCCGACTACATGTGCATGGACTCGACGATTCCGCGCAAGCGCCTGGCCGACATCCTGCTGGCGATTCAGCAGATGGAGGTCAAGTACGGCCTGCGCTGCGCCAATGTGTTCCACGCCGGTGACGGCAACCTGCACCCCTTGATCCTGTTCGACGCCAACGACGCCGACCAGCTGCACCGCTGCGAGCTGTTCGGCGCCGACATCCTGGAGACCAGCGTCGCCATGGGCGGCACGGTGACCGGTGAACACGGCGTGGGCGTGGAAAAACTCAACTCCATGTGTGTGCAGTTTTCGGCCGCCGAAAACGAGCAGATGTTCGGCGTCAAGCGTGCCTTCGACCCGCAAGGCCTGCTCAATCCCGGCAAGGTGATCCCGACGCTGCAGCGCTGCGCCGAGTACGGAAAAATGCTGGTGCGTGGCGGGCAGATCGCGCACCCTGACTTGCCGCGGTACTGATGCCCCCACGCTTTTCACTGCGTGTAATACGCTGCCCCCCAGAGGGGGCTGACCTTGCTTGGGGCGGCCCGGCGCTGCGGTCGCCATGATGGGTCTGCGCGGCCTGGCTTGGCTGCTGTTGCTGCAGTCCCTCGGCGAGCTGCTGTCGCGCGCCTTGTCCCTGCCCTTTCCCGGCCCGGTGGTCGGCATGCTGTTGCTGCTGCTGGCGCTGAACTGGCCGCTGGTGCGCGAACCGGTGGCGGCCTGCGCCGACTTCCTGCTGGCGCATCTGTCCTTGCTGTTTGTACCAGTCGGTGTCGGGGTCATGACCCACCTGTCGCTGATAGCCGAATACGGCGGCCGCCTGCTGCTGGTGATTGTGCTGTCGACGCTGATCGGCCTGGTGGTGACGGCGCTGGTGCTCAACTTTTTATGGCGCAAGGGCGATGCCGAAGTTCGTTGAACTCTGGGTCTACCTCTCCGCCACGCCGCTGTTCGGCCTGACGGCGACGCTGGTGGTGTATGTGCTGGCCCAGGCGGTCTATGCGCGGCTGCAGCAGGCGCCCTGGGCGAATCCGGTGCTCTGGACCGTGCTGGTGATTGCGGCCGTGCTACTGGCGACCGGCGTGTCCTACCCGACCTATTTCGCCGGTGCGCAGTTCATCCACTTCCTGCTCGGGCCCGCCGTGGTGGCACTGGCCTGGCCGTTATGGCAGCGCCGCGCCGAGTTGCGGCTGCGCTGGGGCCGGCTGTTGCTGGCCGCGCTGGCCGGCGGCGCGGCGACCATCAGTTCGGCGCTGGCCCTGGGCTGGGCCGTTGGCCTGCCGGCCGAAGTCTTGCTGTCGCTGGCACCCAAGTCGGTGACCGCGCCGGTGGCCATGGGCATCGCCGAAAAAATCGGCGGCATCCCGGCGCTGGCCGCGGTGTTTGCGGTATTGACCGGTCTGGTCGGCGCGCTGGCCGGCAAGTATTTGTTCGACCTGTGCCGCATTCCGCTCGACGCGGACGGCTGGGCGGCGCGCGGCTTTGCGCTGGGCACGGTGTCGCACGGCATAGGCGCGGCACGCGCGCTACAGGTCAATCCGGACGCCGGCGCCTATGCAGGGCTGGCACTGGGCCTGCAGGTGGTGCTGGCCTCGCTGCTGCTGCCGCTGCTGTTTCGGCTGTTTTAGTGTCACGCTATACATTTTGTAGCTGCTGACGCTTGCCAGCCGTTGTTTTCGTGGCAGTTTGACCATCAAGCCAGGGTGATGGCGGATCACCAGGTGTCGACAAACCGCGCCCCGGACTCGGGCCGCACCCGCGCCGAGAGCAGGCCGCGCAGCAGCCAGGCGCGGGTCTGGGCCGGATCGATCACCGCGTCGATCTCGAGCGTGGCCGCCATGGGCAGGGCCCCGCCGTTTTCATACTGGCGCGCCACCAGCGTGTTGTACAGCGCGTCGCGTTCGGGGCCCTCGGGAACGGCTTCCAGTTCCTTGCGAAAGCCCAGCTTCACGGCGCCTTCGAGGCCCATGGCGCCGAACTCGGCCGAGGGCCAGGCCACGGTGAACATCGGCGAATGAAAGCCACCGGCCGTCATGGCCATCGCGCCCAGGCCGTAGCCCTTGCGCAGAACCACGCTGAAAAACGGCACACGCAAGGCCGCAGCGACCACAAACATGCGGCTGACATGGCGCACCTGTGCCTGCGCCTCCGTGTCGGGGCCAACCATGAAGCCCGGCGTGTCCACAAAACTCAGGAGCGGCAGGCCATGGGTGTTGCACAACTGCATGAAACGCGCGGCCTTGTCGGCGGCGTCGGCGTCGATGGCACCGCCCAGGTGCTGCGGGTTGTTGGCGAGAATGCCGACGGCGCGGCCTGCCATGCGCGCCAGCGCGGTGTGAATGCCGATACCGAAACCGCTGCGCAGGGGCAGCAGGCTGCCGCTGTCCACCACCCCGTTCAGCACCGCCAGCGTGTCGTACACCCGCAGGCGGTTCTCCGGCACCACGTCACGCAGGGCGGCGGCATCGGGCGCCAGGCCGTCCTTCAGCGCACCCTGGAAAAAGCCGAGGTAATGCCGCGCCGCGGCCACCGCCTGCGCCTCGTTGTCGACCAGCACGTCGATCACGCCGTTGGCATGTTGCACGGCAGCCGGCCCGATCTGCTCCGGCGTGAACAGACCGAGGCCGCCACCTTCGACCATGGCTGGCCCGCCCATGCCGATGTTGCTGCCGCGGGTGGCGATGATCACGTCACTGCAGCCCAGCAAGGCCGCATTGCCGGCAAAACAGCGCCCGGCCGCGATGCCAATGACCGGCACCTGGCCCGACAGGCGCGCATAACTGGCGAAGGTGGCCACATGCAGGCCGGCAACAATCGGCATGTCGGTGTCGCCGGGCCGGCCACCGCCGCCTTCGGCAAACAGCACGACCGGCAATTTGTTCTGCAACGCGATGCCCAGCATGCGGTCGGTCTTCTGGTGGTTGCGCATGCCCTGGGTGCCGGCCAGCACGGTGGCGTCATAGGCCATCACCACGGCGCGGCTGGCCTGGTCGCCGAACAGGGCCCGGTTGATGCTGCCCGTGCCGGTGACCATGCCGTCGGCCGGCGTGTTGGCGATCAGGTCGTCCTCGCTGCGGCGGCTGCGCTGCGCCGCCACCGCCAGCGCGCCGTATTCGATGAAGGAATCCTCATCGCAGAGGTCGGCGATGTTCTCGCGCGCGCTGCGCAGGCCCAGCGCATGGCGTTTGGCCATGGCCTCCGGGCGGCTGGCGTCAGTGGTTTTGTGGTGGCGGTCCAGCACGCGTTGCAGGTCCGGCCGCAGTGCGGTGGGCATCGCTTCGACAGAAGATGAAGGCTGGCGCGGCGGCGCGGCCGCGTGACCGGCATGCAAGGTGGCGAGCAGGGCGCCTGCCTCCACCGCTTCATCGGCCGCGAAAAACAGCTCGCCGACTTGCCCGGCCACAGTGGCACGGACCTCGTGCTCCATTTTCATGGCTTCGAGAATCAGCAGCAGGTCGCCGGCGGCGACAAGGTCACCGGGCGCGACGGCCCACTGGACAATGCGGGCCTGCAGGGGGGAATGGACAGCGCTCATCCGGCGATTGTGCGCCGCCGAGGCCCAAGCGGCCCGTCAAGCCGGTGACAGAAGCCTCAGCCTCAGGGGCGGAGGGCGGACGACAACAGACCGGGTCAGGCGACCTGCAGGCCTGGCTTGCCCACCAGGGCTGCCTTGGTGCCGGCGACGGCGCCGTAGAGGATTTCGCCCGCGAGCTGGCCGCCTTCCTCGATCACCAGCTTGCCGTAGCGGATCTTGCCGGTGACCTTGCCGGTCGCGTAAATCACCAGCTTCTGGCGCACCGTCAGGTTGCCGTCGAACTCGCCGTGAATCTCGGCAATGTCGATCTCGGCCGAACCCTTGAACGCACCGTGCTCGGCGATCTGGATCACGCGCGAGTCCATGGTGGCTTCCACCAGGCCTTCGACCACCAGGGTGTCGCAGTCGGTGATCTCGACACCCTTGAGCTTGATGTTGGGGCCCACTGTCAGCTTGCTGCCGCCTTCGCGCGGCGCACTGCTGCTGGCGGCCGCCGTGTTCGCAGACACCGGTGCCGTGCTCACCGGCGCGGCACTCGCGGCCGCGGCCTGCGTGCCATTGGCATAGGGGTTGGGATTGGGACTGCCGTGACGCAGGCTGGTGGGTTCGTTGTCGCGCTTGCCGAAGAACGGGGATTGCAGTGCCATGGGGGTTCCTTCAAAAGAGTCCGATGGTACGGAGAGACATTTCAAATGTCTCCACTGCTAATGCAAGATGAGTAACGAAATTAATTGCAGCGGTGCCCGTGGTGCGCGACCTGCATCGACACGAAGCCTCGGGCCCGCGAGCGATAGACTCGCAGCATGGGCTACACACTCCGGATTTTTCACACCGACGATGTCAGCGACGCGGAACGCGAGGCCGCGGCGCAGCGTTTTCGCGCGGCGCTGGAGGCCTCGCTCGGTGACGCCAGCCTGGTGGTACCGGTGTACCGGGCGTGGCTCCGGCTGTTGCTGGTGCACGGTGAAGCCGAACGCCCCTGGGACCTGAGCCCGGCCGAACAAGTGCTGGCCGATCAGTGGGAAGCGGCCGAGCTGGCGGCAACACGTGCCGCCTTCGGCGCAGAACGCTACATGGGCGACGCGCACTATGAACTCGATATCGGCGACCGTTGAATCCTCCGCCGCAGACCGTCTGGCAGCACGCCAGGCCCCTGCGCGGGCTTTTTGCCGATAATCCCCACATAGACTGAAAGGCGTGTTGTGGAATCCGTGGTGTATGTGCTCATCGTCCTGGCCCTGCTGGGATTGGCCGCTTTTGCCTGGCTGCGCAGGACAAGGCGCAAGGCCGACAGCACGCCAGCCATGAAAGCGGCCCACGAAGAAAGCGCTTACCAGGTCAGTTATGCGCCGCCCGAGTTCGAGTGGAGCGGCACCACGACGGGCGCCCTGCCCCTGAAGACGCTGACCTACAAGCAGTACGAGTGCCTGGAAGACGCGCGTTATGGTTTCCGCATCGTGGCCGTGGCACCCTCGGAGCGCAAACAGCCGCAACCGCACAAAACCCGCGCCCATGGCCTGAAAACCGTGGCTTCACTGCAAAAACACGGCTTTCTGGACGACGATGGCACCGGCGGTTATGTCATCACCGACCATGGCCTGAACGCCCTCGAAGTCTGCAGCGTGCGTTATTGACCTGCCCGGCACCCCGGGGCCGGCCTCAGACCGTGGCGTCTTGAGGCGCGCTGCTGACCGCCCAAGAGTACAGCGCGACAAATACCAGCGCATCAAAAACAGCGCCCATGCAGATGTAGAGCACCGGCATGAACAGCACCGACAGGTGCTGCATGATGAAAGCCTGCGCCAGCACCTGGTGGGGAATCATGACGGCGAAGAAGCCCAGGATCAGTGCGGTGTGGAACAGCTTGATCACCAGGCTCTGGTTCAGGATGTAATACCCCATTGCCAGCATCACCGGCGTGGCCAGCATGACCACGTAACCGATGGTCATCAGTTCTTCGCTGTGGCGTGCAATGCTGTACGGAAAGGCGTCTGGCGAGAGCCAGAAATAAACCAGCGTGACGAGCTGTATCACGCCGACGATGCGCAGGGGGTACTTGAGCGGCAACTGCGCGTTTTTCATGCGTACCGACAAGGCCAGCCCCAGCAGCGTCACCACCGCGGTCACCAGCAGGATGGTGCGGCTCGGCAGCGGCCGGTCGTCCGGCCCGCTTGAAAGCAGCATCGCATATTGCCCCGCGTCGTCGAGCTGGTTGGTCAGGGTAAACGACATGTCCAGCCCTGCCGACCAGAACAGGATGCAATCGCGCCAGAAATCGAACAGCAGCGGTTGCCCGAAATACACCAGCGCGCAGAGGATCACCGGCAGGACCACCGCCTGCGCCAGCAGCCAGGGGGTCACCTTCAGCGGCGTGATGGACCGGTGCGGTCGCACCAGGACCCGCCGGGCGCGGGCTTCCCGCGCGGCGGAAAAGGATGCGTTGAAAAGACGCTCCTGCTCACGCGCAGGTTCAGATGGGGATGGGGTTCGGGAGAGCATGGGCGGCGATCAGAAGTCGTGGAAAACGCCGACATTCACACCGCTGCGTCGGTAAGACGGGTTGGTGTAGCGATTGACGCCGACCAGCACGCCGGTGCTCGGCGTGAGCCAGTGCCGCCAGGTCAGGCTGGCCTCGCGGCTGTTGAAGTTGACCAGTTGCGCCCCGGCGGCAACCGCCAGGTAGCCTTCGCTGCCCCAGCCATAACGACCCGTCACCAGGTCCTGCTTGTTGCGGCCCCATGTCAGCGCCACAAACTGCTGCTGGCTTTTGACCGACCCCGGGTTGCTGGTGTTGAAGCGCACGCCGCCCTCGACGATCCACGGCGCTTCAAAATAATAGGCCGCCCCCAGCGAAACGCTGCGGTCGGTATAGCCCGTGGGTGCGTCGTAATAACCCACGCCCACCGAACCGACGAGGTTGCGGCCGGGAAGAAACTTGCGGTACAAGGTCGCGTCGATACGGGCCTTGGGAAGGTAAAAAGCGCCGTCACCCGCGCCTAGGGCCACCGACGCATGCCAGTCCGGGCTGAAGGTGTAGGTGTCGCTGACGCCTACGAAGGTGCCCGACTGGCCGAAACGATGATGGTGGGACAGCTCGCCCTGGAACACGTGCGCCCCGGCGCCGTACGCGCCGCGCAGGGTCACGTCGCGCCAGTTGCCGAAACCTCCGCTGAGGTTCTGCGCACCTGCGCTGAGCTCCAGGCTGCGCAGGGCGTCTTCGCCCACCGGCGCGGCCGGAGGCGCCGCGCCGTAGGCGGTGGAAGGGGCGCCCGCCGGCGCGCCGGTCTGGGCCGTTGCCGGCATGGCCGCTGCCAGCATCACCGGCAACACGAGAAAAACAGCTTTACACATGAAACTCACTCCAAAAAATAATCTGACAGCGCTCGCACGGGCGCTGGCGGGACATCGCCGCATGCCCGCCTCATTCGCAGTTCGCTTCCGGGGCCGCAGCCGCCACACCCCGGCTCAGCAGGATCTGGTAGGACGCTTCATCGCTCACCGCCCAGCGCGCCGAGTGGCGCAAAGGCGCGGACTGGCGCAGCCAGCAGGCGGCCGTGGCCTTGTCGTTCTGGCGCAGGGCGAGCACGGCGAGCAGCCCCCAGGGGTAGTCGGCGACGCCCTGGATCAGCCACTCCCCGCGGTGCGCCGCCATCCAGTCGCGGTAATACTGGCGCACGTTGCCCGGCACCAGTGGAAAGTCGAACAGCAGCGGAAAGATCTGCGCCACATGGTCCGGGTAAAACGCCGGCTTCTGGGCGCGCTGCTCCAGCTGCGTGGACACCAGGAAGCGCTTGTTGACCGGGTCCCAGAAGGTGTCGTGGATGGCGCGTGCCAGCTTGTCGGACGCGGCACGCTGCTGCGGCTGCTTCAGATGCACCTTGAGCGACCAGACTTCCAGGTTGTCCATGAACAGGCCATGCAGGACCACCGGCGAGACCATGTAAACGCCACGCGAGGGCTGGTACAGGTTCTCCAGCGCCACCTTGCTGGCCTGGTGGCTCTTGCTCCAGACCGGGTTGCCGGCCAGCTTGGCCGGCATGGTTTCCAGCAGCTTCATCCAGATCGCCAGCAGCGAGTCGTCGGCGTCGGCCGTCTTGCAGGACACCCATTTTTTATCCGTACCCCGGCAGAACCGGTCAAAGGTGCCGTCCGGCTTTTGCCGGGGCACCAGCCAGTTGGCAAACTTTTCGGCCGGTACCGAGATGTCCATGCCGTTTTCGTGCGCCAGCAACAGGGCCTGCATCGCAAAATAGGGGTCCGCCGAATCGCCCCCGTGCACGACAGTGATCGCGCCGCTCTCGTCCGTGTAGCCACCGAGGTCCAGGCGGGGTGCGGCCGCGGCACATCCGGCCTGGGTGATGAGCGACGCGCCCATCGCACAGATCGTCAACAATTGTTTGAACCTCATGCCTGCTTCACCATGCCGATCTCGCGCGCCCACAGGGTCCCATGCACCACCACACCGTCTTCCACGATGATGTTGCGGGCAGTGACGGTGGTGGGTGCGTCCGGCAGGCCCACCAGCGCGTTGGCGCCGATCAGGATGTCGCTTTCGGACACCACTGGCCCCCAGGTCTGGGCGTCCCTGTAGACGTAGACGCGCTTTTCGCAGGTCACGGCACCCTGCACGCTGGCGCGGTGGCCGATGCTCACACCTTCGCGCGCCTTGATGTCGCCGACGATGGAGGTCGCCGCGCCTATGGTCAGAAAGCCGGTGACCACCAGCGATCCACGGTAAATCCTGGCGGGTGGCAGCGCGCAATCGCCCCGTATCAGGTAAAGCAGGGGCGTTTGTTGAACGGCGCCCGGCAGATCGGCATAACTGGCCGGCGTCTGCTCGGCGCCGGCCGGCGGCACGACATGGCTGACGCGCGAGCCAAAACGCAGGGCGGGGGCATGCAGGCGTTCAAACCAGGTATCGTTGCCGAGCTCGATGGCGTTGCCCGCGGACACCCGCCTGAGCGCCACACTGCGCTGACCCATGCGCAGCACACCGTCGGCATGGGCCCAGTCATCGACGCTGCTGTGTTCACCGAGGCTGATATCACCGGTGGCATACAGCGCCGCAAAGGCGGATTCGGCGCCGCCCTGCAGGCTGCCCTGCACGTACACCGGCTGCACGCTGCGCACGGGCGACGTACTGGTGATGCTGCTGCGCGCGATCAGCCGTTTCTCCGCCTTGCGCCAGTCCAGGTCCGTCCCGGCCGCCGACGCCGGGTCGCCGACAAAATCGAAGTCCTCATAGCCGGTGGGCTCGCCCAGCCCGAGCCTGGCCGATGCGTCGGCGTGCAGGCGCCGGGCAAAGTGGTCGATGTCTGTGGTGTAGTTGGCTGAAATCGGCAAGGCCGCAAAGTCGGTGGGACGCAGCCATTCCCGAAACGCCGGAACAAACGGCAGTGTCAGCAACAGCAGGCAGACCAGCGCGAACGCGGCATAGGTGATGTAATTCTGGGTCATTTTTCAGCAGCCTTGGCGCGATAGCGGATGGTCTTGTCCCAGACCATCTCGCGTTTGAAAATCCGGTCGAGCAGCAGGCTCCAGACGGCGCCCGAAATGGCAAACAGGCTGACCAGGAAACCCAGCATGTTGAAAGGCAGCAGCCGCAAGCGCCGGCGGTTGCCGTCAATCAGCACCGCCACCACAATCTCGAAAAATGCGGCGAAGTTGCCCAGCGTTCCATAAATCATCAGCGCGAAAATCGGAATCAGCGAGGACAGCAGGGATCCCGCATTGAGGAAATACAGCCCGAGCGCCAGGCACCAGCCGGCCAGCATGACCAGCGGGATGACAAACACAAACAGCAGCAACAGGCCATCCAGGCGCTGGCCCGGCGTCAGGTACGAACTGGTGGCGAACTTCCACCAATACCGCGTCATCACCTGGTTGTGGCCCTTGGCCCAGCGCGTCACCTGCTTGATGCGAACGCTCCACTCTTCAGGCACTTCTTCATAACATTCCGAGCGGTTGGTGTAGACCGTCTTCCAGCCGTTGAGCATGAGCCGGAAGGTGATGTCGGTGTCTTCGGCCAGCGTGTCGTCGTGCCAGCCGCCCACGGCCTCGACCGCCGACAGGCGCACGCCACCGACCGTGCCGCCGTACTGCGGCAGCAGGTTCATGTTCATGCGTGCCTGCTGGTCCACCTGGTAGCCGCCCGAGCGCTCCAGGTCCAGCATGCGGGTCAGCAGGTTGGCACCGCTGTTGACCGGCACCACGCGCCCCATCACGGCACCGATTTCCGGGTCGAAGAACGGCGCCACCAGCTGCTTGAGCAGCCCGCGGCCAGGCACATAGTCAGCGTCGAAAATGATGGCGATGTCGCCCTCGGCGAAGTGCAGCGCATCTTTGAGCGCCGCCGACTTGCCGGCCTTGCCGGTGCTGCGGTGAAACGGTGAAATGCGCGACGGAAAACGCGCCACGTAGCTGTCGATGATCTCGCCCGTGCTGTCCTTTGAGCGGTCATTGACGGGAATGATCTTGAGCCGGTCCGCCGGATAGTCGGTGTTGAGCAGCGCCTCGATGCAGCCGGCGATGACTTTTTCCTCGTTGTGCGCCGCAATGAAGACGGTGATCATGGGCCAGCGCGCCACGGCAATGTCGATGTAGGGGTGGCGCTGCACGCCGGTCAGGCGATTCATGGTGAACATGAAGTGGCGCACGCCGTAAATCATCATGGCCACCACAATCAGGAACAGCAGCGAGGCCATGACGGCGGCGACCGGGTAGTCCTTGAACGAGGGAATCAGCGCGCCGGTCGCCTGGGCCTGCGCCAGGGCAGGTCCCGCACCCATGAGGGCAGCGGCCGCGACGGTGAGCGCAACACCCGGGCGGGCCGGCCGCCGGGCAGTGTGAACAGGATTTTGGGCGCAAGGCCCGCAAGAAAAAGGCAGCATGGACATGGCTCCGGTGAGAGGGGCGATCAGGCCAGTGCCGGGATGGCTGCGGGCGCCGCCACCAGGCTGCGTGCCAGCACCGCCACGATCTGCGCGGACGCCGTGCCGTCACCAAAGGGGTTGCCCGCGCGCGCCATGCGGCTCCAGGCAGTGCTGTCCTGCGTGAGGCGGGTCACTTCGGTGACGATGGCGCTGCGGGTGGCGCCTATCAGCAGCGCGCAGCCCGCCTCGATCGCCTCGGGCCGCTCGGTCTCGTCGCGCAGCACCAGTACCGGCACACCGAAAGTCGGCGCCTCCTCCTGCAGGCCGCCCGAATCCGTCAGCACCAGCCAGGCATCGGCCAGTGCCTGCTGCATGCCGGTGTAGTCCAGCGGAGCCGTCAGCGTCACATTCGCGATGCCGCCCAGGATGTCGTTGACGGGCCCCTGGATGACGGGGTTGAGGTGGACCGGGAACAGCACCTCCAGATCAGGCTGGCGGCGTGCAATGTCGGCAATGGCGTGGCAAATCTCCTGCACATCATGGCCCCAGTTTTCGCGCCGGTGCACCGTCACCAGCAGATGGCCGCGGCCCTGTACCCGGCGCTTCACGCCGCGGTGGGCGCAGGTCCACTGCTGGGCATCCACGACGGTGTTGCCCGTGAGGGAAATGAATTCGTCTGCAATGCCTTCTGTCTGCAGCGCCACGCGGGAACGCTGGGTAGGCGCAAAGTGAAAGCGCGCGAGCCGGCTGATCATCTGGCGCAGGCCTTCTTCGGGGAAAGGGCGGGCGAGGTTGTAGGTGCGCAGCCCTGCTTCGACGTGCGCCACCGGCACCCGGTGGTAAAACCCGGCCAGCGCGCCCTGAAACGCGCTTTCGGTGTCGCCCTGAACCACCACCAGCGACCAGTCGCGCTGCTGCATCACGGCGTCGAGCTGCCGGCGGCAACCGGTGCTGAAGTCCAGCAGGCTGTCCCCCCCGCGCGTCAGCGTGATGTCGGGCAGCACGTCAAAACAGGCCAGAATCTGGTCCGCCATGTCCGCATGCTGGCCGGTGTGCAGCCACGACACGCGCGCCCAGGGCGCCTCACGCAGCGCGTGGTACAGCGGCGCGAGCTTGATGATTTCCGGGCGCGTGCCCGACACCAGAAGAATGTCCTGGGCGGCGCTCATGTGCGCTGCAGACCGGCAGTTTCCGACCGGACATGACCCGGGGTGTGCAGGTCCACGATCATGACCAGGTCCCCGGCGAACCGGCCCACGCCCAGATCACTCATGAGCTGGCGTTCCTGTTCGGCCGAGTCCATGCGTACGAAACACAGTGCCTGCCGTTTGCCGGCCTGGCTGGCCGCCAGGATGTCGAGCCGGGCCACCGAGCCATAGCGCGAACACAGGGAGTGAATGGCCGGTTTCAGGGTGCCGATATCAGAGAAATTCTCGAGCTGTTTGAATGCAATGTTCATGGGGGGAGTCCGTTGGTGTGTTCTGTCAACTGAGTAAAACTTAGGTTCTACGCAATATAGAAAGGCTATCGGTGAGGCAGGTGGGGGGAACGCCGTTACACGCTGTAGGACAGGGCCTTCTGCCGGCAGGCTTCCTGCAACTGGTAGGCATGAGCGCTGCGCTGCGCTTTGGCGGGTCCGTGTGGGTGCGATGTCACAGGGGGTCGGTGCGCTCGCTGTCTGCTGCCTGTGTCCGGCTTGACTGCCGTGGACTTTGCGCTGGACCCAGGACCACGTCTGTTCGCTACCCCACGCAAGCCACAGGTCGAGCCATTGCCTGACACCGGGGCGGGTCAGCGGCCTTGCGCCGGCCGGGTCAAGACAGGAAGTCAGTCAAATTGTGCGGTAGCGTACATACAAAGTGTTTCAAACGTCCTAGACTGCCCACAGGCTCGTGCGCCCCTGCCTCTGCCAGAGGCGCCGCGCGAAGCCGGTCCCGCTCCGGAGCTTTGTTGATGGCCGTTTCCCCAGATCCTCGAAAAAACCAGTTGCTGGCGGCCCTGCCTGAGGCCGACTTTCAGCGTTGGCTGCCCCAGCTGGAGTCGGTCGATCTGCCGCTGGGTCTGGTGGTGTACGAGTCGGGCAGCACCCTCAGCCATGTCTACTTTCCGACCACCGCCATCGTGTCGCTGCTGTACGTGATGGAAAACGGCGCGGCCGCCGAAATTGCCGTGGTCGGCAACGAAGGCGTGGTCGGCATCTCGCTGTTCATGGGCGGCGAATCCACGCCCAGCCGCGGTGTGGTGCAAAGCGCGGGCCGGGGCTTTCGCCTGCCGGCGAAGACGATCAAGGAAGAGTTCAAGCGCGCGCCGGTACTGCACCTGTTGCTGCGTTATACCCAGGCGCTGATCACCCAGATGGCGCAAACCGCCGTCTGTAACCGGCACCATTCGCTGGACCAGCAGTTGTGCCGCTGGCTGCTGCTGAGCCTGGACCGGCTGGAGGGCAACGAACTGGTGATGACCCAGGAGCTGATCGCCAACATGCTGGGCGTGCGCCGCGAAGGCGTGACCGAGGGCGCAACCAAGCTGCAAAACCTCGGCCTGATCCGTTATTCGCGCGGCCGCATCACGGTGCTGGACCGGCCCGGGCTGGAACAACGCACCTGCGAGTGTTATGCCGTGGTCAAGAAGGAATACGACCGCCTGCTGCCCGACAGGCTGGCAATCTGAGTGCGCTGCTTGGCCCGGAATCGCGACGAGAAGCAATAGATAGATTTTCTGGCGCATACTGCAGCACCGACTGGAACTGCATCTGACAGTGGCGCGGCCTTGTACTTGCCCCCGTGAAGGGGCCGCAACCATTGGAGAAGCCGCTTGCCTGCAGTCGAAAACCACCTCATCACGTGCCTGCCCGCGCGCGACCGCAAGCGCCTGCTGGCAGCCTGTGAGCCGGTGCAGCTCGCACTGTCCGACATCCTGTGCGAGTCCGGCCAAGCCACCCGCCATGTGTACTTTCCGACCGACGGCTTCATTTCACTGGTGACCCTGGTGGAAGGCAGCCCCGGCGTCGAGGTCGGCATGGTGGGGCGCGAAGGCATGCTGGGTGCGCAGCTGGTGCTGGGCGTGAAACAGGCGCCCTGGCGGGCGCTGGTGCAAGGCCAGGGCGCGGCCTGGCGCATGGACACGGCGGTCTTCACGCGCACACTGGCGGGCACCCCGGCACTGCAGCGGGTTCTTAAACACTACTTGTATGTACTGATGGCCCAACAGGCGGCATCCGCCGGCTGCCTGCGCTTTCACCTGATCGGCCAGCGCCTGGCGCGCTGGCTGCTGATGAGCCAGGACCGCGCGCATTCCGACAGCTTTCACGTCACGCACGAGTTTCTGGCCTACATGCTGGGCATGCGGCGCGTTGGTGTGACGGCCGCCGCCAGCCAGATGCAAAAGGACGGGCTCATCGCGTACCACCGCGGCGAACTGAGGGTGCTGAACCGGGCCGGCCTGGAAGCGGTGGCCTGCGCCTGTTACGCGGCCGACCGCCGCACCTACGCCGCGCTGCTGGGCTGAGCCCGGCGCGCCTGGTGTTGTTGGGCGGTGACTCTCCGCCCGGATTTGCGGCTTTTGCCCCGATGGCAGGACCACCCGGCCTCGCTATGTGCGCCACCGCACGGACGGCGGCTGGCAGAGCCCCTACAACCGGGACAGGCGCCTGGCTCAAACGCATCTGGCGGCCAACTTCGCAAAGCCGCGCCTGCCACCCATGAAAAGAGGCACCATGAACACCTCTCCCACAGTCCCAGCCACGATGCCAGCGGGTGCGGCAGGCCTGAACGGCGCCGCAGACGCACTCCAGGCAGGACCGTGCACGCACGGGGCGGGCTTGCCCGGAAGCGGCCCGGACGCGGCCATCAGCGACTGGAACCTGATGTTCGAGGCGGTGCGGACCCGGCTGCTGCGCACCGTGGGCGCCCCCCCGGGTGAACAGCCGGCGGTGCCGCCGCTCCCGGCCAGCCTGGTGCAGGCGGTGGTGCTCGACTGCGTGCGCGCGCTCGACCAGCTCCACGCAGCGCTGGAGAAGGAACGAAGCCAACGTCCGACACCCTGACGGGCATTCCCGCCAGCGCCGCGCGGCCGGCGCGCATGTTAACTTTCGTGGGATATGCCGCCGACCTCCCCGCTTTCGACCCCGCAGGTATTGCTCAGCCCAGGCGTGGGCGGACAAGCTGCGCCGCCTGACCTGTTGAGACTTCTTGAGCGGGCTGCGAGTGCCGGCAGCTGGATGCTGGTGCTGCCCGAACGCCGGCTGGTATGGTCGGCGCAACTGGCGCAGCTGCTGGGCAGGGCGCCTGCAGAGCCCCCGGCATGGGAAGATTTCCCGGGGATTTTTTGCCCCGAGTGGCGAGGGCGCATGGGCTCGGTGCTGTCAGCCTGTCTTGCCGACGGAACCGCGTTCGACGAAGAAGCACAACTGCTCACCACCGGCGGCCAGCCCCTGTGCGTGCGTGCGCTCGGGGAGGTCGTGCGTGATGCCACCGGCGCGGTGACCCATCTTTCGGGCGTGATCCGGGACCTGACGGTCCAGAAACGCGCCGAGCAGGAGGCCCAAAGCCTGACCATGCGCCTGTCCACCACACTGGCCAGCATCCATGACGCGTTTGTCACGGTGGACTGTGAAGGACGCCTGACCTATCTGAACCCGGAGAGCGAACGGCTGATCGGCCGGCCCGGCGCCGCGCTGCTGGGCCTGCCGATCTGGGACGCGCTGGACAGCGATGGCGTGGCGCAGTTGCGCCACAACCTGACGGCGGCTTTTGCCAATACCAGCCACCAGGAGTTCGAGGCCTGGTACACCATCGCCGGCAAGTGGCTGGAGCTCCGGGTCTACCCGTTCGACGACGGGCTGGCGCTGTACCTGCGCGACGTCACCGAAAGGCGCCAGTCGCAGGAGCAGTTGCTGCTGCTGCAGACCAGCATCTCCCGGCTCAACGATCTGGTGCTGATCACCGAGGCCGGCCCGGTCGACGCCCCGGGACCACGCATCGTGTTTGTCAACGATGCTTTCGAGCGGCACACCGGTTACAGCCGCAGCGAGGTGATGGGCCAGTCGCCGCGCCTGCTGCAGGGCGAACGCACGCAGCGGGTCGAGCTCGATCGCATCCGCAAGGCACTGCAGCAAGCGCAACCGGTGCGCGCCGAACTGATCAACTACAAAAAAAGCGGCGAGCAGTTCTGGCTCGAGCTGGACATCGTGCCGGTCGACTATTTCAGCCGCGGGCTCACGCACTGGGTGGCGGTGGCCCGCGACATCACCACGCGCAAGGCCGCCGAGGAAGAAATCGAGCACCTGGCGTTTTATGACACGCTCACACAATTGCCGAATCGCCAGTTGCTGATGGACAGCCTGCGCCAGGCCCTGCTGCCCGGCGACAACCCTGACCGCACCGGCGCGCTGATGTTCATCGACCTGGACAACTTCAAAGTCCTCAACGACACGCGCGGCCATGCCGTCGGCGACCTGCTGCTGCAAAAGGTCGCGGCGCGCCTGAACTCCTGCGTGCGGCTGCGCGACACGGTGGCCCGGCTAGGCGGCGACGAGTTCGTGGTGCTGCTGCAGGACCTGGGCGACGACCGCGAGGCTGCCAGCGACCGGGCGCGGGTGGTGGCGCAGAAAATCCTGGCCACGCTGTGCGAACCCTGCGACCTGGCCGGCAACGAATACGACGGCACCTGCAGCATAGGCATCACGCTGGTCACCCAGCACCAGCAAAGCGTGGGCGATCTGCTCAAGCAGGCCGACCTGGCGATGTACCAGGCCAAGGCAGCCGGCCGCAACACCATCTGTTTTTTCGACCCTGGCATGCAGGCGGTGGCCACGGCCAACGCTGCCCTGACCAGCGAATTGCGCCAGGGCCTGCGCAACAGCGAGTTCGTGCTGTATTACCAGCCCCAGGTGGGCCCCGAAGGCCACATGGTGGGCGTCGAGGCGCTGGTGCGCTGGAACCACCCGCAACGCGGCCTCGTGGCACCCAATGACTTCATTGCCCAGGCCGAGGAAAGCGGGCTGATCCTGCCGCTGGGCAAGTGGGTGCTGGACACCGCCTGTGCCCAGTTGGGCCAGTGGGCCAGGCGGCCGGAAACCCGTTCGTTCAGCATCGCCATCAACGTCAGCGTGCGCCAGTTCCGGCACCCGGAATTTGTCGAGCAGGTCATGGCGGCCATCGCCGGTGCCGGCATCAGCGCCCACCGGCTCAAGCTCGAGTTGACCGAAAGCCTGCTGGCCAACGACATGGACGTGACCATCGCCAAAATGGGCATCCTCAAGGAAGCCGGCGTGACGCTGTCCATCGACGACTTCGGGATCGGTTACTCCGCCCTGTCCTACCTCAAGTACCTGCCGCTGGACCAGCTCAAGATCGACCGCGCCTTCGTCAAGGACGTGCTGACCGATCCGAACGATGCCGCGATTGCCCGCACCATCATCGGCCTGGCCCAAAGCCTGGGCCTGGGCGTGATGGCCGAGGGTGTGGAAACCACCGCCCAGCGCGACTTCCTGGCGCGCCACGGCTGCAGTTGTTTCCAGGGCTACCTGTTCAGCAAGCCGCTGCCTATCGAGGAGCTGGAGCTGTTTATCCAGAAGCTGCAGCTCAGCCCCGCCAGCCAGACCGCCTGAGGATGGAGGCCCGGGCTCAGGTCCCTCCCGCCAGCAAGGCCGCATTCCCGCCCGCCGCCGTGGTGTTGACCGTCACCGTCTGCTCGGTGCAGAAGCGGACCAGGTAGTTCGGGCCACCGGCTTTGGGTCCGGTGCCGCTGAGGCCCTCGCCGCCGAAAGGCTGCACACCGACCACCGCACCCACCATGTTGCGGTTGATGTAGATATTGCCCACATGCGCTGCCGCGGCCAGTGCCTGGGCACGCGCGTCTATCCGCGTCTGGATGCCCAGGGTCAGGCCGTAGCCGAGCGTATTGATCTCTGCAATCACCGCAGCAGGATCGCCGGACCAGCGCACGATCTGCAGCACCGGGCCGAAAATTTCGGCCTTGACCTCGCCGATACTGCCGACTTCAAAGGCCAGCGGCGGCACCAGGTTTGCTATCGAATCAGGAGCTCTTTGCGCTTGTCCCGCAAGGGCTGGAGGCCTATTTAATGCTGAATGGATGGCTTGCACCTGCTGCTGGATGGTGTCAAAGGCCGCGCGGTCTATCACCGGGCCGAGGTCGGTCGCCAGCTCGGCTGGATCACCGGCTACCAGCTCCTGCAGCGCGCCCTGGATCATGGCGATCACCTTGTCGGCAATGCCCTCGTGCACACACAGCAGGCGCAGCGCCGAGCAGCGCTGGCCGGCCGAGCGGAAGGCGCTCTGCACCACGGCATCGACCACCTGCTCGGGCAGGGCCGTGCTGTCGACCAGCATGGCGTTGATGCCACCGGTCTCGGCAATCAGCGGCACGATGGGGCCGTCCCTGGCGGCGAGCGCCCGGTTGATGATTCTGGCGACTTCGGTGGAGCCGGTGAACACCACGCCGGCAATACCCGGTGCCGCCACCAGCGCGGCGCCCACGGTGTCGCCGGGGCCGTGCAAGAGTTGCAGCGCGCCTTCGGGCACCCCCGCCGCGTGCAGCAGCTGCACCGCTTCCCAGGCCACGCCCGGCGTCTGTTCGGCCGGCTTGGCCAGCACCGCATTGCCGGTGGCCAGCGCGGCGGCGACCTGGCCGGTGAAAATCGCCAGCGGAAAATTCCAGGGGCTGATGCAGACCCAGACGCCGCGCGCACGCAGGCGCAGCTCGTTGGTTTCGCCGGTCGGTCCCGGCAAGGCGATGGGCGCCATGATGCGTTCGGCCTCGCCCGCGTAGTAGCGCAGGAAGTCGATCGCCTCGCGCACCTCGGCCACCGCATCGCCCCAGGTCTTGAAAGCCTCCTTCACCAGCAGCGCGCAAAAGCGCGGCATCTGCTGCTGCAGCGCATCGGCGGCGCGGCGCAACACCGCGGCGCGTTCAGCCACCGGCACTCTGCTCCACTTTTGATAGCTGCTCACGCCCGTCGTTATTGCGCTGGAGGCCAGTTTGGCATCAAACGCCGGCACCACCGGAATGGCGGTGCTGGCCAGCGCGGCTAACAGCGGCGCACGCATGCTTTCGACCGTGAGGTCCAGGCCCTCGCTGTTGCGGCGGCCGGGACCGTAGAGATCCGGCGGCAGCGGCAGCGACGCTGCGGGCGCCAGCCACAGCGGCGATCCCAGCAACTGGTCCATGCCGACCGATTCGTCGGCGAGCTGGTGCACAAACGAGGAGTTGGCGCCGTTTTCCAGCAGCCGCCGCACCAGGTAGGCCAGCAGGTCGCAGTGCGCACCAACGGGGGCGTAAACGCGGCAGGCGATGCCCGGGTTCTTCAGCACCTCGCGGAAGACTCCTTCGCCCATGCCGTGCAGGCGCTGCAATTCGAATTGCGGCGCTGCGCGTTTCTCCGACGGGCCGCCCCCAGGAGAAACAGCCCCCTCGGGGGGCAGCGCAGCACGCGAAGCGGCAAGCGTGGGGGCCCGTGAAGCCATCTGGATGATGGCGGCAATGGTTCCCGCGTTGTGCCCGGCAAACTGCGGGTAGATGGCATCCGGCGCGGCCAGCAGGGCCTGCGCGCAGGCCAGGTAAGAGATGTCGGTGTGCTGCTTGTGGGTGAACACCGGGTAGTGGGGCAGGCCCAGCTCCTGCGCGCGCTTGATTTCCGAGTCCCAGTAAGCGCCCTTGACCAGCCGGCACATGAAACGCAGCCGGTAGTGGCGGGCGAGGGCGATCACGTGTTGGACCAGGTCCAGCGAACGTGTCTGGTAAGCCTGCAGCGCCAGGCCCAGGCCGCGCCACTGCGGAAGCTGATCCGCCACACGCGCGGCCAGCGCCTCGAACACCGCCAGCGACAACTCCAGCCGGTCCACTTCTTCGGCGTCTATGGTCAGGCTGATGTTGGCGCGGGCGGCCCGCTCGCACAGGTCCCAGACCCGCGGCACCAGCTCGGCCATCACCCGCGCGTGCTGGGTCTCTTCGTAACGCGGGTGCAGCGCGCTGAGCTTGATCGATATGCCGTCATTGTGCTCACAAGCCCTGTCTGGACGTGCGTGAGCAGCTATTGATTTAATAGCGTTTTCATAACCGGCCAGGTAGTGCTGCGCATCGGCGGCAGTGCGCGCGCCCTCGCCCAGCATGTCGAAGCTGAAGCGCAGGCCGGGAAGACCCTGTCTGGCAGCGTCGGCCTGCTTCATCGCCTCCGCGATGTCCTGGCCCAGCACAAACTGCCGGCCCAGCAACTGCACCGCGCGCAAGGTGGCGGCCACCACGGTGCGCGCGCCCAGCTTGCTCATGAGGCTGCTCTGGCCATCCTCAGGCAGAAACTTCCTGGACAGGGCGATGGCCGAGGCCGACAGGCGCGCCATCATCGCGTCGCTGGCGCCGGCAAAATCGGCGCGGCCGAGCTGGTCGGCCGTCAGCGCGATCGCGGTTTCGGCATCCGGCACCCGCAGCAGGGCTTCGGCCAGGCGCATCAGCGCCAGGCCTTCGTTGCTGCTGATCGGGTACTCCCGGAGCAGGCTTTCCATGGCCCAGAAGGGCGGCGGATTGTCACGTACCGCCTGCACCCAGGGCTGGGCCAATAGTGCCGCACTGTCCCAGTCGAGGGTGCCGGCGAGCTGTTGCAAATGTGCCCCGACAATGGCGGCCTCCGGTCGGCAGGGATGGGGCAGGCAGGGCGGACGGCGCATAAAAACTCCTGGAACTGGTGAATCACCCCATGTTGTCTGCAATAACTGCGAATTTCACGCTAAATTCAGGCCTCTTTTCCGAATAATTCACCAGCATGACCGAACTGCCTGCCGATATCGACCGCATCGACCTGAAGATCCTGAACCTGCTCCAGCAGGACGGGCGCATGGCCAACCTCAAGCTGGCCGAAGCGGTGGCGCTGTCACCCACCGCCGTGCTGGCGCGGGTGCAGCGCCTCACACGCGACGGCTACATCCTCGGCTACGAGGCGCGTCTCAATCCGCTCAAACTGGGCGCCGGCATGACGGTGTTTGTCGAGGTGTTGCTGGACCGCACCACGCCCAATGTGTTCGACGCCTTCAAGGCGGCGGTGCAGGTGTATCCCGAAATCATGGAATGCCACATGGTGGCCGGCGGCTTCGACTACCTGCTCAAGACCCGCATGGCCGACATGGCCGCCTACCGCCAGTTTGCCGGCACCGCGCTGTGGCAACTGCCCGGCGTCCGCGAGACGCGCACTTATGCGGTGATGGAGGAGGTCAAGAACAGCACGCGGCTGGCGCTGGGCGCCCAAGCCGGTGCCTGAACGCCAAAACCGGACTTTTCTCACTTGCAGGACAGTGCGGACCACCCCTAGACTTTGCCGCTTCACCACCACGGACCGGAGGACCCATGAACACACCCTTTCCCACCCCCCTGATCGCCACACGTGCCGCATTGCTAGGCGCGCTGCTGATCGCTGGCCTGCCGGCCATGGCCCAGGGCACCAAACCCGGCCTGTGGGAGATCAACAACAAAATGGGCGGCTCGGCCGAAGTGGACAAGGCCATGGCGCAGATGCAGCAGCAGATGGCCAGCATGCCGCCGGCGCAGCGCAAGCAGATGGAAGACATGCTGGCCAAACAGGGCATGAGCATGGGCGCCGGCGCGGGCGGCGGCATCAGCATGAAGGTGTGCATGACCCGGGAGATGGTCGAGCGCGACGCCATCCCCCCGCCGCAACAGGGCGACTGCAAAAGCAGCGCCTCGCCGCGTACCGGCAACACCCAGAAGATCAGCTTCAGTTGCACCCAGCCGCCGTCCAGCGGCGAAGGCCTGATCACCTACACCAGCAACGAAGCCTACACCATGAAGATGGAGACCACCAGCACGGTCAAGGGCAAGCCCGAAAAAATGACCTTGAACGGCTCCGGCAAGTGGCTGTCCGCCGACTGCGGTGCGGTCAAACCCATGACCGTCCCGAAAAAGTAGCCGCTACGAAGGCGTGGGGCGGCCTGCATGGTGCAGGCAGTGACACGCATTGAACGAACGTGGGGCTCTATCTGCCACCGAAAATGGCCGTCCCGACCCGCACCATGGTGCTGCCCGCATGAATCGCGGCTTCGAGGTCTGCGGTCATGCCCATCGACAGGGTGTCCATGGCCTGCGGCAACACGCCGGCCTGGTTGATCTGGTCAAACAGGTCCCGGGTCCTTTGGTGGACCGCACAAGCCGCTACAAAATCAGGAGCAGGTTCGGGGATGGACATGAGGCCGCGTAACCGCAGCCGCGGCAGGCGCGCCACCGCCACGGCCAGCGCCTGCAGCTCTTGCGGCGGCACGCCGGCCTTGGTAACGCCGCCGTCGATATTGACCTGCAGGCACAACTGCAGCGGCGGCAAGTGCGCGGGCCGCTGCTCGCTCAGGCGCTGCGCAATCTTCAGGCGGTCCACCGACTGCACCCAGTCGAAGTGTTCCGCCACCAGCCGCGTCTTGTTGCTCTGGATCGGACCGATGCAGTGCCATTCTGCAGTGCCGGCGTGGCTGGAATCCGACAGGGGGGAGGGCGCGGCCAGCTGCTCGCGCAACGCCAGAATTTTCTCCACGCCCTCCTGGATGTAGTTCTCGCCGAAGGCGCGCTGCCCGCCGGACATGGCCGCCAGCACCGCATCCAGGCCAAAGGTCTTGGACACGGCCAGCAGGCGCACATCGGCCGGGTCGCGCCCCGCCGTTGCACAGGCGGCCACAATGCGCGCCTGAACGGCTTGGAGCTTGTCAACAATCATGGTCATAATCCGACTGTAAACTTAAGAGGGATCCCCGGGATGGACATTACCCAACTGCTGGCTTTCAGCGTCAAGAACAAGGCCTCCGACCTGCATTTGTCAGCCGGCCTGCCGCCCATGATCCGGGTCCATGGCGATGTGCGGCGCATCAACGTCGATCCGCTGGACCACAAGCAGGTCCACTCCATGGTGTACGACATCATGAACGACACCCAGCGCAAGAACTATGAAGAGTTCCTGGAGATCGACTTCTCCTTCGAGATCGACGGCCTGGCGCGCTTCCGGGTCAATGCCTTCAACCAGAACCGCGGCGCCGGCGCCGTGTTCCGGACCATTCCCTCGAAAATCCTGACGCTGGAGCAGCTCAACGCGCCCAAAATTTTCGGCGACCTGGCGATGAAGCCGCGCGGCATGGTGCTGGTCACCGGCCCGACCGGCTCGGGCAAGTCCACCACGCTGGCGGCCATGGTCAACTACCTCAACGAAACCGAATACGGCCACATCCTGACCGTGGAAGACCCGATCG